>CAWUTK010000060.1:0-4013 GCA_963924785.1 uncultured Opitutales bacterium
TTTGAAGAGTCTCAACGAAACACTAACTCAATCCGATTGAGAGCATCAAGCTCCCTCTTAAAAATCGATTTCTTTGGTTTGAATTTGGGGGGAAGCGCAGGCAACCGTGTCGCCAATAAACAATTTGCAACATTATATATAAAACGACTTGATTCAGATGATAAATATTCAAAAACTTTATCCATCAAATGAGAGACAAGATGCTTTTCATCTAAAATAGCACGCATATCAAAGTAGATCTGACTATTCAGCACATTTTTAGGATCAGGCGTATTTATCCAGTTGTAAAAACGTTGCTCCCATTCATCTAAAGTCATGCAGCATTCTCGACGACAAGCCATCACGCCACCCTTACAATGGGGATAACCTAATTCATTCAAATGATCGCAGACAATTTCACCCAAGCGTAAAAAATACTTTCGACAAGCTTCAACATCTTGATCCAACGGTTGAAAAATAATACTATTATCCTGATCAACCACTAATGTTTGCTCTTCGCGCCCTTCACTTCCAAAAACAACAAAAGCATAATCACAAGGAGCTTTTCCCACTTCTGCTAATGCACAAGCAAGCACCTTATCCACCACTGCATCATTCGCATGTGCGATAAAGCGCGTAATTGGATCAATAGCAAACCCTTGCTGATGTAAAGATGAAGTAGCCCTCGTTAATTCAGCTTTAACAAAATAAAGATCTTCTGGCCGCTTCGTTTCACGGATTTTCTGCAGTAGGTTCAACGATGAATGCCGTCGAGTCTGCGGCATATCCCTAGCGCTCAAAATGCCATAAACGATTCCTGTCGCATCAACAATAGGTAAATGGTGGACTCCATAACGAGCCATTAGCATCAACCCCTCTAGCAATGGCAATGTAGGCTCAACCGTTTTTACATCAGACTGCATCAACAAACCCACCGATTCATTTTTCGACAAGTCCTTCAGAATAACCCTAGAACAAAAATCTTGGTAAGTTACCAAACCCGACAACTTCCCGTCATCAATCACCATGATTGCACCAACGTGATTATCTAGCATTAACCTTAATGCGCACGCTATCGATTCATCCAACTCGCACGAAACATAACCTGGTTTTATCGCATCACCAATTGCAGCGTAATCATCTAAATCAACCTCTTGAAGTCTTTCGATATAGCGATTCTGATTATTTTTCAAAAACCTATCAACCGAATCATCTCCAAGAAACGAGGTGAATTCTGACCTCAATGGAGGATAACTCTCACAGATTTTCAAAAATTCCTGCTGCGGAAGTTAATATAAAAAACAATCGGTTAACGTATGAACCGAGCGAATAGACAAAGAGTTATTCAATAAAACAGAAATTGCGCCAAACACGTCTCCCCTCTCAAGCACGAGTTTTTCAAGATTATGAACCGTTGCACTTTCCGATGACAGCTGCAGCGTTCCGACCTCTATCAAAATGATGTTTTCGATACGACTCTGACCTTCCACAAAAAGAGGTGTCCCTGCAGGAAAATACTCTAAACTCAACTTAGTCGATAATCGCCTCAACACCTGATCCGGCAACATCTGAAAGCCAGTGCAATCTTTCAAAAAATCAACTACTACTGCTGGTTCCATTTAACAAATTTGTAAATCATTTTTGAATAACATACTCATCAAGCACTTTCCCATCTAAGCCAATCGCCTTATAAACGAGTTTGCTTTTTGAAAAAGAAATCACTTGAACATGATGGGCTGCCATAGACATTCCCGGTGGTTTCAAATACCAGTAATCCTTAGACGTCCTCTGCTTAACACCTAGTCCTCCTTCTCCAACATAAACCACTCCACCCTCAACATGCTTTCCTGCAACAATCGGCACGGTGCGCTTTAATGCATGACCGTCAGATTCCATAACTAATGGTACTTTATATTTTTCAAATAACGGCACCCAGTTTTGCAATGCGGCCCCCGGTTTTTTAACGGCCGGATAAGCAGGGCGGTGATACTGGACTAATTGCCAGCGTTTTCCTTGATTTGCCTTCAACGCTTCTTCTAAGAAAATTTTCTGATCTCCAGCTGTAGGAATATTCGAGTTCAAAGTAATCAACGAAACTTGCGGCGATAAATAAGTCACAAAATAATTGTTCTTATCTCCAATTTGATTAAACACCTCTCCATAAATAACACCTCTTGCTTCATGGTTCCCTCTCGTAGGAATAATTGGAAGAATCCTTCCATCAGACGCATACGTGTCTTCAAACATAAACAACCAATCATTCCATTCATCGAGATCATCTGAACCATGAAAAACGAAATCACCTCCATGAGCAAATGCCAGCACTGTATCATCTAACTCTACTATCGACGCAATTTTTTTATTAATTTGAACAGAAAAATTCAATCCAGTTAATGAATCACCATCCGATCGAGAATCTCCACCCGAAAGTATTTTAAAATCCTCATCTAACTCTGGCGCTGTTCTAAAATAAAATTCCTTCGAAGCATGTCCATCAGACTTCACTTGAAAATAGTAAACAGTATTTGCAGATAAACCCTTTAAATTCACATGATGATAATACATTTCGAAGGGTTTAATTGCTCCCTTCCGCTTTTTATGAGCCGAAAACGTAAACACCCCATTAAGATCAGCCTTCTGATGACGAGACAGATCACTCTTCTTCTCACCGTAATTCAATTGGTTAACCGATGCTTCATTTCCTGTTGTCCAAGAAATCGTGGCCGTATGCTGAGGGTCTTCATTCCAAACCACTCGGACATGAACAGGATCTAAACCTTTCGGTGGGGCAAATGAATCAAATCCAAACAAAGGTGTGCTTAATAATAAACAGCAAACAAGTAGATTATATTTCGAAACAAACCAAGGAATGAGCTGACCAACGTACTACCCACTAATAGAAAAATCACCCACTTCGCTCGATCTTCCGACCAATCCAAGTACTCTTCATGCCACAAAAATGTAAAAATGGCATTATCATAACGGTAAGTCCCTACTGCATAACCAAGGAAACAAAAGAAGATCGAAACCGATAAAACCCATCGAAAGCACACCAACGTATTTGACTCACGAGATTCCATTTCACCTAAACACTATTCGAATTGAGCCCCATCAACATAAACCCAGACCCCTTTATGGCGTTTAAATTTAGAAAGCTCATGCATATCGTAAATCTTCCCCTCTACCTGATAAAACGCCTTAAATTCAACCTTACCGATCTTGTCACTCTTTCCACCCAGTGAATGACTAATAACCTCAAGTCCTTGCCAATCCATTTCTTGATTCTCTAGCAATTCACCACGCGTCTTCGGATGCATCGTTTCATACAAATAATCCATCAAACCCAAACAATAAGCACTGTAACGAGATCGCATGAGTGCAACAGCGCTTTCAGGACGATGCTCTCTGCTATGAAAGACACCACAGCAAGCATCATAAGTCTTACTTATATCGCAGAAGCATGTTTTTTCATCACTCATAATTTACCAAACAATGCACATTCAACATAGAATTTGCAATATTTTTGCCTATTCGCCCATAGGAGATGCCTATGAATTTGACATCCCTTATCTCAATATCATAATTAGAAATATGAAAAACATACTTACCTACTTCGCCCTATGCACAATTTTGATTAATGCCAGTTACGGTAAAGAGTCGTTATTCGACTGGACATCAACAAACGCACAAATTTTAGCCGGTTCTGATTATGAACTAGGTGATCAAACGAGGCAAATAATTACCCTCGAACATGCCAATGGCTGGAAATATGGCTCCAACTTTCTCTTTTTAGATATATCTGAACCATTTGATGATGACACAGATTTGTACGGCGAGTTTTATACTTTTCTTAGCTTTGAGAAAATCTTCGGCAACGATTTTGGCGACGGGTTAATTAAAGATGTTTCACTAACTGCTGGAACTAATTTAGGAGAAGACTTCCGCGCCTATCTTGGTGGCATAATGTTTGATATGAAAATACCTGGATTTGATCTTTTTCAACTACAATTCTACGCCTTTGACAATAAAGACTT
>CAWUTK010000061.1:0-7267 GCA_963924785.1 uncultured Opitutales bacterium
AAACGATGAAAAAAGCCTTGCCCAACAAGTAGTATCAACCCGAAAATCATAACATAAGTTGAAGGCTCTGGCACAGCGGCATAACTCAACCACAATGAATTTCCGACCTGTTTAACTTCCCAATTAATATTAAGGATATCATAATCAGTACCAGCTGTTGCGCCTTCAGCATCATTGATTTCGAAATAATAGACGCCATTCGTAAAATCATTCGTTCCATTTAAAGCTAATGAACCAATATCATTAGCCGCATCTCCGGCAGAAACAATACCATCTGTCGCCAATGTCATATTCCCATTCAAAGTTCCTTCTCCGCCTAAAATAGCACTGGCACTAACAGTTGTTCCCGTTCCAGTAGCTAGCGATCCACCTGATGCAACAAACATTGTTCCAGCAGTGACCGCCGTTGATCCTGAATATGTATTAGCCCCAGAAACAATGAGATTCCCTGCACTTGATTTTGATAAATTATTGGAACCTACAATTTGAGATGCGATTGTTAAAGTTCTAGAACTCGCAACATCTATCGTAGTCGTAGTCGCAAACAATGAGATGCCACTTCCGCCTGTAATGGTAACATCAGCACCTCCGTCTGCTTCAACATTAATACTATTAACAGTGACCCCTCCGCTTACAGTGACCGTATAATTATTTGTGGCATCTGTTCCCGCAGCGAAATACACATCGTCATTATTTGCAAAAGTAGTAGAGGCACTTGTTCCGGCTGCGTCAGTAGCCCAGTTACTCGTTCCTGTATCCCATGTTCCCGTGGGCGTTGCCCCTGCACCTGCAGTCGTCGTATTAAGATCCCAATACCTTGCAGCTGCGAAAACTGAATTACTTACAATCAAGCAACTACCTAAACAGGCAAGCATGGAAAAGCTAATTTTAAAAATTCTCATACAAACTTAGCCTAATAACGATGGCAATTTGTATTTTGTCAAGTTCCTTCGCTCTACCGCTCAAGCACTTCGAAAAGAAAAGCTGACAAATTTATAATTAATAATACTTATTAAATGTTTTATTTAAAAGCCATAAGCCAACCTTATACAAATAAAACCTGATTAACAAACGATCACAATCGCAACCATACGCACATAAATCACTATATACTAACGATTTTTCGAATTATACGATAAAAAAGAAATGCTAATAATCCAAAACCTAACACATAAGTCGACGGTTCCGGAACAGCCGCATAACTTAACCATAAAGAATTCCCATTCTGCTTAATTTCCCAATTAATATTAAGGATATCTGAATCTAGTGTAAAATAACTCGCATTGAAATTAGACATGGTTCCAGAACTACGCATAATCTCTAAGTCACCTGCCCCAGTACCCCAATTCGGTGAATTAACAAAGGCGGTTAATCCTTCAAGTGAATTAAAAAAACCGGCAGTCTTATTTCGAATTTGAATCGTTAGATTATTACCGGAAAGTGCTGAAAAATCGATATTGGAAGTAGACGTTATCAAATCATAATCTGTCCCTGCCGTTCCTAAAGTTGCATCACTGACCTCAAAATAGTAAATTCCATTCGTAAAATCATTCGTCCCGTCCAAAGCCAATGATCCAATGTCATTTTTCAAATCACCCGGAGAAACAATCGCATTTGTCGACATATTCATTGATCCCGCAATTGAACCTTCACCGCCTAATACTGCGTTCGCACTAACGGTCACCGTCGAAGCATTCGATAATGACCCACCTGACCCAACAAATAATGTCCCCACCGTTACATTGGTTGCCCCAATGTAACTATTTGTCCCTGATAAAATCAAATCACCGGCGCTAGCCTTAGATAAACCATTACCGCCTCCTGTTATGGCTGACCCTATTGTTAACGTTCGGCCAGAAGCAACATCAAAAGGAGTATTCCCTACTCCTAACTGCAAGGCAGTGCCTCCTTGAATCGTTACATCTGCTCCCCCATCTGCTTCCAGATTAACACTATTTGCAATCTGCGTTCCACTCAATGTAACTATATAATTTGTATTAGCAGTAGTCCCTGCCGCAAAAAAAGCATCATCATTATTCGCAAATGTAGTAGTTGCTGATGCACCAGTAGTATCAGTTGTCCAATTAGAGGTAACACCATCCCAGGTCCCAGATGGAGTAGCCCCAGTTCCAGGAGTGCCACCATCCGTATCCCAATATTTTGCAACTGCTACAACATGCTGAGTTCCTAAACAAAACAATCCTATTAAAAGCCATAGGTGGCACGATTTTTTAGTAACCATCCTCGGGGCAAGCCCAGAGGCATTCAAGATTACCAAATACCAAAGTTTACAAATGGCGAAGCAAGCTTCGAAGTATTCCTCATCCTAAAGTGAATAAAAAACATAATTCGAGATAAAGATAAAGAGAAAGAAGCATCATTATTATCAACAACACCTTTTGTCAAACTACTTATTGCTAATCAGATAGTTACAAAATATAAAAACAGACAAACCCCACTACTATAATAATAAATGACCGCAATTAAACATTACAAAGATATCCTTTAAATTTTTCCTTGTAGATCAGAACAAAGTATACAATCTCATCCACAACAAATGGATACAGAATCTTCAGACTACAACCAAGCGGTTTCTAATTTAGGATCGATGCACCCGGATAAATTCCTCATCAAACAATTCTCCCTACATTCGGAAAACAAGGTGGGGAGACTTAATGACTTGTTTAATATAATGAATCAAAACGAGGTGTTTATCATGGCCATAACAACCATTGATAGCACTGACACCTCAATCATTAGAATCGTCGTCAACTATCCTCAAAGGACTCGCAAATTATTGAAAGAAAACAACTTCTACTTTAGCGAAAGCAATGTTGTTGCAGTAGAACTATCTGACTGCACAGAAATGCACAAGATTACGAGAGCATTAATTCAGGCGGAGATAAACATCAATTACCTCTACCCTTTTCTCTCTCGACCAAACGATAAATCGGCCATCACGCTAAGTCTTGAAGAACACGATCTTGCGATCGAAATTATGCTTAAAAGCAATCTGACACTTTTGACGCAAGACGATATCGCTCGATAATAAAATTTAATCGCGGTTTCTCACCCGGTCTTTTTCCTTTTCCATATCTTCCTCTAGAATTTTCACTTGGTCTTGGAGTTGACGCTCCAATTCCTCTAATTCCGATACCTTACCCTCGGCCCGAGCTTCATTCATTTCCTTTTCAAGAAAAATTCTCTTTTCGGCTATTTTCGCTTCGTACTTTGAAGAGATATCTGCCAACTCCGCTTTTTGAGAATCCGAGACTGGCTTAACGTCATCATCTCCGCCAAATCGTTCCATGGCTAATTCATAGGCACTTTTCATAGTATCATCCTTTTGCTACTCTCTCGCATTTAATAGTGAGATGAGTTTATAAATTAATTTAGCCACAGTAAACTCACAATGGTGAAGACTGTCAATCGGTGCTAACTCAACAACATCCAGTCCAACTACTTTCCTTTGGGTCGTAATGGTCTTCAGTAAATCCATTAACGGGTACCATAACAACCCACCAGGCTCTGGGGTTCCGGTTGCGGGCATTATCGACGGATCGAGTCCATCAACATCAATGGTTAAATAAATTTTCTTAGGGAAATCTTTTGGAATGACTCCTTCAAAAGTGGACATTGAACACAACTGTTCAGCATCAACAAAAGAAATTCCATCATTATCCCGATACAAAAACTCCTCTTGACATAAACTTCGAACACCTAGTTGTAAAATCGGCACATCCATTTCATGAACTCGACGCATGACACAAGCATGACTCCATCTGTTTCCGTCGTATTCATTCCGCAAATCAGCATGAGCATCTATTTGAATAACACCAAACCGCTCACCTTTATCCAAAATCGCCTTGATAGGGGCATAACTTATCGAGTGTTCTCCGCCTAAAACAATGGGCAACTTCTCATCTTCAACAACCGCTTTAACCTTGTCGCACAAAGCTTTTATAAATGCCTCTGCCTCGAGTGAACAATCAACTGGAGGGTGCACAAATATCGCATTTTTCCCAGGAATGCAGCCATCAAGCAATGCCTCTAATTGCAATGATGCATTTAATATCGCAGAAGGTCCATTCGCTGTTCCGCCTCCATAAGAAACCGTCTGCTCATAAGGAACCGGTATAATATGATATTTCGCAACATTTGGACTGACCTCAGGCAAATCATCTGCTAAGAATTGAGGATAAGTATTCATGATAAACGCCCTTTATAAGATTCATATCCGAAATCACGAACCACATTAACATCTCCTGATTCATAAGTGACAATAGAAGGCAAACGAACGCCATTAAACGTGGTATTCTTAACCATCGTATAATGAATCATATCTTTAAAAACAAGCTTTTGACCAATTTCAAGTTTATCTGAAAAAGAATAAGTCCCGATCTCATCCCCTGCCAAACAACTCAAACCGCCCAACTGATAATTAAAAGGTAAATCGTTTTCCTCGCCGGCACCTTCAACTTCTGGTCGATAGGGCATTTCTAAAACATCGGGCATATGAGCTGTTGCCGATATATCTAAAATAGCAATCGGCGTTTCCTTCGGAAGGATATCAAGAACACTAGCAACTAAATAGCCTGTATTGAGTGCCACTGCCTCACCGGGTTCAAGATAGACGTCCACATTGAACTTCTGCTTAAAGTCACGAATTAGGCGAATCAATAAATCCACATCATAATCACTCCGAGTAATATGATGCCCTCCTCCAAAGTTCACCCACTTCATTTGGTTCAAAATTTCGCCGAAATTCTTCTCAATCACCGCTAGCGTATTCTCCAGTGTTGAAGTATTTTGCTCACATAAAGTATGGAAATGCAACCCAGAGATACCCCTAATGTCTTGATTTTTAAACTCGCCGAGAGTAATTCCTAATCGTGAATTTTTTCGACAGGGATCATATAGAGGCACATCGATCTCTGAGTATTCTGGATTAATCCTTAATCCATATAAAATATTTTTCCCCGAGTCATCCATCAGTGGTTTCCACTTTTGATACTGCCCAAATGAATTAAAATTAATATGATCAATAAACGGAATTAGCTCTTCAATATCTCGCTTAGAATAAGCGGGAGCATAAGCATGCACCTGTCCCTGGAATTCTTCTTTCCCCAACTGAGCCTCATGAACTGAACTAGCACAAGTGCCAACTAAATATTCCCGAATCATTGGCGCAGCAGCGAACATAGCAAAACCTTTTAGAGCTAACAAAATTCGGCAATCAGATTCATCTTGAACAAATTTTAGTAATTCAAGATTTTTCCTAAGCAAATTCAAGTCACACACATATGCCGGTGTTACTATTTCATCCAAAGGTAGTTCATTCATATCATCAACTGACTTTTTTGTAAAAAAAAAGCCCTCCAAGAAATTCTTGAAAGGGCTTTTGAAATAAAATTTCTCGATCGGCTTAACGTTTTGAGAACTGGAACTTCTTACGAGCACCTGGCTGACCAGGTTTCTTACGCTCTTTCTTACGCGGGTCTCTACGTAAAAAACCTGCTTTTTTCAAAGGCTTACGAAACTCTCCGTCCATCTTCTCTAAAGCACGAGCAATACCCAAAGATACCGCACCGGCTTGACCAACAGGACCACCCCCTTCAACTTTAACAGAAATATCGAGTTGATCTAACAACTCAACGATAATTAAAGGACCATTGACAGCTTTCAAAAATTGCTCTTCAGGGCGGTATTCTTTTACAGGTTTTCCGTTAACAACGATTTTTCCATCACCTTTTGCAAGACGAACACGAGCTGAAGCTTGTTTTCTTCTACCCGTTCCTGCGAAAATATCTAATTTTGGGTCTAGTATCATAATTTTATTACTAAAGTTCTAATGCAATTGGATTTTGTGCTGTATGCTCATGCTCATCACCTGCAAATATTTTTAATTTAGTCAACATTTGGCGAGAAAGACGATTTTTAGGAAGCATTCCCTTAACCGCATGCTCTATAATAAACTCTGGTTTATTCTCACGAAAATCGGCCAAGTTACGACGGTATTCATTTCCAACGTAACCGCTGTAAAACATATATTCCTTCTTCTCTTCTTTCTTACCAGTAACTCTAACCTTATTTGCATTAATAACAACGACATAGTCGCCTGTATCTACATTCGGTGTATAAATTGCTTTATTTCTTCCACGTAAAATTGCTGAAATTTTTACAGCCATGCGACCTAATATCTGATCAGTTGCATCAATCACATACCATTTACGCTCTACGGTCTCTTTCCTTGCTAATGTCGTTTTCATAATTTTTAAGAAGGGGTGAAAGTAATAACTCTAATTTCACTGTCAACAGTTTTTAGTCACATTTTAACTCTTTTAATAAAAAATATTTCGATCTAAGCTTCGATATTGAATCGCCTCTAACAAATGAGCTGTTTCGATTAGGTCAGATTTTGCCAAATCCGCAATGGTCCTCGATACTTTTAAAATGCGGTCATAAGCCCTAGCCGAAAGAGACAATTCCTCCATTGCCGTTTGCAATAAATCGCCCTGCTCCTTTTCCAAACCACAATAATCCCGAATATCCCTCGAAGTCATTGACGAATTACTATAGCTAAGGCTTCCTTTCGAACGTTCCTGTTGAACAGTCCTACACTGCTCTATCCTTTCTCGAATTGGCTCCGAACCCTCACCTTCAGCTTTAGCCCTTAATTCATCTATCTTTAAAGCTGGTGCCTCTATGTGGATATCAATTCGATCGAGTAAAGGACCGCTTATCCGAGAACGGTAACGCTGAATCTGAACAGGGCTACATCGGCACTCATGCTGACGATCTCCGAGATATCCACACGGGCAAGGATTCATTGCTGCAACCAACATAAACGCAGCCGGCAACGTCACACTTCCAGCACTTCTAGATATAGTAACCTCCCTATCTTCAAGCGGTTGCCTCATTACTTCAAGCACAGACCGTTTATACTCTGGGAGTTCATCTAAAAACAATATCCCATTATGAGCTAGGGAGATTTCTCTAGGGCCAGGAACAGAACCTCCGCCTAAAAGCCCAACATCACTAATCGTATGATGCGGTGCGCGAAAGGGCCGTTGAAAATGATCAAAATCTTCTTTTAATGTCCGCCCTGCCGCTGAATGAATACTAATAATTTCCAAAAACTCATCCACTGTGGGCTGAGGCATAATTGAAGGAATTCGTTTAGCTAACATGGACTTTCCTGAACCTGGAGGACCGATCAACAATAGATTATGCCCACCAGCTACAGCAACCTCTACAGCCCGACGGA
>CAWUTK010000062.1:0-6313 GCA_963924785.1 uncultured Opitutales bacterium
GATAGAAAATCATCCTTTTCAGTATAAAGGAACAGCTATCCCTCTTACTGTTTCAATAGGAGTTGCCAGTCTGTTTATGGGGAGAGATTACACCGCAGCCCTAGATAGAGCTGACAAGGCATTATATCATGCAAAAGCCAATGGGCGAAACTGCGTTGCCCTTTGGAGGCTCGGCTCTCTAGCTGTTGCCGATAAACACATTGATGAGACTATGAGTTGATTCAGTAATTTTGCTTAAACACCACATCTAAACAAAACAACATCTCCATCTTCAAAAAGATAGTCCTTACCCTCTAGTCTATATTTCCCTGCTTCTTTTGCTGATTGAATAGAGCCACAGGTTACGAGTTCATCATAAGAAACGACTTCTGCTTTGATAAAGTTTTTGACAAAATCAGTATGAATAACACCTGCACATTCTGGTGCAGCCATACCCTTAGTAAATGTCCAAGCCCTAGCTTCTTGTACGCCAGCGGTTAAATATGAAGCTAAACCCAAAAGCTCATAAGTGGCTCGAATTAACTCAGAAACACCTGAATCCTCGACACCTAGCTCTTCCATATACTCTTTAGCCTCAACCGGGGAAAAATCGATCAGTTCACTTTCTACAGCTGCAGAAATGATACAAACACCTGCACTTTGTTGAGACTTCACATATTCAGTAACCTTAACAACCATTTCATTTTCAGCTTTATTCGCCAAATCACCTTCTGCAACATTACAGGCATATAAAACTGATTTGGATGATAATAGACCAAAATGTTTTAACAATAGAGTCTCTTCTTCGTCTAATTCCAACGTAACTACAGGATTGCTTTCATTTAAATGAGGCAAAAGTTTCTCAAGTAAAGCTTTGCTCGCAAGAATATCCTTATCCTTACTTTTTGCTTTTTTAGTGACCTTATCCAACTGATTTTCAACCGATTGAAGATCAGCAAGAATCAACTCAGTATTAATCGTTTCAATATCTCGAATGGGATCTACTGAACCCATATTATGAATTATATTATCATCTGTAAAACAACGGACGACATGAATAATGGCATCAACTTCTCGAATATTTGAAAGAAATTTATTTCCTAAGCCTTCACCTTTACTTGCCCCTTCAACCAGCCCTGCGATATCAACCATTTCAATTGCGGCCGGTATAATCTTCGCCGTCCCTGCAATTTTAGCCAATATTTCCAATCGATCATCGGGAACCTGAACCACACCCACATTGGGATCAATTGTGCAAAACGGATAATTCGCCGATTCGGCCTTTCGCGTTTTTGTTAGTGCATTAAAAAGTGTACTTTTTCCTACGTTTGCTAATCCTACTATTCCGGCCTGAAGCATAATATTCTATCTCTTATATTAATTTATCAATAATCGCTGAGAATTTAAACGACCATCAAAAAACTACAAGTTACTAATTTTAATTATTTCAACGCTCTCTCAAGCTCAATAACTCACCCCATTTTTTATTATAGGGGTGAACCTCATTAACAAGGCCATGACTATTTACAATTTTGTAACCCTGATTGAACCAATCGAATATCCCACCTTCGAAGTTATAAACGGTAACTCCTTTTAAATCTTTCAATTTCCGAGCAACATCTGAACTTCGATACCCGACCGAACAATAAATAACAACCGATTGAAATCCCTTATTTCTCAATTCATTTCTAATCGCAGATGGGTCTTTCAAGTTTAACGCATGTTCAAGGTGACTCACATTAAATTCGTCAGAGTCACGGACATCCACCAGTAAATAGTCATCAGCGGGAATTTCTAAAAATTGCTTAATATTCAAATGAGCTACATCACCATATTTCTCACGAACAGTCTCCTTCACCTTTTCCATCGTCAATGTACCTGCATTACATGAAATAAATCCCATTAAAAAAAAGGGTAATAAAAAACACTTAACAATCCTCATTAAATTCAACGTATTTATTTTAATTAATCTTCAAAAGATTTAAGACTGAACCAAAACACTCGCTACTCGCCGAGCCTCTTTATCGGCAATTAAAACATCCTCAAGCACATCAACAGTAGGTATATTAATCTTCCCCAATGTTTGGTCTATAACTTCTGCGATCTGAATAAAACCTATTTTCCCTTTAATGAAGGCTTCTACCGCAATCTCGTTTGCTGCATTAAACACCGCAGGCATCCCTCCACCTTGGTCAATAGCAGAACGTGCTAAATTCAGACATGGAAATTTTCCATTATCAACTGGTTCTAAATCCATAGAAATCGGCTTTGAAAAGTCCATCCCTTGATCAGTCGGCGGGTGTCGATCGGGATAAAACAATGCATGCTGTATCGCAAACGTCATCAATGGGGGCGATAGTTGAGCAATCACAGATCCGTCAATCGCACGAACCATCGAATGAATAATACTTTGCGGATGGATAACTACCTCAATCTTTGAAGAAGGCATACCGAATAGCCAATGGGCTTCAATAAGCTCTAATCCCTTATTTGCCATTGATGCAGAATCAATAGTGATCTTTGGCCCCATGCTCCAATTCGGGTGTTTCAAGGCCTGATCAAGAGTCACTGCTTTTAGTTCACTCAAAGACGATCTCAAGAAAGGGCCACCGGAAGCGGTTAACACTATGTTTTCGACATGATTTGGCTCCATCGCCTCAAGGCATTGAAAAATCGCATTATGTTCGCTATCCACTGGCAATAATCGAACATTATTTCTTCGAGCAGATTTCATAACAAACTCACCGGCCATGACTAAAATTTCCTTGTTCGCAATCGCCACGTGATGCTTATGTTCCAGCGCACACAAAGTAGGCTTAAGGGCAGCAGTTCCAACCGTTGCAACAAGAACTATATCTACCTCCGGCAAAGAAGCTAAGGTCTCTAACCCTGACGCCCCTGTACAAAAATTTCTTTTCTCTAAAGCATCCCTTGGTTCCGAATATTCATTTAAAGCCGCCTCATTGCTTAAACACAAATTCGGCACATCAAATTCATTCGCAATTTCAATAAGTCTTTTAACATTTGAATGGCAAGAAATGCCCACTAGTTTCAACTTATCCGGATGAGCTCGAATCACTCTTAAAGTACTACTTCCAATCGAACCCGAAGCTCCGAGAACAACAATCCTCTTAACCTTGCTCATTTAAAACAATAGAGATCGGAACAACAAATAGCCAACCGGGGCTGCCAATATCAAACTATCCAAGAGGTCAAAGATGCCTCCAATTCCTGGAATAATATTTCCGGAATCCTTTACCCCGGACTTTCTCTTAAAGACAGATTCTATCAAATCCCCAATTATGGAAAATATTGCCAAAATAAATGACATAATTAAAGCTTTCCACATTGGGAAAAATTCAGGCGGGAACAACACTTTAGCTAAGATCACTCCTAGGACACAGGATACGAGTATTCCTCCAATCGCACCCTCCTTTGTTTTCCCTGGGCTCAAACTTGGCGCTAATTTATTTTTTCCTATTTTCCTACCAATTAGTAATGCGCCCACATCTGAAAACTTTGACACCACTGTTATCCAGCAAATTATGGCAATCCCACTCAATGCAAGATCTAGCTCTATTATTTCTGGTAACTGATACGCTTTCACATAGTAATGTAATGTAAATGGAACAAATAAAATGCCAAAAAGCGTAGGCATAAATTTCTTCAAACGATTATTCCGCTCTTTTTCATCAACAAAAATAACCGTCGTGCAAAGCACAATGAAGGTAATCACCAGCACATCCACAACGGGTGCATTCGCTCCAGAAAAATGAGCAACTAAGAGTAACAACGTCCCTGAAGCGATCCCAATGATACTATTAGATAAATAGCCCATTCTCATCAACATTCTATAAAGCTCCTTCTGGGCAACTCCTGAAAAAGCAATTAGTAAGAATACAATACCGGTAGTATCAAAAAAGTAAATGACCGCGATCAAGGTCAACCAAAGGCTCACAGTGCTAATAGATCTCTGTAACATAAATTTTACAATAAGTGGAAAGGCGTTAACATACGATTTCGAATCGTTTAATAATTCACAAAGAATAGTGTCTCAACTCCACCGCCAAGGTCAAAGAAATTCAGCCTCATCAAATACGCACATTAAATCCACTGCTACGCTATCAGCCAGAAGACGACCCTTATCTGTCAACCGGTACGCCTGACCTTCATCAAGGAGTACTCCCTGCTTAACCAGCTCCTTAAAGAAAGATAAACAACTATTAACAAGCACTTTACCACCAAACGACTGTAAGTATTCCTTTTTAACTCCTTCATTCATTCTTAGCCCAAAAATCAACGTATCCTCAAATATCTCACGTGGACTCAATCGCTCCTTATTAACATGAGGTAAAGAGGCTTCATCCAATGGATTCATCCATTCTTGTAAATTTGCTGGATTTGCATAGCGCTCGCCTCCAAATTGAGAAGCTGCGGCAGGGCCGAAACCAAGCCATTCCTGCATTTTCCACGTATTTAAATTATGCTGGCATTCAAGCCCAGCCTTTGAATAATTTGCGATTTCGTACTGCTGATACCCAGCCTTACCCAACAAATCCCACGTTATTTCAAATAATTTCGCCTCCACTTCCGTTGACGCTTTTTTCCGCTTTTCTTTAGGGATTCGAGCAAAAAAGCTGAGTGCATCTTCTGGAATTAAGCAATAAGTCGATATATGTTCCGGATCGAGTGCCACTGCCGTTTTCAAATCCCGCTCCCACTGAGATTCCGTTTGGCCGGGAAATGCGAAAATTAAATCTAAATTCACATTAGTAAAACCCGCATCACGGATTCGTTCATAAGCCTGAGTTAACTGGGAAACACTGTGCTGCCTACCCATGAAATCGAGTAAAACTGGATCAAAACTCTGAACTCCTAGAGAAATTCGATTGACGCCTAACTCTTTCAATACCTTAAGCTTATCTACTTTCACGCTCGAAGGAGCCATTTCAATGGACCACTCGGAAACATTTTCACCGACCCGTTTTTTGACAATTCTAATTAAACGTTCCAAATCTTTGGCGGATAAAACACTTGGCGTTCCTCCTCCAAAAAAAACGGTGGTTGCATCTACACATGAAGGACTTAACTCGAATTCTAATTCAAGGGCTTCTAGATAATCATGAATTTGGCCTTTTTGAGGCTTTTCTTGATAAAAGCTGCAAAAATCACACGTTGTTGAGCAAAATGGTACATGCACATAAATTCCTAATTTCATATTTTTCGAACTTATGCTTGCACGTTTTTCTTCAACATTTAGATTCTTTAAATTAACTATAATAAATTTTATGAGAAATACTAAACTTAAACTCAATCTTATACTTACACTATTATCTTTTGGTTTCGTTGGCTGTGATGTCACTTTATCAAACTTAACATCAAATAAAATCCCAGAGAACCCATCTGGAATTTATACACTCAGTGTTGATGCAAAAATTAAGAATGCAATGATCAACAAAGAGACCATGAAAGCAAACGTCGTCATTGACGGAAAATCATACCCAATGACAAAAGGCGACGTGAGCGATCATATCTTCGATTTCGACTACAAGCTCCCCGATAACAGGGACACCGCAACCTTTTATTATATTCTTAATTACGATTATAGAACAGGAGAAAAAGCTAAAACTCGTGAAACGAAAAGCGACATACACAAGTTTAAGCTAACAAACCGCTACCCAGTCATGATTGAAAGTAATCGTGCACCAACGGGGACAAAGCTACCTATTTTAGGCCGTGGGTTTAGCCGATTTGACAAAGTTTATTTTGACAATGCACAAGTTACGACTGAATTCATCTCCGAAAATCAATTAAACATTATTGTTCCATCGCTTCCTGCAGGAAAAACATACAAAATACTCTTAGAAAACGGGACTGGAAGAATTTTCATAGATAACTTCCGAATCGATAAATCTATGATTCGAGTTGTTCCAGCAACAATTAATATTTTATCTGGGCAAGTTCAACGAATCTTGTTTAAAATTGATAATGCCGCTCCTTCAGGTGGTTTAAAAGTTGATGTTACAACTAATATTCCAGAAGGAGTCATCATGGATGAAGTAAGGATCGCAGAAGGAAAGAAGACTGTAAACATCCCGATCAGAGGGGGTGCACCTTCAAAAGGTAGTTTATTCGTTCAAGTTCCTGGATTTGATGAAGTCACTGTTCCAATTACAGTTTCTCCATCAAACTAAGAAAAGTTCGTTTATAATTTCAGAATTTACTGTAACTTTGTTGCATTAAATTCTGAAGTAATAAACAAGCTTCGAACATCAGCCTTACTACATTGAAACAATTACCTACAATTATACTATTTATAAGCCTTACAGGTGGA
>CAWUTK010000063.1:0-7531 GCA_963924785.1 uncultured Opitutales bacterium
GGCTAAATTAGCCCAAACAAGTGCAAGTATGATTTCTCTAAGTTTACTTGTTGCGAACCTTGAAAAGGTTCTTTGTGCCTTTATCTTATACCTGAATATTCGAGGACTTTTAGCAGATTTATTGCATTATTTTCAAGAAAAACATGCCACTTTTAAATGTAACATTAATGCTACGTTAAAAATTTTATTTTTAACAAAAAATAAAAGGCCGGTTTTTTGCTGAATGATTAAATCAGCAAGCCCTAAGTAGTCTCGCTTCTTTGATGCCTGTGTTTGTGATGGGGTTAGCAATATCTGAAGTGTTATCACTGCTAGGAATATTTTTATTTCAGGCATTTGAAGACTTTATGTTTGTTATCGCAGTTTTGGCAGTATTGCAATATGTACCGATGTACATTAAAGTAAGTGACGATCAATAACCTTTCCCCTTATAGTGAATATTGGGAATGAATTGAAAGTGGAAGCAGATTCAATGGTTAACAAAAGAAAACAATGACATCAATTATTCAAAAGATTCTATTCATGGCAGGAGTGCTTGGGCTAATGATTTCGGCATCGGGAGAACGTGTCAACAAACCCAACATTATAATTTTGCTGACGGACGATCTCGGTTATGGGGATGTTTCCTTTCTGAATGCGGACTCGAAGATTAAGACGCCGCAGATGGATACGTTGGCAGAGGCAGGAGTCTGGGCAACAGATGCCCATTCGCCTAGCACCGTTTGTAGTCCGAGTCGATACGCGATGCTGACGGGGCGTTATGCTTGGCGTGGGAAGATGAAGGCTGGCCGACTCAACCCATGGGAAGAGACCGCTATCAGTGCCGACCGCTTGACGTTGCCTAAAATGCTCAAGACACAAGGTTACGATAGCGCCTGCATCGGAAAATGGCATCTTGGCATGGACTGGCCTTGGAAAGGGGGTGAAAAGCCGCCGGTATCTGTCATCGGTCTTGGAACAAGTAAAGCGACTTGTGCTATGTTTGACTGGTCAAAACCGATAACTGGGGGACCTCTTGGTGCGGGGTTCGATTACTACTTTGGCGATGGTACGCCGAATATGCCGCCTTATGCTTTTATTGAGAACGACAGACTTACCTGCGACCCCGTCGATGTCGATGGTCCTAAATTGCGAAGTCAGGAGCTGGAAAAGATGGGTTACATCCATGGGGTAGGTCCTGGCGAAAAAGGGTGGAAGTTGGAAAATGTTATGCCGACGATCACACGCAAAGCCGTCAGTTATATTGAGGAACAGAGCCGAAAGAAACAACCGTTTTTCCTTTATTTTAGCACCACATCTCCGCACACACCTTTGGTGCCGTCCCAAGAATTCCAGGGCAAAAGCGGCGCTGGTTTTTATGGTGATTATGTGCTTCAGACAGATGCGGCTGTCGGTGAGATCGTTGCCACCTTGAAGGCAGAAGGAATTTATGAGAACACTCTACTGATTGTTTCGAGTGATAACGGTCCTGCGCCTTTTATGCGCGAGTTGATCCGAACTCATCAGCATCATTCCTCGGGAGTCTTGCGAGGGATGAAACGTGATCTGCTTGAAGGCGGCCACCGCGTTCCGTTTATCGCTTCATGGCCAGAAGGCGGAATTGACGGCGGGCGTCGTATTGATGCAACACTCTCGTTAACAGATCTGTTTGCGACGTTTGCCGATATCGTTGGTGCACCATTAGAGCCTGGAACAGCAGAAGATAGTCTGAACATTCTACCTTCCTTGCGTGCGAATGAACCGGTGCGGACAGAGTTAGTTTATCATGCTTCTAATGGGAAGTTGGGGCTTCGTCAGGGAAGTTGGGCCTATTTAAGAAAAGGCGGCATCAAAGCAGAACCTGACTGGTATATAGACGCGCATGAAGTCCTTCCTGTAGACGCAGCCGGTTTTCTGTTTGATCTCTCCGCTGATTTGGGTCAAAAAATGAATTTGTATCAAAATAATCCCGAACGCATTCAACACATGGAATCGAGGCTATCGGAATTAGAAAAAGGCACGTCCAGTCGTTAAAAAATAAAAAATGAAATGATTATGAAAATTGAAATTAATAATGATAAATATCGTAAGCGGTCAAAAGCGTTTCTTGCCTGCCTGGAAAAAGGAATTAAAAACGTTTTAGACGAGGAAGGATCAATAAGCCAAGAAAAAAAAGAGGGGTTAATTCAAACTTTGGTCTTTAGCACGGCTAGTCTGTTGGATGGAATTGAGGACTCAACGTGTGATGGTAAGGCAATGATTCCTCATTTGGGTTTCCAAGTTGAAGAAGAAGAAGTTGTTTTTAATGATGGAAACATTTTTTTGCACGGAATGATTTCCGATGAAGACGATGAATAATAAAAAGAGGCACAACAATTATATGGAGAGGAATCCCCAACACGGTTTAGTATTCCAAAGTTGAACTTGCTCATTCTCGGTGCCTTGGCACGGGGTTGGACTTTTCGAGGTGAGGTATTCAATGTGTCATTTGACGATTATAGAATGAGTGAAGAGGTAAGGGCGCTCCTTCGGCAACCCCTCATCTTGTGCGGGTGGTGAAAATATAATTTGCAATTCCCATAAGTGCTACTATAGTGTCACTTTATGAAGACTGAACTCGTTACCACTTTAAAGCGCCAAGCGACACGAATCTTGAGTGAGATTCACAAATCAAAAGATCCTGTTTTGATTACAGAACATGGTCGACCCAGTGCTTATCTCGTTGATGTTGATTCATTTGAATCGTCTCAGAGGAGGTTGGTTTTGTTGGAAGGTATAGCTAGAGGTGAAAAGGCCTATGAGGAAGGCCGTGTGTTTTCTAGTAAGCAAGCAAAGCAGAAACTAAAGAGATGGCTGAAGTAGTTTGGACTGAACCCGCATTAAATTCATTAGATGAAATAGCCGATTATATCGCAGTTGAAAATTTAGTAGCAGCAAGCAATTTTGTTAAAAGTGTATTTGATAAAGTAGAGTTATTGGAAGTAACACCTCGAAAAGGACGTGTGCCAATCGAACTGAAGAAGACTCCCTATCGAAGGTTAGTTGTTTCTCCTGTATATGTTTACTATCGTTTAGAAGGAGAGACTCCAATTGTATTGTTTATTGAAAGACAAGAGAGAGATTTTGACTTAATTAGACTATTAAAAAACGACTAGCATGGCATCGTATATAAGATGAATCGAACGAATGTAGTATTTGCGCTTCGCAACGAAATGATATAGGTTATCTAAGACTTTAATACCAAAAAAAATAAAATGGGATACTCATACACATACGATAAGAAGGATGAAATTGTTTACTCAATCATAGAGGGCGCTTTTAAAACTTCTGAGACAATAGATCATTTACGTGAACTCGTGGAGGATGACGAAATTCATGATATGATTCGGATTGTTGATTTATCGTTGGCGACAGATTTGGAGTTAGTGCTTTCAGAGACAAAAATAATCGGGGAGCTCTTTACTGAATTAGAAAAGAAAGGTGTTCGAAATTTGTTTTATGGGGCATACACTGAACTTAGCAGAGACATTTTAAAGGTATTAAATCCCATCTTTAGTGATCTACCAACGACAGTCGCTGTAACGGTCTTTAATACTAAAGAAGAGTTGAATGAAGTCTTAGAGATTGTTCGAGAGAATAAGGAGCATTAAGGCTGACTAAGTAGAGTGATAGAGGGAGAGTCCTTGGTAGCGAGTGGATAGTCTATAATGTAAATCCTTTGTTTTTAACACTTTTTCTCTAATTGAATGATAGCTAATGCTTTTCGGATTAGCAGGATATTTAGTTGTATTATTATGTTGTCTTGAGACCGGTTATGGATAACCTATCGTTAGCCTTATATACTCTGTTTCTGACAAATGCTACTGGGTAGGACTAATTAAATTTAAATAAATAACCAACTAACGGTGAATATAAAAATGAAATTAAAATACTTTCTCCCTCTCCTATGTCTTGTCAGTGAAGCGTTTGCTTTAAGCGGAGACATTCAAGATCTCAGTCCAATACCGAAATGGGATCAAAAAGCTAATGGCGTATGGAAAACTGAATTAGGTGATTTAAGCAATGAATTACGCTACACGGATCTTGCCGCAGAAGCTCCAAGATGGGATGCTATAAATAAACTAAGTGAGAGTCCGTTTCCTTTTAAAAAGGGCGAGATTACTCACATGATTACTCAAGATGGTAAGATCATGATCCATATCCCTTGTGCGGCTGATGAGAAAATCTATGGATTTGGTTTGCAAATGAAGTATTTGAAATCCTCGAAAAAAGTGCTCGAACTGAAAGTCGATCACTGGGGGAAAGGCTCTGGCAAAACGCATGCACCGGTACCATTTTATATTTCAAGTAAAGGCTACGGCGTTTATTTTAATACGGCAAAATATCTGAAGATTTATAATCAGCTCGGCAATCGCAAAGACTCTAATAATAATCCTCCAGAAGTTGATCGTAATCCTCCAAAAGATGAAGTCGCTTCTCAGGCAGGTCCTTGGCAAGCAGTGCCTGCAAGTGATGCTGTAGAAGCGATGATCAATTGTCCTGGTCTCGAAGTATATCTCTTTAGTGGGAAATCAATGTTAGAAGTGGTGCAACGCTATAACCTTCTGAATGGTGGGGGAGCGCTTCCACCGTTGTGGGGACTTGGCTTTTGGCATCGTGTGCCCGCCGCTTTTGACGAGGCTCAATGTCGTGAGGAAGTTAGCCAGTTTGCAAAACAGGATTTTCCACTTGATGTATTGGGTTTAGAGCCGGGTTGGATGACGAAGTCTTATCCTTGCACTTTTGAATGGCAAAAGAAACGCTTTCCTGATCCAAAAAAGTTTACTCAAGACCTATTGGGAAAGGGTATTCGCCTTAATCTTTGGGAGAATCCCTATTTATCAAAACAGGCGAAGATCTATGAAGAAATGTATCCTTATTGTGGGTCGCACTTGGTTTGGCTTGGCATGGTGCCCGATTACACTATGCAAGCACCTAGAACAATTATTGCAGAGCAACATTATCGAGATCACGTGAGTATCGGTGTCAGTGGTTACAAGGTTGATGAAGTTGATGGTTATGATAAATGGCTTTGGCCTGATCACGCGACTTTCCCCTCTGGGACATCAGCTGAAGCTATGCGCCAAACCTATGGTATGCTCATGCAGAAAATGTTTTATACTGACCTCTTCAAGAAATATAACACAAGAACTTATGGACTCGTGCGCGCCAGTAATGGTTCTGCATCTGGACTTCCCTTTGCTATTTATTCTGATTCTTATTCCCATTCAGAATACATTACGGGGATTTCTGCGGCAAGTATGAGCGGCATCCTGTGGTCGCCAGAAGCACGTTCCGCTAAAACGGATCGCGAATGGCTCAATCGTATTCAAACAGTTTGTTTCTCACCACTCGCTATGTTAAATGCTTGGGCTTCTGGCAAAAAACCTTGGAGTTACCCAGGAGTCAGTGATTCAGTTCGAGAAGTGATTGAACTGCGTATGCGCTTACTTCCTTATCTCTACACAGCTTTTGCCGATTATAACCGCAAAGGCATACCTCCCTTTAGAGCGATGGTTTTAGAAAATGGTTTTAGTGAAAATAAAGCGAAGGCTACAAATGGTAAATTAGACGGCGAGACGAATCCTTACGCCATGGGTCAAATTATTGAAAAGACCGATCAGTATATGTTTGGTCCTTCAATTATGGTCGCTCCTTTCTATGAGAATCAACACTCCAAAAGATCTGTAACTTTGCCTGCTGGTAATTGGTACAACTTTTATACTGGTGAATTTGTGGGGAATAATAAAACGATTTCAGTCACTGCCAAAGAACTGAATGATCGTATTCCTTTGTTTGTTAAAGAGGGCTCACTTATCCCAATGCTTTCGAAGTCGGCAATAAGTACGAAAGAAGCCAGAGGTAAAACTCTCGAGCTGCGTCTCTATGGTAAAAAAGCCGGGAGCTATGAATTGTACGAAGATGATGCAAATACGTTTGATTATCAAAAAGGGGATTTCAACTTGCGTCGATTCAACTGCACCGTTGAGGGGGAATTAGAAACTAAAGTTCTCAAAAATAATTCTGCGGCACTCTTTGGTAAGGTAAGTAAAGTTCGCGTCATGACAAAATAAAACTAGGCGTTTTTTAAATGGTTCCTGATCGTATGATTATGTTCTTTAGATGTTCCGCAAGGAGAGCTAATGATTCTATTGAATATAACGAGATAGGTGAAATACCTAATGTATTAATGCATGTAATCATAACAATTAAGAGAGGCTTAGGGAGAGTTATTGGAAATGAGAAAAATATTTAGTGCAATACTGACTTGTGGCGCTTTGATGATGTCACTCTCAGCAAGAGAAAAGCCCAATGTCGTTTTTCTTCTTGCGGATGATATGAACCGAGACACCTGGGGGATTTATGGAAGTAAAGATTGTAAGACCCCAAATATTGATGAGTTGGCTCAGGATGGACTGAAATTTAATAAAGCCTATTGTTCTGTTGCCATGTGTGCTCCTTTTAGGCAGGAACTATACAGTGGTAGAAGTCCCTGGAGAACTGGAACACTAGCGAATCATTCTAAATCTAGCGCAGGGACTAAAAGTATTCCTCATTATTTGAAACCTCTTGGGTACCGTGTTGCTCTTATGGGAAAAAGTCACATTGGTCCTCGTGAGGCTTATCCTTTTGAAATGCTAAAAAGTGGTAAAGGAAACGAAGGCTTTGTTGCTACGGCGACGGAATTTTTTGATGATTGTAAAATAGACAATAAAGCCTTCTGTCTCTTTATAGCTTCTCATGATGGTCACGCACCCTTTACGACTGGCGATCCCTCACAGTATGATAAAGATAAATTAACGATTCCACCATACTGGCTTGATACACCGGTGTTGCGTGAAAATCTGGTGAAATATTATGCTGAGATTACCAATTTTGATAAATTGGTGGGACAGGTTCGCAGTGTCCTTGAAGAAAAGGGTTTGTGGGAAAATACAATTTTTGCTGTTTGCAGTGAACAGGGAGGTCAGTTTCCTTTTGCGAAGTGGACTTGTTATGACAATGGCCTTCATACCGGGCTTGTTATGAGCTGGCCTGATGTGATTGAACCGGGTACTGAAACAAGTAGCTTGATTTCAACTGTTGATATTACCCCCACATTTGTTGATGCCGCTGGGGGAACTCTCAGAGAAGAAGATGTCGATGGTAAAAGTTTTCTTAAAACCCTCAAGGGTGAGAGGCAAATAATAAACGAGTATTTTTACGGATCTTTTACCAATTGTAATATTTTAAACAGTAAAGATCGAATTTATCCTATTCGAGTTATTCGTGATTCAGGCTTTACGTTGATCTACAATCCTAATCACAAAAACCTGACATCGAATGTTACTCTGAGCGGAGTCATGAGAAAACGTTATGATGGAGACTCTTCAAGTAAAAAAGATGGAGGGCCTGCTACATCCTGGCTTGAACTAAAAGATTCATCTGCAAAAGCAAATGCTTTAATCCATAAACTCAATAATCGACCAGAATTTGAATTGTATAACCTTAATAATGACCCCTATGAACTAAC
>CAWUTK010000064.1:0-15912 GCA_963924785.1 uncultured Opitutales bacterium
TGCCATTTCATTTCTTCCAACGTTTAAATCTTGGGCTGAACCTTTAAAGATTAAACGATAAAAATTAGATGCGATGACAACATGTTCGAATCTTCGTTGAATAAAGAAGGCGAAAATTTGACTTTGGAACTGCAGTTTTGCCTGAACGGATGTTTGAGCCCCTTGTAAGCTTAGTGCATTAATTTTCGCTTCGGTCATGACCAGATCTCGAACACGAAAAGCGGTTTCCGAAGTTGGCCCCTCAACAGATTTGAAAGGGTTGGTCATGCCGGGAATCTCAGGAGCTTTGGGTGCGGGAAGGTTAATTCCGCCTCCTCCGCCACCACCTTGAGGCGAAGTGGGAAGAGTTATGTTATTTGTCGTATTGCCACCTTCATCATCTCCCCCCGAATCAGGCTCTTCCTGTTCTTGCATTTCCAGCCCTTTCTGTTGCTCCTTTAAGTCAGATTTTGATGATTTCTTATTCCTTTTTAAATCAGCAGAGAGATCTTTAAGGGCTTCTTGAATTCGATGTGCTCTATTTGAAACAATTCTTTCTTCTTCTTTTCTTTGGCGTTCAAGTTCGTTTGCCGCAATTTTCCGTTGGCCCCGTTCATTTTTAACACGCCATGCATTGTTTACTTGATTCGCAATAATGAGGCTATTTGCGCCGTCGATATCTAATTTTGCCGCTTCGAAAAGCATAGACCACGCTTCTTTAACATTGTCTTCAGTAGATCTTCCACCTTGGTTTTCGGTGGAAAGTAAGTAGTAGATGTCGTTTAGAATTTCACGATAGGCCTTTTCGTTTAACTCTGGAACAGGAAGACTTAGGTAGCGTTCGAAGCGACTTTTGAAAAGGAAGTTTTGATCGAGAGAGAAAGTTTTTCCCTTCCACTTGAACGTGCCTTCTTCAAAATCCATTGCATCGCTGTCTGTATCAAATGCGTTGTCCGAAAGGTTTAATAAACTATCACTTTCGAGAAATTTTGTTGAAACTAGAGAAGAGGGTTCTGCTGCAGCTGGGGCCGGAGCAGGTGCAGCTGCTCCACCGCCTAAGCCTTTGAGCAATCCCGCTCCAGCGTCAGCTTGTCCATTAACTGATGCAAATAAAAAAAGCTGGATAAAACCAAAGAATAATAGGCTAGTATTTTTGAAGTTTCTCAACATAAATTACAGAATTAGTGTTTATATAAACCGCCATTTCATAGCGCTGACCTTTGTGTAAATTGAGTTCTTCTGATGCAGGAACATAGATTGGTACACGGGTAGAATTTTTTCCAGCCATAACCGTTACAATTTTCCCTTTACCTTCAACAAATGAAAGTAATTCATCGATTTGGCCGTCGAGTAAATAGCGGTTTCCAACATAGCTACCAGGATTTTCTAAATAGCTAGCAGCGGGAAAGCTTTCCAGTTTTTTTACAGCATCTCCCTTTGTTAAAATCATGGCAAGTATGCCGCCTATGACAAAGATAGGAATAGTTAGTAAAATAATGGGTAATTTACCTTTCATCTAAAAAATGATTCGTGTTGTAAAATGGGTTAACGTGTTTAAATTTTGTGTTTTTTGTAACAACCAGAATAGACGAGTATTGCACCTAATAATAATTGCAAAAGCAATACTAAACCTGCAATGGTGGGCGTTGGCATCCAAGAGGCATCATTCAATCGAAAAGCATCATGGAATCGAGTATCTTTCATTGTACTTAAGTAACCCGACCATCCCCAGTAAGCATTGATAAAGGGTCTGCAAACCCAGACTAAATAAGGCGGCAATGCGAGAACGACACCCGATAAAGGGAGTTGGAAGCCAACTAAATAAATGGAAAGGCTAGAAGCTTTTTCTTGGGATTCGAATAGGGCGGAAAATCCTAAGCATACAATAGTCATTGAGATACAAGCAAGAGATAGGAGTCCAACTTGAATGGGCCATGAACCCGGAAATTCGCAAATAGTTTTAACAAATATCGCCATCCAGGCGCCTTGAAAGCAGGCAATGAGTGAGGTGAAAAATATTTTAGATGAAGCATAAGCATATGGATTCAAGCCATTTAGCCTTTCTTTCTCGAAAATGACACGTTCCTGGACAATTTCTCGTGATCCATTATTTGCACCCATTAGTGAGAGTAAGATCACCTGAAACATAATGAGTCCAGTAATGAGTGAGGCTAATTCAAAGGCATCTCGTTGATACCTAATGTTTTCTTGTATACTTTCGAGTACATTGAGATCGCTATTCATTGCGAGCCCTTGTATTTGCGGTAACCCTTCCAATGCAAAAATGACGACAAGGATTGGGAAACCAAAGGTTATTGCCATTGTAAGCCAAAGGTATCCCTGGTCTCTAAAAAAGAGTTTAAATCGTCGAGCGAGCAATGTGTTAAACTGTGAGAGAATCGAAGGAGGTGAAATAGGTGACTTGTGTGGTGCTTCATGAATTTCTTCAGTGGCATTTTCATTAAGATAGTAACCTTGGTGCTTTTCCCAAGAATCTCTCCAGTAATCAGATTCTTTATTGTTAAGGCGTTCATATAAATGCAGAACATCCTTAATACCAAAGTAATAAAGAAGATCCTTGTAGGCTCCTTGAAATACAACTCGCCCTCCATTAACGACAGTAATAATGTCAAACAACGGGAGTTTGAGCAAATTATGAATAATGCAGATGAATGACTTCTGCTGTTTCTCCTGCAATTTTCTTAAAACACCAAGAATTTGATCTTCCGACCTTGGATCAAGACCGGATGTAACTTCATCGCAGACCATGAGTTCTGGGTCATTTGTTAGTTCGAGTCCAAGTCCAAGTCGCCTTAACTGTCCCCCACTTAGTGAGTTAACTTTCTTTTCTTGGTGCTCATCTAGTCCAATAATAGAAAGTATTTTTTCCAACCTTTCTTTGCGAATATTCGAATCACTGACGTTAAGTTTTAATGAATATTGCAGCGTTTCCACCACCGTTAAGCGTTCATGGGCAATGCTGAATTGGGGAGTAAATCCAACTTTCCCAATTAAATCATTATAACTTTCGATGGGTTGGTCACCGAAGAAGACTTCGCCTTCGGAATCGTAAATCCCAGCCATCGCTTTAACCAGAGTTGTTTTTCCACAACCAGATGGCCCGATTATCGCATGTAGCGCATTACCTTTAAATCCGACGGTTGCGTTGTCTAGAATGACTGTATCTTCTTTACCAACTTTTACTGTTAAATTATTACAAGAGAACATTATAAGGCTATGGTTTTTCCAAAGGGTTTGAAATTACATTGATTTACGACGAAGGTAAGATCTAAGTGTAAATAGCTCAAGATAAATGCAGAGGGTATTTCCTTTCTATAAAATAAGGGACAGTCCCTTATTTTGTTGACGAATTATAAGCGTTAAATGGAATTGTGACTTATCGTATCTTATTCTGATTGAACAACAAAGGAGTATTCTTCGATATTCGCTCCTTTCGCTACATCCATTGCAAAGACGACTTTTTCATAGGGGCAGTTTTTATGGCCATTGATGATCAATGTAGTTGTAGGCCGTTCTTTTTTGATAGATTCGAAGTATGCATAAAGGTTGTTTGTTTCGATCTGCTTATCCTTCACTTGAAAAGAGCCGTCTTCGGTAATATTAAGCTGGATGACATGAAATGGATCTATTAGCTGTGATTCACCTCCTTTAATGGTGGGTAGAATTACATCAAACAGTTTTTCATCGCTATAAGAGGCTGTTACTATGAAAAATAGAAGTAAGAGAAAAACACAATCGAGCATAGGTGTTAATTCCACCTTGTCATCTATTTGCTCTAAATCATGAATGATCTTTTTCATCAATTTTCGCTTTTTGCTTACTGAGCGAATGATTGTAGAGGTAATTGGCTTTATTTATATCTGCTTCAACAAATTCGGCGTAGTGTATGATTTTTGATGAAAAATATCTACCAGAAATAATGGCTGGGATCGCGATAATTAACCCAGCAGCAGTTGTAAACAACGCCATGGAAATTCCACCTGCGAGAGCGGCTTTATCAGCACTCCCTCCTGTTGCTGCAGATATGTGACTGAAGGTGATGATCATGCCAATAATCGTCCCCAGGAGGCCGAGTAGGGGAGAAATAACACCAATTGTGGCTATTGCAGAAAGGTACTTCTTGAGCGGTTTAAGTGCGAGTTCAGATGCCTCGGTTAAGGCATTGTGTAGACTAATTCCTCCTAATGAAAATTCATGTAATCCTTGAGCCCATGCTTTTCCAATAAGTGTATCAGATCGCTCGGCAATTCCTTCTGCATCTTTAATATCAAGATCCTTGATGCTTTCAAAAATTTTCTCTGTTAGGTCGGGGTCAAGTATTCGAGAGGCTTGTAGACTTTTGAGCTTTTCGATGATCAGGGTGAGTAGGGTAATTGAACATGCCCATAGTGGCCACATAGCAGGCGAGAAAAAATCAAAGGCTGAAGTGAAGCTTTGGGGCATAAGGAGGGATTATACGCTGCAATTTAAATTATTAGCAACGCGGTGGAATGAACTTTTAAGAACTTGGAATTAACACAAATTCAGCTCGTCTATCATTGGCCGATTGCTCTGGAGAAGCTCCATCAATAGCATTTTGGTCACCCATAGAGCGAATTTCAATTCTTGAAGACGAAACTCCAAGTGTTCCTAAGTATTGTTTAACGCTATTAGCGCGACGATCTCCCAGAGCCATATTGTATTCAGAGGTTCCTTTCCAGTCACAATGACCTTCTACAATTAGTCGTGATCCACTGTTTTGGTCTAAATAGTCTGCAACACTTGAAACTTTTGAACGTTCCGATTCGCGGACAAAAGATTGATCAAAATCAAAGTAAACAGACTCATATTGACCTCTGATTCCTGCATCTTCCCCGTTTGACCCCATGAAGCTCATGTCTCGGCCTGTTAGTCCATCACCCATCATGTCACCATCAAGGTCTCTAATTCTCATGGCTTCTTCATGTGCGATACGATCCTGCTCGTTTTTACTCACATAATCGATGCTGTCGCTGCTAAAATTGCCCCTTCCCGGTAAGGTGTCTTCTGGGTTTGGCGGCTTAGGTGTTGTCCTACAACTGGTGAAAGATAAGGCTAAAAGAGCTGAAAGAAGAAGTAGGATTTTTTTACGAATGTCCATTATACAAGTAATTTATTACGATTAATCAAAAGTTATTGTGACTATAAAAGGGGAAACTGAAAAATTAAAGAATTCTTTTTAATTTTTATTTCAAAGTGTGCTTAAACCAAAACCTTTGAGCGGATGTTTTGGCCTTTATTCTGAAGTCGCTTGAGGACTTTTTCGCTGATTTGCTCAACGGATAAGCCATTCAGTGCCCGTAAACTTGAAACAGAGTCTCCGTGTGGGATGAACTTATCTGGCCAACCGACTATTTCAACTGGTGTTGCATGATTCTCGTGTTGAAGGATTTCTGCAACAGATGATCCGAATCCACCTGTTTGGACATGGTCTTCTAGCGTTACGATTAATTTTGCTTCACTGGAATGTTTAATCAGTAGGTCCTTGTCGATTGGCTTTGCAAAACGTGCATTAACAACGCCCACGGATATTTTTTGCGCTTCTTCTAATTCTTTTGCTACTGCTAAAGCTTCGGAGACCATATTTCCTAGAGCCCAGATGACGACATCTGTACCTTTTTTAATTTCTTGGGCTTTTCCAATTTCAAGTTTAATGGGTTCATCCTTAATTGTCTTGCCCGTCGCATTACCCCTGGGAATTCGGATGAATGTAGGACTATTTGTGTCTAATGCAGTAAAAAGCATATCAACTAATTCGTCTTCATCTTTTGCTTGCATGATGATCGTATTGGGAATGCTTCTTAGGTACGAGATATCAAACAAGCCATGGTGTGTCGGCCCATCATTTGGTGATAAGCCTGATCTATCCATGCAAAAGACAATTGGTAGATTTTGAAGACAGACGTCATGATTTATACTGTCGATCGCTCGTTGCAGGAAAGTTGAGTAGATTGCACAAACGGGTTTAATTCCTTTTGTTGCAAGCCCAGCGGCAAAAATAACGGCGTGTCCTTCTGCTATTCCTACATCGAAAAACCGTTTTGGGAGTTTTTCTTCGAAATGGTTTAACCCTGTTCCGCTTGCCATTGCCGCAGTGATTGCGACAATTTTTTCATTTTCCTGCGCAAATTTAGTGAGATATTTTCCGAATACATCTTGATATTTAGGACGAGATTCTTTGGTGCCTTTGCTTTTTCCTGTGGAAACATCATAAGGACTCGCTCCGTGGAACTTTTCAGGAAATTTCCGGGCGATGTCATAGCCTTTACCCTTCTGTGTGATGACATGAAGTAGAATCGGTTCGTCTGATTGTTTGGCGAACTCTAGATAGTACTCGAGTTCTTTCAAATTGTGGCCGTCAATCGGTCCCACAAACCTTAAATCGTAATGTTCAAATAAGCAGGATGGAACAAGAAAATCCTTTGCTTCTTTCTTTGCCTTTGACCCCATTTTTATTAGAGACTCGCCCCCTGGAATTTTTGCGAGCAATGATTCTACATCCGTATGTATTTTGTTATATATAGGATTGGTTATGAGTTCATTAAAGCTTTTTGATAGGGCGCCGACGTTTTTTGAAATGGACCATTCATTATCGTTTAAAATTACGATCAATCGTTTTGTCGAGCTAGCGATATTATTAAGAGCCTCCATGGTGTGGCCACAAGTGAATGCCGCATCGCCGCAGACGGCGACAACGTGTTCATCTCCTCCATTTAAATCTCTAGCAACCGCCATTCCCAATGAGGCGGATAGGCATGTTCCGGCATGACCGGCTCCAAAGGAATCGTGTGGACTTTCTTTCCTGTTTGAGAAACCGCACACACCGTCTCCTTGTCTTAATGTTCGAAAAGCTTTGCCGTTTCTCCCCGTTAGCAACTTGTGGACGTAACTTTGGTGGGAAACATCAAATTGAATATTGTCTTTAGGGGTGTCAAATATACGGTGTAAGGCAATGGTTAGTTCAACTACTCCTAGATTGGGTCCGACGTGCCCTCCGTTTTCAGAGGTGACATGAATGATTTCTTTCCGAATTTCCTCGGAAAGAATTTCTAAATCTTCGTAATTGAGTTTTTTAACATCCTCTGGGCTTTTAATCGAATCAAGTAACATGTTATCGCAATTATTCTTCTCCTTGAAGTTCAAATGGTTCACTTTCAAGTTCTGTGGAATTTTGCTTAATGGTTTCGATTTTCAATTCAGCCTCAGCTAAGCGTTTTTGGCAGGTTTGTAACAGTTGTGTACCTTTTTCAAAGTTGACGACCATATCCGCTAATGGAGTTTCGCCGGATTCCATCGTTTCGATAATGGATTCTAGTTCTTCTAATGTTTTTTCAAAAGGAACTTTTTGTTCTTTTGCTGATTTTTTTTTGGCTGTCAAAATACGATGTGATTGTGGCTAAATTGAGATTTTCAGATCAGAAAAGAGTTTGTGAGAGCACCCTTATGAGTCAATATGCAATTTAATTAGATTTAATCGGCTTAGTCGGTTAAAATAACGAGTTATATTGGAACATTTATGGTAATGGTGTATTATGCATTTAGATGATTGAAAAAAGGACACATTCAAGAATGACCCCAGATGGCTTGTTTAAATTACAGATAATTTTGGCAGATAACGAATTATCTCAATTATCTCATTCTTGGCAGCATTAAATTCGAAAGGCCATTTGAATTGGAAGTGCCTTAAAATAAGTTAGTTGAGCTAAATGTTTGTATTGATAAAGACATGCTTTTCACTGTCTCCGTCGAAATAAGCCGAGTGGAAACGGAATGGGTGGCATGCGTTTTCAGCAAAAAGGATGACAATTTGTTGTGGGTGCAACAATTGTGCGCATCTCTAGAGTCAGTCAAAGATCAGATGATCCTTTATTTAAACTTTTTATAAATATCAACTAGCGTTTAATACCGCAACCCAGTGACTTCGTAGTATTAACGGGAACCGATTTTCCTGAACCGACTGCATTCAAAGCATTTATGAGATAATTTTCAGTGATATTTTCAGGTTTTCTCGCATTGTCATCAATCGCACCTTTGTAAACGAGTTTAGAATCTTTGTTAAAAAGAAAAACATCAGGAGTTTTTTGTGCACCAAAAGCATCAGCCAATTGATTGTTTGTATCTAAAGCGTATAGGACATTATATTGCTTTTCTTTAGCATGAGCCTTCATTGCTTTAAGCGAATCTTTACCATTGTGATTACTCGAATTGGAATTTACGAAAATAGTGCCGATTCCATTTTTTGAAGCTGTTTCTGAAACCGCGTTGTAGCGGTCTTCCCAAGCAATTACCCAAGGGCATGTATTACATGAAAAAATGACGAGAACTCCATTTTCTTTTGCAACGGATTCTAGGCTCACTTCTTTTCCTGAAATATCAGACATGGAGTAGGCTGTCATTGGGGCACTATCACCTATTTTGAGAGCAGCACTTAAGGATGAGATATGCGTAAATAGAATCGTTATTAATAGTAAGTGTTTCATAAGACTTGGGAATTATTGATTATTAATGGATTTTTTAATGATTGAATCAAAGTATTCATAAGATTCTTTAGTGGTCAAGTATTCAAGTATTGAACCATCTTTATTGTAGACCATGGTGAATGGCATCGCCCCCGACCATTCATCGGGCATATTGGCTAAAAATGTTTTGTCACTTTCTGCATTGAAATAGCTCCTCATATCCCACCCTTTTTTTTCAACGAAGTGAAGCGTTGATTTCCTATCAAAATCAAAAGAGACAAAAATAACCGTTAAATCATTTTTATAAATTTCTTGCAGTTTTAGTAGGGCTGGAATTTCTTCTACGCAAGGCGCACACCAAGTAGCCCAAAAGTTTACTAAGACAATTTTTTCACCTTTTTGTTCGGTGATTTTATTCCAAACTCCATTGGAATCTATATCTTGAATGATTGGTTGCTTTGCGCAACTGGCTAAAAGCATTAATGGAATGATTAGCAGGTATTTCATTTTAATTTTGGTCGAAAATCACAGATGTGAGACATTCCTTCTGCAATAGCAGGAAGGAGGAGGGGTAAGCATTCTCCAATAGCCGAAGGCTTCCCGGGGAGATTAATTATAAGAGCTTGATTATAAATACCAGCCGTTGCTCGCGAAAGAATGGCTGTTTTGACGATTTTGTAGGATTCCATGCGCATGAGTTCGCCGAATCCTAGTAGTTCTTTTGTAATAATTTCTTTCGTGGCCTCAGGTGTTACGTCTCGTTCAGAGGGTCCTGTTCCTCCTGTTGTAACGACGAGATTGCAGTGTTGATTGTCTATTAAATCTTTTAAGGCTTCGACAATGAGATGTTGATCATCAGAAACGAGTTTAACGCAAAATTCAATGGATTCATTGAAGGAGTCTTTTAGTACCGTTTCGATTGCTGGGCCACTGAGATCATCGTAAATCCCTTTAGAGGCTCGATCGCTCATTGTTACACGACCAATTTTCATAATTTTACTTTTGATTCAAGTTGGACGTCAGTAATGATCATGTTTTTATCAACGGCTTTACACATATCGTAGATTGTAAGAGCAGCGACATTAACTGCCGTAAGCGCCTCCATTTCAACCCCAGTTTTTCCTGAGCATCGAACTTCACTTCTGATATCGATAGAATTGTCGTTCACTGTAAACTGAACATCAACGAGGTTTATACTTAAAGGATGGCACATGGGTATCAGGCGTGACGTCTCTTTGGCTCCTTGGATACCGGCGATTTGAGCAACGGTTAATACATCACCTTTGGGCAATGCCTTTTCTTTTAACGCGGTAACGGTTGTTTCCTGAAGTTTAATGGTGCCAGTGGCAATTGCTATACGTGTTTGCGCTGGCTTATCGCCGACATCAACCATTTTGGCATGTCCTTGATCATCTATATGGCTAAATGGATTACTCATATTAATTAAAAGCGTTGTGTGTTATAATATTAGTTTAAAAGCAAAAAATCAGCGGACGAACCTTTCTCGATTCCTGATTGCCCTTTTTCTCTTACTAGAAAAGCGTTACACTCGATCATTCCTCTAAGGTCGCCGGAACTATTCCAGGACAGCTGGGTTGCTTCAAAAGAATTATGCTCATTGGACCATCTTAAAGTGGCTGGGCAAAATGTCTTTCTAGGGTTTTCTTTATACTTGAAGTCATCGGTCATCATAGCTGTAACTGTTTCGACTCCATGGGACTTATTTTGCATTGAAGCAATTGCGAGTCGTATGAATATATGGAAAGAGACAAAATGGGCCAAGGGGTTTCCTGGTATAATAAATGCGCATTTCGTTCCTTTAACCGCAAAGGTTAGTGGTTTTCCAGGCCTTGAGTTTAATTTTTGAAACTTAACATCAAAACCTAGGTTCGTTAATACTTCCGCTCCAAAATCATATTTTCCAACACTCGCACCACCAGAAACAAGCAGTATGTCTTGCGACCCTTCTAGGAATTTTTCGATTTGATTCGTCAGAAAACCCTTGTTGTCCTTACAGTGTAATTTCCCAGATAATGTCCCGCCGTATTGTTCAATTAATTGTTTAATCAAAATTGAATTACTATCACGGATTTCGCCCGTTGCCGGTTTTTTATTTGGTGAAACGATTTCATTACCAGTGGAGATATGCATGATTTTTGGTTTTCTGTAAACCAATGGATTGATGCATCCTACGCTGGCGAGTATGGAACATTCACCTGCCTCTAGGGTTAGGCCTGCATGAGCAACAATTTCTCCTTCCTTAATATCCTCCCCTTGTTTTCGAATACAGGTGTTTGGGTCATTTTCACTAATGATTATCCTCCCCTTTTCGCAACTGCACACTTCTTGCATCGCAACTTTTGTTGCGCCTTGTGGAATTTTAGCCCCAGTGAAAATACGAGCAGCTTCACCCTCTTTAAGGATTAAGCTCGGATCGGTTCCTGGTTGGATTTCTCCTAAAACAATAAAAGGCGTTGTTGTGTCATCTGAACCAAGAGCATAGCCATCAACTGAAGATCGATCAAATGGAGGCATATCTGAATCTGCTTTTACATCTTCTGCTAAAATATGGCTGTTGATCTCACTTAGATCAATGGATTCTGGAGACAGGCATTTTAAGCTGGATTTAATTAATGCTTGAGCTTCCTCTACTGGTAATAATGTATTCATTATAAATTAATTTGCTTTCCAAATGGGGACGTCTTTTTTTAGTTCATCGATAAATTCTGAGCAACATGAAAAGGCTTCTTTACGATGAGAAGAGGTGATCCTCATGTAAAGCGCTGATTCTCCGACTGGAATGAATCCTACTCGATGAATAACGACGCCAGTAAGGCAATCATGCTTTACCAGCAAGTCGGATAGAATAGTCGTCATTTTTGCAATAGCCATGTCTTTGTAGGCTTCATAGTCTAAACCTTGAATGCAGTTTTCGTCTTCTGTTTCCCTTACGATACCTCTAAATTCTACAGTGGCACCCGTGTCCCGAGTCGGCAACTCGAGTTTTGGCTCGATGATGATTTTATCAGTAATTTCGATATTAGTATTCATACTTCAGTATTAAAAAATTAACCTCCTGAAACAGGGGGGATGATCGCGATTTCTTTCACATGTCCAATTTGATCAGTCCAAGAAGAAAAGGATTCATTGATCGCTATGCGATATTTTTGAGATTGATCTACGGTGAATGTTTCAATTTGTGAAAGAACTTCAATAGGGGAGAGGTTTGGTTTTGCCATTATGGTTGTTTCTTTGAACCCTAGCTCTTTGGCAGAACTAGAAAAGGCATAGACCTTTAGGGGATAAGATTCATTTGAATCAATTTGTGTGAGTTCGGCAATCCCCGTTGTGAGTTTTCCACCCGTTACTATTTTGCATCTAAGCCCACCTTTACCTTGCATGAGATCCTCTGCACCAGGTCCAACTGCTTGATCCATCCAGTAGCAAGGACTACATTCTTCGACTCCGTAAAATTGGACATTAGCTATGGTAAAGAAATGGTTTATTAGGCTGTTTAAATCAATGCCTTCTATTACTATGTTTCGTCTAAATACGGATGAATCGAAATTTGAATCTGGATAGTTCTTTTTGAGTTCCTGAAAGATTGCTAGATCAAAAAACGTAATTTGTCGTTTACTGGCTTCTTCTTCTTGTTTGAAGTATCGATCTCCAATGATGCCCTTACCTTCGACACACTCTATTTTATGGAGTTTTTCGATAGCATTATTGTTCCGAGGTTTTCCATGTTGTCCTCGAAAATCATGATCAGATGAAATGTAAAAGTCTTTCAGCGTAACAGTCGATGTATTCATTGTTTTGAGATTACTTGTTATTAGAAATTTCTAGTAGGTATTCTTCTTTTGTATTAATGTTAAGTAGTGGGTTTTGTGAAGGCATTTCTACGGCTAAGTGGTCGTGAGTATTAATGAATCGAGAGAGGCTTTTCCCGCCTTTATTATAAAATTCCATAAGTGCCTCTTTTATAGTCGGTTCATAAATGGCGCATAGAGGTTCCACCGCATTTCTTTCTAGATTTTTAAAAACGGTTATTTGATTTTCCGGTAATCGTTTGTCTAATAAGAAACTCAAAGTGGCTTCATCAAATCTTGGCATATCGCAGGCAATCACGAACCATGCTGCGTTAGGGGAAGTATTGAAGGCTGAAATGAGACCGCCCATCGGGCCGATAGGCTCTTGTAGATCTTTTATGATTTTATAGTTATCGGGAAGTGAAAATTGAGTTTGTTGTGATAAGGAAAAATAAACGTCATTACAGTGTTTTGATAAAATCGAATAAAGGTTCTCTATTAATAATTCACCGCTAGAATCATAACTCAGCAAGGCTTTATCAGAGCCCATTCTCCTACTTTTTCCTCCTGCAAGAATGAGTCCATTTAGTACGGGTTTTTTATCCATTGCTTAATTTATAAAAGCATTAACCACCAATGTATGAACTTTCAATTTTTGTGTTATTTTGCATTCTACTGATGATCTCATCGCGTAGTTCAGAGTAACGATCATGTCGATGGGTCCATATGTTTTTAATCAGTTGCGTTGTTTCTTCTACAGAGGCACCTGATCTAATTGGTTCAAGAAGATCTGTTCCACTTTGAGAGAATAAACAAGTGTATACTTTGCCGTCAGCCGATATTCTTGCACGTGAACAATCTGAGCAAAATGATTGGGAAACGGATGTAATTAAACCAAATTCTGTGCCATCATCAATAAAGCGATATCGTTTAGCAACTTCTCCAAGGTAGGATGCGTCAACTGGTTCAATGGCATATGATTTTTTAATTAGATCGAGGATTTCTTTTCCAGAGATAACCTGGCCTTTGTTCCATTTATTATGGTTTCCTACATCCATAAATTCGATAAAACGAAGCGTCGTTTTTTTGTCTTTGAAAAAATTAACCATTGGCATGATGTCATGATCATTCACGCCTTTAATCACGACCATATTTACTTTTGGAGCAAGACCTGCATCTCTCGCAGAATCAATTGCTAGAAGTATTTTGTCTGTATTAAGATTGCGACCATTCATTTCTGAAAAGATCTGATCGGAAATGGCATCTAAACTGATAGTCACGCGATCGAGTCCTGCTTCTTTAAGCTTTTTCGCCATAGGTGGCAGAAATTCACCATTGGTTGTTAACGCAATATCCTCGATTTCAGGAATCGTTTTCAATTGTTTTATAAAGTCGCATATCCCTGCACGAAGTAACGGTTCACCTCCCGTGAGCCTGATTTTTTTCACTCCGCAATCAACGAATCCTTTAACGACATTCATTAACTCATCAAAATTAAGAATGTTTTGTTTTTTAAGAAATTGATATTTTGGACCAAATATTTCTTTCGGCATACAGTATGTGCAACGGAAGTTACATTGGTCTGTTAAGGATATCCTTAAATCTCTCAAGGGTCGCTGTAATGTGTCAGTAACCAGCTGGTTTGATGGTGTAACAAGTTTATTTGTATTTTTGGCAATAGCTATCATATGGGAAGAAACGCCTCCTTTCATTGTGAATCCAAGTGAATCATCTTTTAAGTGTGGAAAACCGCGAACTGTAACGCGTGCTTTTGGCGGAAAATGTGTCGCCTGTGACCAATTGCTCGAGCCGTTTTTATTTTATAAAAAACTATTTTATCGAGATTGCTGTGTAGTGCTGAGGTCATGATTATTAGAATTATTAATGTGAATTGATATTAAAAAATTCGATAAGTCAAATAATAATAGTAATGCCGATCCTCGAATACTATTAGTTTATCTTATGGATTGCTATGAAAAAGCCTAATACTGTGTATATTTTTCTATAAGGACTTTACTTTTCGCAAGATATACGACTAATTAACTAAATCTATATCTTTAATTAGTAAATATGTGTTTATCCCTAATCTTCTGCGATTTTAGAAAAATTTCCTGCTATGAGTGAAAACAGAAATAAAAATGAAAAGCCAGATGGAGAATCATGCTTTTATGGAATTGCTAGTTTAGTCTTCTTAGTAGTAATTTTAATTTTTATAGGTGGGATCATCGATGCGACTGTTGGACCAAAATCGACAGAGAATGAAGGTATTGCTGTTGTCGAAGTGACTGAGGTAGTAAGCGAAGCGGAATCAGTCGTTACAGAGAGTCTTACTGAACCTTCTAGCGTAGTCTTATCAAAAGGTGAGTTAATTGCTAAAGGCGAACACGTCTTTACAGTCAATTGCGCTTCTTGTCACCAGCAGGGCGGAGTCGGAAAGGCCGGTTTTGCCCCAAGTATCAGAAATCGTGATTTCTTAGCAATAGCATCAGACGAGTTTATTCGAAAAACAATAATTGCTGGACGACCCGGAACTTCCACGCCGGCAAGGGCTGATTTGCCTGAGCAAGACATTGACTCAATCATTGCTTACTTAAGAAGTTTGGAAGTGGAAAATTTACAGCGTGTATATGTTGATGAGAAGGTCCATTTCTCTGGTGATGTTGATAAAGGATCTGAGGCATACGCTCTATTTATGTGCGTCCTGTCATGGTGAAACGGGACAAGGATATTCGGCTGGTGGTGCTGTACCAGGGATTGGATTAGCTGGATTTTTAAATGTAGCGTCTGATGACTATATATACAAGACAATGAAAATTGGGCGTATTGGAACTGCTATGAGACCCATGTTAGGTACAACTGGGCTCGCTAATTTAAATGATGAAGATGCCCATAACATAATAGCTTTCTTGAGAAGCCTAGAGGGTAATGTTGTTAATGTAACTGATGCCGGTTTAAGTGGAGAGGAACTTTATAATATTAATTGTGCCGCTTGTCACCAACAAGGTGGAGAAGGAAAGGCTGGTTTTGCTCCAGCTATAAGAAATCGCGATTTCTTAGCAATCGCATCAGATGAATTTATTCGGAAGACGGTTGCAAGAGGTCGTCCAGGAACCTCAATGGTAGCTCGTCCTGATTTAGAAGGTAAACAGTTGGATTCGATTTTTAACTATTTACGCAGCATTCCGGTTTCATTGTCACAAGAGGTTCACGTTAATCCGAATATTGTATTTGCTGGAAACGTTCAGGAGGGAGAAGAAACATTTAATGTTTACTGTGCGTCTTGTCATGGAGATAAAGGTGTTGGTTATTCTGCTGGTGGAGCAGGACCTGGAATTGGGCTAGCTGGATTTTTGGATGTCGCGTCAGATGATTACATTTACCAAACATTAAAAATTGGTAGAGCCGGAACGTCAATGCGTCCATTTCTTGGATCAACGGGTTTAGCTAATTTGGATGATAATGATGCTCATAATATTATTGTGTATCTAGAGCCTGTCCCAGAAACTTGAATTTTCAGATTTAGCAACAGAAAGCTAATTTTTCGATAAACTTTCAGCCAATTTTTCATAAAAACTTCCACCTTATTACAATTGAAGTAAAATATTTTGTTCAAAATGGTGATTAAA
>CAWUTK010000065.1:0-13396 GCA_963924785.1 uncultured Opitutales bacterium
GTAGGTATGGATCTTCTTTGATGAAATTCGAAAGTAACCTTGCTTGTTTTCGGATTGAACAAAGAGAGCTTTGATCGTTCATGGCAAGCGCACTGGCCTTTGAATAATAGTCTCTAGACTCAGCTATGTCGCCTTTAATGAAAGCCGCTTCAGCAATAGTGGCGAGTAGCCAATAGGATTGGTCCTTGCTTTCTTCCTCTTTACACATGGCGTGCACTTTTTTTGCGAGTGCATGTGCTTCATCAAAGTTCCCACCTAAAACCGCCATTGTTGCAGCATTAATTCCTGGATAGTAATTATTGCTTTTTTCAAAAGCTTTAAGATATGTTTCATACGAAAGTCTAAGTTCGTTTTCTTTTTCTCTAGGCGTTGTTGAAATCCTCCAAAAGTCTTTATGGATTCGGCCGAGAATACTTAATGTTTCAGGGTCGTCATAACCTTGGGAGATGAGTTCGTTCAATAATTCGTGTGCCCCTTCGGTTGATCCACTTTGCGCTAAGCTTAATGCCTGAGTTTGCATTAACGTTAAGCTATTCGGAGCATATCGTAATCCTTGTTTAGCAATGTCGTATGTCCAGAAGGGTTCACCGGCTTTTAACGTTCTTTTTGCCAATTTTTCATAGAGGTCGGAGGCCTTAGACCATATGACTTCGTTTTTTGTCTCCCATATGAATCGAAGCGTGCTAATGCTTACGCTTGCTTGTTGTAATTGGGAACGTGTTCTTGCAATGATTTCTTCTTCGTATGGTTTCATTTGCTGGAAATGGGAGGTGTCTTGTTTATGAGTAATTTTCATGAATTATGAAATTTGAACTGATGGATTAGAGTGGGTGGTTTTTATTGATATTGAAGGGCATATTATTGGTTTTAACATATATTAAGGCATTTAGGTGAAGTCAATCGGGATGTTATGTGTCTTTAAGTACTTTGTTTTGTACCTTCCATAAAAAGATTTGATTATTCGAATAGTAGTTCAGATAATAGTTTGATGAAAATTGCCGAAAAGATGGATGAAGAATATTATTTAGCCGCAGATAAGTTTTTTGCAGCGAATAGACCTGTTGGTTTAACATTTGACGATATTTCTCTAAGTACCAGATATTCAGAGTTTTTGCCATCTGAGACGAAGCTTGTGACTCGATTGTCAGATCAGGTGGAACTTCAAGTACCAATCATTTCAGCCGATATGGACACCGTTACCGAAGGGCGTATGGCGATTGAAATGGCATTGATGGGGGGATTGGGGTTGATTCATTACAATCTCTCTAAAGATCAACAACTTAAGGAAGTTGAAAAGGTTAAATATCACGTCCATGGATTAATCCAAGAACCGATAAAGGTTAAGCCTAACGAAAAAATTGGCGATGTGATTGAAATGATCGAGCGCCGTAATTTTAGTTTCCGAACATTTCCAGTTGTCGATGATGATGATAAGCTCGTAGGAATGCTTGAGGGACGTGTTGTTCAAGCACGTTACAAAGATACACTCGTTTCAGATGCCATGAAGGGTCGAGACCAGTTGATTGCGATTAAAGAAAAGGAATTGAAAGATGATCCGATCAAAGTTGCAGATCAGTTTTTTAATGAGCATATCGGAATAAATAAACTTTTGGTTGTTAATGAGAAGGATCAACTAAGAGGGCTATTTACACTAACAGATATTGGGCGTATTATTAATGAAGAACAGTCCTTTATTCGCCCAGCTAGAGATGCTGATTTTAGGCTCTTATGTGGAGCCGCCATTTCAACTGATAGAAATGCTGATGGTTCATTAAACAAAGAGGCGATTATTAGCCATGTCGGAAGTTTGGTCGATAGGGGATTGGATGTAGTTGCCGTTTCTACTGCACATGGATTTTCTAAAGGTGTAGGTGAAGCGGTTCGTTTGGTTAGAGGGGAGTTTCCCGACTTAACGATTATTGCAGGAAACGTTACTTCGGCAGAGGGCGTTGCCTTTTTAGCGGACGCAGGAGTGAATGCCGTCAAAGTAGGTCAGGGGCCAGGATCTATCTGTACAACTCGAATCGTTGCAGGTGTTGGCATTCCACAAATGACAGCACTCTATGTTGCGAGTAAAGCAGCAGAGGCTAAAGGGGTGAAAATTCTAGCGGATGGCGGGATTTCAAAATCGGGAGATATTGTGAAAGCTTTAACTCTAGCTGATGCAGTTATTTGTGGTGGTATTTTAGCCGGTTGTCGTGAGGCGCCTGGGCGAATTATTGAAATTAATGGAAAGTCTTATAAGCAATATCGTGGTATGGGTAGTCTTGAAGCAATGGCTGACGGATCAGCTGCTCGATATGGACATAAGCAGCAGGATGTAAATCGAAAGGCCACGGCTGAAGGAGTTGAGGCGCTGAAAGAAGTTTCAGGTCCGGTTCAAAAAGTAGTGCTGAATCTGATTGGTGGTCTTCGCTCAGGATTAGGTTATCTTGGCGCAGATGATCTGACGTCTTTGAAAGCTAGAGCTCGATATATTAGAGTGAGCCCTGCAGGTCAGCAGGAGTCAAAAACTCATGATGTGATAGAGGTGAAGTCTGAAGGTAAACGCTAGACTGAAAGTTTAAATTTTAAAAGGTATTATAATATGGCAGATTTAGGATATAAATCACAATTAATTGCTGATACTGGTATCAGTATGGGTGATGAAGGTAAGGGCCGATTGGTCTACGAAATCATTGATGACTTACAGAAAATAGAGGGTTGTAATGATCCTGTTGAGATGATTCTTAAGGTTAATGGAGGCGCTAACTCAGGGCATACTGCGGCAGGGTTGAAATTGAATCTCTTGCCTTCGGGGGTTGTTGAGAAAAGTGTTTCTTATTTAGGTATTGGTATGGGTGTTGTTGCTGATCCTCGAAAGCTACTTTGGGAAAGTGTCCCATTAGAAAAGAAAGGACATGTCGTTACTTCTAGATTGGCAATTGATGAAAGAACTATGTTTTCCGATTTAACGCATCGTTTACTCGATCATGCTTGGGAGTTTTATAGAGAAACTATTTTGGGAAATGAAGCGAGAGGCTCTACTTGTCGTGGCATTTCACCGGCTTATGCGGATGAAGTCTCTCAATGGCAGGTTTACTACGGCGATTTGCTCGGGAGTAAGGAAGCTTTTGCCGAAAAATTGAAAGTGAAATGGGAGCGTGCACTGAGAACAATTGAGCATGTTTGCCAAGTTAGCCCTGACGCGTGGAATGGCTTTTTTGATAAATTGTCGAAAGCTGAAATGCAGGCCAATGAACAGGCTTTGGCTGAAGGGTGTTTTGATGAAAGCGAATATCGATTTTCAGATTTTAAAGGAGAGGCACCTTTTACATTAAATATGGACGCATTAGTTGATGTCTATTGGGAAGTGGGTCAAAAATTTAAAGACCAGATTTGTGACTTGAGAGAAAAGGTGATTGATATCATTCGTCGGAAAAAATATATTATTGGCGAATTCGGACAGTCTTATTGGTTAGATAAGCGACATGGCTTCTCTCCTAATGTGACGGCCTCTCATACCTTTACTCCAGAGTTCTTTCAGTCAGCTGGGATTCCTGTTGGACCTTTGCATAATGTCGGGGCTTGTAAGGCTTATGATACGAAAGTTGGGACGCATGTATTCTTAACTCAAATTGACGACGAGAGTCCCATTGCGCCGATTTTGAAAAAACTTGAATTCGGAACCTCCACTGGTCGACAAAGAATGATTGGCTGGTTTGATGCAGTGGAGAAGGGCGATACTTTAAGGTTCGGTGGTTATGATGATCTTGTTATCAATAAACTGGATGTTTTGAAGAACCAAGGCGACTGGAAGGGACCCTTACTTGTTTGTACTAGCTACACCGATGAAGAGGGTAATGAGTATAATTACGTTCCTCGCAATGATGATTTACGTAAATCGCTAAAACCAGTGTATGAGAGTTATGATACTTGGGATGAGGATATTTCTGAGATCAGAGATTTTAAAGATTTACCCTTAAATGCGAAAAAATATGTTGCGGGAATGGTTAAGGCTGTGTTGAACGTTGCTAATCGAGGAAATGATTATCAACAATTTACATTTAACCTTCGTTACATTGGAGTGGGTCCAGATCGCGGTCAACTGATACGTGGCATTCCTTCGCTAAATGAAGTCTGTGAGTTATAGGGTGTTCGTCGCACTGGTTAAGTTTTAAAATAGTTTAATAATTAAATAAGAAGATAAGGAAAAAAATGAAAATAAAGATTAGTTGTAAAGATTGTGAATCTGAAGGTGAAATTAGTTTGGATTTAGATGAGACGAGTTTGAATTGTAAAGAGGATTTTAACCTTACTCAACCTTGCCCTTTGTGTGAAGGCGTGTTCGGTGCTCCCGCTGGTCTATACGAGCAAGGAGACAGTGGCTTCCTTATTCGTGTTGGTGACGCGAAGTAGTTTTATTTGAAATAGTTTTTGTTAAAAAATCGATGGGACAGTAAATGTCCCACCCTTTGTGTTATAGTTCTTTCATAATTAACAATGTGAGGTAACTAAATTAAACCAAAGGTAGATTATGTTTTTCAACAATTATACAAAAGATGATGTTCTTCGAATTCAACAGGTGATTGATTCAGATCAAGAACAAGCAATTATTGAGCAAGAGTTAAGTTTGTCTTTTAATTTAACACTATCAGAAGCATTAGGAATGATCTTTCGACTATAATGATTGAACGAATTCCAAATGTATTTGTGTATGGGACTTTAAGGTCACATGGTTGCCATAATGATAAGTTGAAATTTTGTGACCTATTAGGAAATTTTGAAACATTACCTTTGTATTCAATGCATCGGGTTTCATATTATCCTGCGGTAACGGAAGGCGGAAAGACTGCTATTAAAGGAGAAGTCTTTCGACTAAACGAGGGTTCATTGTCAGCGTTAGATGACCTTGAAGATTATCCTTATTTGTATTCAAGGAAAATGTTGAAAACGCCTTTTGGTGATGCTTGGATTTACTTATACAAGGAAAGTGTAGAAGGGCATGACTTAATTGAATCTGGCGATTGGTTGGGTCAGCAATCTTTTTTGACGAAGGTTGAGACTAGTTGCGCTTAGATTAATGATGCAATCTCAGGGATTTTAGTTTTCCATGCACCATTTGCTAATTTCTCCATAGGGTCGAATTTGACTTCTGGCGAAAGTTCACCGTCGTCATCATATTCTTCTGACTCGAGTTCAAATTCTTCTTCAATTGGATCGAATGTTAAAGAAAGCCTTCTCGGTGGACCATCGAGTATCATTGAAGGGTTTTTGACTTTGTTCTTTTTTACAAATTCAAAAAGGCAAGGGTAGCACTCTAACCTAAACTTATTGATATATTCTTTGATCCATTTGTCCGGAACATTCTGTCTGTAGTTGAGTAGTACAGAATCGGAAAAGAAAATACATGCGTCATACCATGGATTGAGCTTTTGGTTTTCAAAGAGGTTATGCGTATGAATGACTGTAACGATCTTGGCTATTTCATAGTTTTCTTCTGTCAGCCAATTTCGCAGGCCCTCAAGTTGATCGAGGCAATTTATTAAGGGATCTGAAACGATGAAAATATTTTGAAAGTCTTTATGATCGGCTTGGATCTCAATTTTTTGGTCTTCGATTTGCCACGTCGTATCAGTGATTGATTTATTGTTGTTAGGCTCTGTTTCTTCTGTGTTGATACTGGAGCGACATAAAAGAACGCTTTCTTGGCTATGAATGCCTCCGTCAATGAGGTCTTTTGTTACCTCATTGGTGGATGATCCCATTATACCTTGAATGAAAAATATTGAAGGTTGCATTGTTTTTGTTTGTTAAAATTTAGTATAAAATTCGTTTGAGGACATCCTCTTTAATTGCGTGGCAGTAGCGATACGCTTGTCCGGATTCGCCCAGCGTTTTTTCTAAAGTAATTTTGTCTGCATTGGATTCTGACTCAAATCCGATGATTGCTCGGCCGACGCGCTCACCTGAATGCCGATAATTAAAGTAACAGATATTAGTTTTACTGGGAACAATTTTCAAGAAATCAATTAGGGCTCCACTGCGTTCATGGAATTCTAGTTTAATGAAATGAGGGTGTCTTACGAGTTGAGGATTAAAGGGGATTATTCCGAATACCACATCATCGTTGGCCGTTATTTCTTCGAAAAGTTGTCCTGCTTTTTGAAGTTTAGCCTTCAGCTCATCTAGGCTGCCTTCATTAAGTTCAAAGCCAATAATTGGCCAGGCTTCTCCATTATTTGTTTTACCATATTGAAAGTTGATAATGTTTACAGATGAAAGATCGGATTGAAGTAGTTGAAGAAGGGCGTTTTGTTGTTCCTTTATCTTGAATCTAAAAGAATGTTGTGTGTTTGAACCCGTGACTGCTTTTTTTGAAATAGCTGATAGTTGACTGAAGTCCATGTTGGCACCACAAATGATGCTTAATACTTTTTTGTTCTTTAATAGGGCTTTTTTGGAAAGTAAGCCGGCTAGACCTAATGCACCAGCTGGTTCCGGTACGCAGCGTATTTGTTCCCAGAGAAATTGCATTGCAGAGCAAACCGCTTCATTACTAACGGTGATGAATTCGTCAATGAACTCTGCACATAAAGGGTGGGTGAGGTCGCCAACTTTCTTAACAGCTGTTCCATCACAAAAAACATCGACATAATCAAGCTGAGTGGGCTTACCCGCTTTAATCGCCGCACCCATACTCGCTTGATCTATTCCTTCGACGCCGAAGATTTTGATCTTTGGATAGTAAAATTTTAACCAAAGTGAAACTGCGGCTGCCATGCCACCTCCACCAATTTGAAGGAAGGCATAATCAAAGGGACCTTCGCCGGACATTACTATTTCATCTGCAATAGTCCCTTGTCCTCCCATTGTTTTGATGTCGTCGTAGGGATGGACAAAGATGGAGTCCTGAGCTAATGATTCTTCTTTGGCTGCGGTATACGCTTCATCATAGGTGTCGCCAATAAGTTGGATTTCTACAGCATCCCCACCAAAACTTCTCACCGCATTGATTTTCATACGCGGCGTAGACAATGGCATATATATTTTAGCAAATGCCCCTAGTTTTTTTGCAGACAGAGCAACACCTTGCGCATGATTCCCAGCTGAAGCAGCAACAACCCCTTTAGCGAGTTCTTCTTTACTTAATGAGGCCATGAAGTTGTACGCACCTCTCCATTTATAGGCATGGATAGGGCCTTGGTCTTCTCTTTTAAAGTAAAGTGAAATATTTTCCCATTCCACTTTATCCAAAGGAGTTGCCGATGCTAGAGTGTAAACTCTTTCTCTAGCTTTTAGAATTTCGTCAACTAATTGTTCTTTGATTTTTTTATTATGTTTCATTAGATGACAAAAAAAAATGGCTTCATCATTACAGCTGTAACAATGAAGCCATCGCGTATTAAAAATTACTTCTTTTTAAAGAGTCCAAATAACCCTTTTTTCTTAGGCTCTGGTACTGCCTTTTTAACAACCATTCCAGCTTTCTTAACGGTTTTCTTTGCTAAGCCTTTGGGAACAACAGGAGCTCCTGTTGTGTTTCGCTGTAAGCCACCTTCACCGGCTGCTTTCTTAACAGGTGCACCGCCTCCTACAGGAGCGGCACTCTTAACCGGCGGAACACCAGATTTCTTAACGGGTGGCATACCCGATTTCACCGGAGGAACGCCAGATTTCATCGGCATACCCGATTTCATCGGAGGAACACCAGACTTCTTAACAGGTGGCATACCAGACTTAATCGGAGGAACACCAGACTTAATTGGAGGAACACCAGATTTCACCGGCATACCAGATCTGACCGGCATACCCGATTTAACCGGAGGAAAACCCGATTTGATAGGTGGTACGCCCGATTTGATAGGAGGAACACCAGACTTCACCGGCATACCAGATCTGACCGGAGGAACGCCACTTTTAACGGGAGGCATACCCGATTTAATTGGAGGAACGCCGGTCGCTGTTTTTACTGCTCCTGGAATGGGTGGGAGTCCGGCTGTTTTTGTCGCTGGCGCGGGTTGTGCGCTTACTGGCGTTTTTTCTGCTGCTGGAGTCGCCGGAGTTGTTATAAGCTTTGGTTCTTCTTTTGGCGGATCAGCAACAGGTTGTCCAGATTTTATATAATCGGCTAACCTTTGTTGTGTCTCACTGTTTTCTTTGTAAATTTCACTGATTTTTTTCTCAGAATTTGCCAGGTCATTTTTTAATTCTGAAATTTCTGTTTTAAGAACAGAGATTTCTTTTTCTGCTTCCAATAAATCCGCAATTTTCGTGCGGGCATTGCTTAAGTCTTTGCTGTGTTTCGAAGCTGTTTCAAGCGCTCTTGACGATTCTGAGCGAAGTTTTTTATTTTCATCAGCAACTTCATTGTATTTTGACAGTTTTTTATCTGCTTCACGTTTTACTTCAGCAATTTTTTCGTCAAGGCCAGCTTTCTCTTTATTGAAGTTTTCAATATCAGCTTTGTATTTGTCGCGAGTTCCTTCAGCTTCTTTTAATTTCTGAGTTTTTTCCGTATCTTGCTTTTTTAGATTTTCTAATTCACTTGTAGATGAATCATTCGATTTTTTAACGTCCTCAAGTTTAAGAGATAACTCTGCGTTGTTTTCTTTGAGTTCTTTAATTTCCGTTAATGATTTCTCGTTGGCTTCTTTGAGCTCAGAGATTTCTCTTTCCTGTTTTTCAGTGTCTTCGTTGGACACGACAGGTTGTGCTTCGGCTTCTGGAGCGACCGTTTCTTCTGCAGGAGTAGGGGCGCTATTTGCGGCCATGAATTCAGTGATAGCAACCCAGTCATTACTTTTTTCACACCATGCCCAGTCATCATTTAGGATCTCGCCAGATGCAAGTTTTTGATTAATTTCGTCAAGACTGAATGCGCCAATACTGTCGCTTCCACGGGCTATGTTAACTGTCATTTTAAGCTTTTGTTAGGATTAATTAATTGTTCCAAGTCCTTTGCAGTGTAATCGTAAAGAGTTGGATCTTTTACCAATTTTCTATTTGGCTTTTTTATTTCTGTTAAATTTGATGTGCTGCTTTGATCTGAGCTAGGATCAGGAATGTTTCCTTCGGTTGGAGCCTCATTGGAATCTTGTAGAAAACTTTCCATTTCGGCTTCCAGTGCTTCCGGATCTTTACCTTCTTCAAGTTTCCTGATCATTTCCTCGGTGCCTTCATCCATGCTTTCACCGGTAATGTCTGCCATTTTTCGCATCAGTTGACCCATGACCTTTGGGTCTGGATTTTCTTCATCGATACTGGAGATAGCACCTTCCATTTCTTTCATTGCCATTTGCATTCGAGGATCGTCCATTTCATTTCCTTGAGGCACCTCGGTTTCTTCAGTATTCTTTTTCGTTTCACCAACTACGGCAAACCCTGAAACAAGTTTTTCCATTCGGAAATCTTTGTCATCTGGGCAAGCTGGAATGATCTTTGATTGTTCACTGTTTCGAGCGAAGAAAGTATAGATCTTATTTGAATCTGGGGAGTAGTATTCGAAAATTGCCATTATTTGAGGAAATGTATGTGTGATATATTGGGAAATATTAGTAGTCTGTAAATCTAATAATTATACTCTCTCTTGTTCCGTTGTGGTGTTGGCTCCTTTGCGTTGAGGAGACTAGAGGCTTAAGGGATTTATTAACTGATTTTACCCAATGCTGACGGTATCGCCCAAGAACTTTGGTTTTTTATGGAGGATATGGATGTCCAGAAGGGCTTTTATTCTAGCGAGTGATTCTCGTAACCACATTCTTGCCTTGCTTTTCCCAGAAGCAAAATCTTTGGCATTGTAGCCTACGGCTTCGATGTTATGTTGGGTTGCTATGTATGTAGCTCTTTGATTATGAAACTTTTGTGATATTATAGTGATGGCGTTTTGCCCGAAAATGTCTTTAACCCTTATGATAGAATCTAATGTTCTTAAGCCAGCATAATCAGTGTAAATGGCTTCTTCTGGAACACCTTTCTCCATTAGCGATTTTTTCATTTCGGTTGGTTCGTCGTAATATTTGGTGCTATTATCTCCACTGGCGAGAATGTAGCTAATTTTTTTCTTTTTATAGAGCTCAACCGCGGCATTGATTCTATTCGTGAAATATTGGTTTTCTCCACCGCTTTTCAAGTAGCGAGATGTTCCGAGTAGTAAGGCTACTTTATTTTCAGGTATGGCGTCAGGGTTTTCGTATAGAAATGGTTCGGTTTGGGTAATTATGATTATATTTGCGATTGCAATGCTCGCAATCACTGCCATAGCGAAAACTAATAAACCTTTAAGTAGTCTATTCTTAAATTTCTTTATGAAGTTCCTTTGTTAAAAGCTAAACTTATAAGGGGATAGCCTTGATTTGATTTCTGCGACAACCGCTTTTTCGGCATTTTCACCTTTAGCTGCAAATGTAACAGAGAATCGGATATAACCATCTACGTCATCCCACGGAACAGTGCTAATTAGTAGTTCTTTAATCAACCATTGGCTGAAATCCTCACCATTGCTAAACGTATGTTCTTCATTGTTTCCGATAGCGGTTTTAGGTGCTTTTGTATAAAGAAAAAATGATCCGGCAGGTTTTTTTGCTTGGAAGCCGGTTTGGTTCAATGCTTCGATTAACAAATCCATTCGTCTCGAATACTTTGTCGTGATTTCTTCGGTAATGTATGGATTGTCTAAAGCAGTAACACCCGCTTTTTGAATAGCGAGAAATTGTCCAGAATCAGTGTTGTCTTTTAAATCGCCATAAGCTTTTATTATCAGTGGGTTACCTACTGCAAAACCAATTCTCCAACCAGTCATATTGTAGGATTTAGAAAGTGAATGCAATTCGATGCCAACGTCTTTAGCTCCTTCGACTTCTAGGAATGAAACAGGTTTACCTTCAAATACTAATGAGGCATAGGCTGCATCTTGAAGAACGATCAGCTTATTGTCTTTCGCAAATTTAACCAATTTTTCGTAGAAGGCGAGTGTTGCATTCGCACCAGTTGGGTTGTTCGGGTAATTTGTGACGATGACCTTGGCTTTTTTAAGAACATCAGCGGGGATGCTGTCTAGATCAGGGAGGTAACTTGACTCTTCTTTTAAGGGTAGATTATAAACTTCTCCACCGTAGTAAGTTGCGTGTGTTCCGAAGACGGGATAGCCAGGAACTGTCATTATTACAGTATCACCTGGATTAATAAAGCAAGCAGGCGTTATTGATAGAGCTGCTTTTGAACCGATGGAGTGGATGATTTCTGTTTGCTCATTTAAGCCTTTCACTCCGAAAACATTTTCCATGTAGCGCTTAGCGGCAGCCTTGAACTCTGCGCCACCATTGTCGGCATAACCTCTGTTTTCAGGTTTCTGAGCTTCATCTTGGAGAGTCTTGATTACGATGGGATAAGCCATTTCATCTGGTTCACCGACGCCCATGTCAATTAAATCCATAGTTGGATTCGCCTCTTTTGCGGCCATTTTTGCTCTTTTAATTTTTTCAAATTTGTAGATTGCAGTGTCTTTACCGTAGTTTTTACCGCCGATTCTTTCAGCAAATAGGTTTTGTATGTAGCTTTCAGCCATAGTATTATGTGTTTATTTTTAAATATTGATAATGGTTAATTTGTCGATTCCGACCTTGAAATATATCACATACACGAAAACAACATTGGCCTGCAATGCAATTGTAAAATGTTGTTTTGCTTTTTGTTAAATACTATATAGGTTTCGAATTATATGGAGATTTTACGAACGATAGAAGAAGTCAGAGAATCACTAGAATTGCGTAGAGCTGCAGGTAAGATTATTGGATTTGTTCCGACGATGGGCTCTTTGCATGAAGGTCATTTGAGCTTGCTTGATATTGCAAAAAAGAAAGCCGATGTATTGGTGGCTTCTATATACGTGAATCCCATTCAGTTTGGAGTGAATGAGGATTTTAAAAGTTATCCAAGAGATGAAGCGAAGGACATTGAACTTTGCGAGAGTCGAGGGGTTGATTTTTTATTTATGCCTACTTCGGAAGAACTGTTTCCTGAGGATTTTTCAACTTTTGTAAAAGAAGATTCCTTAAGTTCTGTTCTTTGCGGTGTTTCTCGTCCCACTCATTTTAGGGGGGTCACTACAATTTGTACTAAGCTATTTAACATCGTTCAGCCTAAGTTTGCTGTATTTGGCCAAAAAGATGCACAGCAAGCAGCGATTATTAAAAAGATTGTTAAAGATTTAAATATGCCGATTGAAATTGAGGTTGCACCGATTATTCGAGCTGAAGATGGGCTAGCGTTGAGTTCGAGAAATGTGAAGTTAACGGATTTTCAATACTCTCAATCTTTGAAAATATCTAAAGCCTTAGTGCAAGCAAAAGAGCTTCTTTCTAAAGGTAATACGCAGTCCAATCGAATTGTTGCAGAGGTAATTCATTTGTTGTCAACTAGCCGAACGGTTCGAGTCATATATGTTTCTGTCGTTGACCGGGTAACGATGAAAGAGGTTCATAACATTGAGGCGGGGAAACATGTACTCTGTATCGCGGTATGGGTTGATCAGGTTAGATTGATCGATAATATTGAATTGTAGAAGTGTCTCACTATCGTTTTCTGACGATAGCAGAAATAATTTTAGATGTGACCTGTGTATTTAGATGAAGCGAGAATTTGATGTAGTTATAGTTGGCAGTGGTATTGCCGGTTTGAGTTTCGCTTTAAAAGTTGCAGAGCAAAACTACAAAGTTGCTATTGTGACAAAAAAGAATCGTGCTGATTCGAATTCAAATTATGCACAAGGTGGAATTGCTGCAGTAACCTCTGAGACGGATGATTTTGAAACACATGTTACAGATACTCTGATTGCTGGAGACGGTTTATGTGATGAAGCGGTTGTTCGAGAAATTATTGCGGATGGTCCAGAACGAATAAAAGACTTGGAAAAGAGGGGGGTTGATTTTTGTCGTTTAGATGATGGACGTCCTTCGTTAGGCAAAGAAGGTGGGCATACTAAAAGGCGAGTTTTGCATGTGAGAGATGCAACTGGAAAGGCGATTGAAGAGGCGTTATTGCATTCGATTTCTGAAAATGAGAATATTTCTGTATTCGAACATTTCTTTGCTATAGATATTATCACGGACAAAAAGTTTTGTAAATCAACGGGGAAGGCTCAGTCGGATCGTGTAGATGGTCTGTATGTTTTAGATGTGAAATCTGGAAAGGTTGAAACATGGAGTGCTCAAGTTGTGATGTTGGCAACAGGGGGAGTGGGTCAAGTGTATCAATTTACAACAAACCCAGACATTGCAACGGGTGATGGTGTTGCAATGGCATCACGTGCAGGAGTTGAAATTTCGAATATGGAATTTGTCCAATTCCACCCAACGGCATTATATTCTCTAGACAGTGATGAACGCTTTTTAATCAGTGAAGCTGTTCGAGGCGAAGG
>CAWUTK010000066.1:0-8103 GCA_963924785.1 uncultured Opitutales bacterium
AAGCAGACAAATTTCACTAGCTGTCGAGAAAATACTAGATGAACTAAACAAAACAGAAACTATTTTCCCCGACACAAATCTGCGTCTAATATACGAAATGGTATCAAGCTCAAATCCCCGGAGTCAGGATGTCTGAAATTACCTGAGTTGCAATTATACAACATAGTTGACGATCCTATGGAGGCAACGAATCGGGTTTTAGATAATCCAGAAATGGTTCAACAGATGACGGAAAAACTTCATGCAATTATTGTAAATGGACGATCAACAAAAGGCGTCGTTCAAAAGAATGTCGGCGAGACTTGGCTTCCTGCGATGTGAAACTTTCGTTGGTGGCTAAGCCCCTCGTTTTAAATCTTAGAGTGTGCTCCATTGCAAAAGGGGGAACCGTTGTTTTGTTTACACATGCAGAGGGCTTTTTTTTCAGTCACTTCTTGCTTGAACGTAACCGGCTTGAAATCTGTCCCTGCATGAGCTCCATCGCAAAAGGGTTGGTTCTTTGACTCTCCACAGGTGCAGTAGGAGTATGTCTTGCCTGCTTCAAGTTCAATTTGTTTTGGGAATGCCCCTGCTATTGTTGCTTTAGCCATGATGATATTAGTTGATTTAGGGTTGTTGGAGTGGTTACGTGATTAAACGAGTAATACTAATTGCTAGATTTAAGTAATGTTCAAGGTTTAAGTGCTAAGTCTGAACTTCGGACTTCAGCTAATTTCGTAATAAGGTTTTGTTTCATGCTTTTTAGAATATGAGTGTATTCTGGATTCTTTACCAAATTAGTGAATTGTTTAGGGTCGTTTTTCATATCAAAAAGCTCGGCTCCACCTTTCCCTTTTTTATCACTATATTCAATATAGGCCCATCTTTCATTTCGGATGAGAAATCCTTTTGCATTAACGGAAAAGGCTTCATCTCGAACCGAGTGGTTTGGATTGTCTAGGATTGGAGAGACGTCTTTGCCTTGTAATCGGCTAGGGATAGGGAGATTGCAAAGGCTTGCTGTTGTAGGGAATAGATCCAACAACTCTACAATAGAATGACTGATGGCTGGTTTTTTACCCGGGACATTTATAATAAGGGGGATTTGTGTCGACTCTTGGTAAAGGCTCACTTTTGCCCAAAAATCATGTTCGCCTAAATGGAAACCGTGATCGCTAGTGAAAATGACAATAGTGCTGTCTTCTTGTTTTGTCTCTTTAAGTGTGTCCATTATTTTTCCAACTTGTGCGTCCATGTACGAAACGGAAGCATAGTAGGCGCTGATGGCTTTCCTTTGTTGGTCTATGCTCATTTTCATGTTGAGGCTCGTTTTGTAATTGATGCCCGATTTGGGAACATCATCCCAGTCATCTTCAATTCTTTCGGGAAGGGGCATATCCTTCCACGGATAATCTTTGTAGTATTTCTTTGGAGAGACAAAAGGGACGTGTGGTCTTACAAAGCCAACGGCTAGAAAGAACTGCTTCCCTTTGTAGGACTTAATGAGCTCGCAGGCTTTTTGTGCCGTTTTCCCATCAGAGTGAACAAGGTCATCTCCGTCGGCTTCTACGCGGACAAATGTGTTTCCGCCAATAGGAGGTTTGGTGTTGTTTGGATTTCCTTCGAGTGTTTCTCCTTTTCCCGGAGCTTTCCACTCGGGACCTTGACTGTTGAATCTTTCAGACCAAGAACGTGCATCATCTTCACCGTCATCTCCTCGTTCAATTCCTTTGGGAACAGGCATGTGGAATATTTTGCTAACTCTGGCAGTGTGGTAACCTTCGTTTTTGAAATGCTCTGCCCAAGTGGCACGGTCGCCGATTGCTTTACGGCCGCTTTTATAGTTGAGGACATTAGTGGCATGTGGGTAGTAACCAGACATGAATGAAGCTCTAGAGGGGCCGCAGTACGTCGCTTGACAATAGGCTTGTTTGAATAGAACTCCTTGTTTAGCTAATTTGTCAATGTTTGGGGTTTTGCAAATTGTGCTTCCATAGCAAGAGAGGGCATTGGAACATAGATCATCTGAAATTATAAAAAGTAGATTGAATTTATTTGGCTTGGCTTGTGCAAATAGAGAAATATTACTCAACGCGACAAGGATCCAAATGGCTGTATGCTTAATCATTTTTTTTCAAATGCGTGCACTAGGTTAGGTTGTATAATATGTTTTTTCCGATAATTGGTAGGAGATATACCCATGAGCTTTGTGAATTGTTTTGTGAAGACACTGTGGTCGTAAAAGCCTACGGTTTTTGCTATTTGGGCAATTGTCTCAGTGCCGTCTGTTAGGGCTTTTGCTGCTGCGTGAACTCTAACGTGAATAATATAGCTTTGAGGGGTGAGGTTGAATACTTCATTAAATGTGTCTGAAAATTTTCGAGGGTGCATCGCGGCTTCTTTCGCCATGTCTGGGATCGAGAGGTTTTGGTGAAAGTTTTCTTTTATAAATTGAATGGACTTTGCGATTTTAATATAAGGCTTAACATTTTCATAAGAATAGTCATAGCTTGTGGTTGCTCCTGCTATCCCTATGCAATTGTTATCTAAGTCGTAGAGAGGAATTTTATTTGTGATGTAGCAATGGATGATGCCTCCGCTATTCGGAGCAAGCTCTGGCATGTTTGTTAATGGGATGCCGGTTTTCATCACATCTCTATCATTGTTCCGATATTTTTCTGCAAGATTGGGAGGGAAAAAATCAAAATCGGTTTTATTAAAGATCTCTGACTGTGATTTGCATCCACAGCGTTCCAAGGTTAATTCGTTGGCATATATAATAGAACAGCCTTTGTCTTTCACAAAGAAGTAGACTCCTGACTTTTTTTGTAGAAGTAGAAAGAAATGGTTTAATCCGTGAGCTTTTTCAAAAAAAGATTTTTGCTCAGGGAGAAGATTTTCTATGGATGTATTCATTTAGCGTGAATAATACTTGGGTTTCAAAGAAATACAAGTTTTATTTGACGTTTGTTTACGAGTGATTGCTTCTTAAGTGTATTGTGTTAAGGTAATTATGCCTATTTTTTAATTGTTGTTCTTTTTTTAAAAAAAAAAAAAATTCAAAATAATACTAGAAAAAACAAGAATTGTGTGTATGTTGTAATTATATTTAAGAATTAATTCAACCCAAGATACCTAATATGAAAGATACTGAATTTAAACTAGACGAATTTGGACGAAGGAAGTTTTTGAAAACCTCTTTAATAACAGCGGGAGGGTTGATGGTCGGCTCGCAAGCTTTTCCTAATATATTGCCGGGTGGTTCCGGATCGAAGAAAATTTTAAAAGTCGGCCTAGTCGGTTGTGGAGGTCGAGGAACGGGTGCCGCGTCTAACATTCTTGCTGCGGATCCAAATGTGGTGCTGTGGTCTATCGGTGATGTTTTTCAGAAGAAAATTGATAATAGTGTAAGGCGATTATCAAAATTAGATCGCGTTAAGTTGCCAAAGGAGCGTCAATTTGTTGGGTTTGACGCTTACCAAAAAGTGATTGATAGCGGGGTAGATATAGTGCTTTTAACGACCACTCCTGCATTTAGACCCTTACATTTGAAAGCAGCGATTGATGGGGGTAAGCATGTGTTTGCAGAAAAGCCATTGGCGGTTGATGTGCCTGGTGTGAAATCCGTATTAGAGTCGGCAAAGAAGGCGCGTGCGAATGGCCTTTCGATTTTAACCGGTTTTGTTTGGCGTTATACAGAAAGAACTCAGCAGTTGTATTTAAAAATCCATAATGGAGATATTGGGGATGTGGTTTCTGTTTATTCTCATTATTTTGCAGGGCGAGTTCATCCGTTGCCGGATCCGAAATATCGTCCTCTAGGTATGTCTGATATTGAATGGAAATTACCTTATTGGCAAAATTTTGTAGAGCTTTCTGGTGATAGTATCGTTGAGCAATCGATTCACTCAGTTGATAAAATCAGTTGGGCTTTTAATGATAAACCCCCTTTAAGTTGTACGGCTAATGGGGGTCGGCAAGTTGCTTTACCGGGAACAAACATTTTTGATCACTTTTCAGTTAACTATGAGTATGAAGGGGGCGCTCGAGCATTTTTATCTTCTCGCCAGATAGGCCGATGTCATAATGGAACCGAGGATCATATTACTGGGACGGCTGGATCCGCGAAAGTCGGTGGAGTCGCTTCTATTACGAAAGAAAAAGAGAATGTCTGGACGAGCACTAAAGGTGGACTTGGCTATGTTGATGAGCATAAACTGTTCGTAGATCATATTCGAAGAGGGGAAGTTTATTGTGATGTCGATGTTTCCGCAGCGACAAGCACGTATCTTGCAATTATGGGCCGTATGGCTGCTTATACGGGTAAGTACGTAACGTGGAAGGATCTAATGAACTCAAAGGAGTCATTTATTGATGTTGGCTCTATGGATTACGATAAGCCTTTTGCTCATCGAGATATTGCTCAACCTGGTGTAACAAAGTTTATTTAGCTCTATGAAGATTATAGTTTTACTCGGTGCTTTCTTTAGCACGATTAACTTTCTTGTAGCCTCATCGTTCGAGCCTTTGTTTGACGGTAAAAGCCTATCCGGTTGGCATGGCAAGAATCCACATAAGTATAAGAAACAGTGGGGCCCTGATAAAATTAAAGCGCAATTTGCTAAGGAGCAGATTGATTTAGTTGAGCATTGGAGCGTTAAGGATGGTGTCATCTGTAATGATGGGCATGGGCCTTATTTAACAACTGACAACGAATATGGAGATGTTGAATTTCGATTAGAATATAAAATTGATGCCAAGTCTGATAGCGGCATTTATTTGCGTGGATCACCGCAGGTTCAGATATGGGACTATCGTGAAGAAGGGGGCGCTTGGAGACATGGGGCTAAACTAGGCTCGGGTGGTTTGTGGAATAATTCAAGGGGGAACGCAGGAAAAGATCCACTGATGCTTGCTGATTCGCCTATTGGAGAATGGAACAAATTGTTTATTCGACAAGTCGGTGCGAGAACTTGGGTTTGGCTAAATGGACAGTGTGTTGTAAATGCAGCCATTATGGATAATTATTGGAATCGGAAAAAACCATTAGCTAAGAAAGGCGTGATCCATTTGCAGACTCATGGGGCTCCTGTTTATTGGAAAAATGTTGAGGTGCGCGAGTTGGATGTCGAAGAATCCAATCATGTACTAGAAGAAATGTTGGCAAACGAAGGGTCTGAGTATATTTTTAATGGTCGAGATCTCGAAGGTTGGGAAGGATCGAATAAAGGCGAATGGATCGCTGAGAATGGAGTGCTTTCGGGAGGCAAAGGACATTTGGTTTATAAAGCTAAAGAATTCAAAGATTTTGTTTTGGATTTTCAATTCCAAGTCGGTGCTGGCTCTAACAATGGATTGCTTGTCCGGTATCCCGGAACTGGGAATGGATCGTATGCGGGAATGTGTGAATTGCAGGTACTTGATGATTCGGCAGAGAAGTATAATAAGCTAGATGAGAGGCAGTATCATGGGAGTGCTTATGGAATGACTGCTGCTCACAGAGGTTATCAACGCCAAGTGGGCGAATGGAATTACCAAAAGGTGACAGTTGTTGGACATACCATAAAAGTTGAGCTTAACGGGACTCTTATTTTAGATACTGATTTATCTAAAGTGAAATCAACGATGGCTGACAAGGTGCATCCTGGCAAGGATCTGCTTAAAGGCTATCTCGGATTCGCCGGTCACGGTAATCCACATGTAAGTTTTCGCTCGATTCGAGTTAAGGAATTGAAGTAAAATTCATTTATGAATAAGCTACTCCCCAAAAAACTCCGCAACTTGTTGAATGTCTCACAGAGAGCACAGAGAAAAATCTATCATTGTATGAGGTTAACTAAATGTGTTGTTTCATTATTTAAATACCGCCTCCGTGTCTCCGTGGTTAGAATGCTTAAGTCGCTCACGGTTTTCGGCCTAACTACGCTGACTGCTTCAGCAGTTGATTTTGAATCTGAGGTTAGACCTGTTTTTCAGATGTATTGTATGCAATGTCATAATGATCATAATTTGGAAGTTTCTGGTGGTCTTGCGATGGGCGGTTTTAGCTTAGAGGATAAAGATTCTGTTGTTTGGCATGAGAAAAAATTGCTTGTTCCTGGTAACGCGAAGGAGAGTTTGTTGTATCGGGTGGTTACTGTGCCATTGCAGAATAATGAGAATATTAAAGCAATGCCATTAGGGGGACAGCGGATTTCTGAAGCTGCGATTAAAATTCTTAAAGATTGGATTAATGAGGGGGCGAAGTGGCCTGAATCGGTTGAGCCGTTGGACGATGAATCAAGAATGGAGTTTTTATTTAGAGAAGGGGTGAAACCCGTATTAGAGAAAAATTGTGTGTCCTGTCATAATCCTAAAAGTGCAGCGTCTAATGGAGGTGGTTTTGATATGACGACTCGTGCATCAATGCTGAAAGGGGGTAATAGCGGTATGGTTTTGTTGCCGGGTAAACCCTATGAAAGCATGCTGTATCTTGCGACTGTTTTGCGTGAAGAAGATCGTTATGCGATGCCACCGCCTGATCGTTATGGCCGATTATCGTTGTCTGCAATTTCTACCCTTCGTGAATGGATTTCAAATGGCGCGGTTTGGCCTATGGGTGAACAGATAGAGCTGCCCATTCCGAAAAATAACATTCCGAAAAATAAAGTAGAACTGGGTGAGGTGGATGAAAATGAGATGGATTTAGTTAAAAAGATTCATGCGAAAATCATTTCTGAATCCACAAGTGCTCAACATGAAGCTTATGATGAGACCCTGCCTAACCAAGTAGGCTTTAAAATGGTTCCTATTAAAAAAGGAAGTTTTGAAAGAGCTTATAAGCATGAAAAGAGTCTTGTTAATATTTCCGAATTTTGGATGGGGTCTCATGAAGTGACTTGGGATGAGTATGAGCCGTTTATGCTTTCTGAACTGCCACGTGAGCGAGATGGTCAATTAGTTGAGTTTATGCGTGATCGTATTGAGAACGATGTTGATTTTGTGGCTCGTCCAACTCAGCCTTATCATGCGATGACTTTTGGTATGCCTCGTGATGGGCATCCTGCGATTAGTATGACTCAACATGCGGCCAACAAATATTGTCAGTGGTTGAGCTTTCAAACCGGACATTTTTACCGGTTGCCAACAGAAGCAGAATGGGAGTATGCCTGTCGTGCCGGATCAACAACAAAATATTTCTGGGGTGGTGATGTGAGTAATGCACCTGAGTATGCCTGGTTTAAGGACAATTCCGATGAGGCTTATCATCCGGTCGGTACAAAGAAACCAAACGCTTGGGGTTTATATGATATGATTGGTAATGTTTCTGAGTGGACACTCGATCAATTTGTGGAGAAGCAGGAACTAGGTGAATTGACTGATCCGTGGGTACGTGCGACGGATCCATATCCGCATACAACGAAAGGTGGCAATTGGACTTTAGGCGTTGAGACATTGGGATCAGGCTATCGATTGCCTTCGTCACCGGAATGGAAAGCATCTGACCCTCAAGTGCCGAGAAGTCTTTGGTATCATACTGAGACTCCTTGGATTGGATTCCGAGTGGTTCGTCCTTTAGTTGTTCCAACGGTTGAGGAAATGTATCTTTATTGGAACTCTGGTGTAGAGTATGATGATCTATAGGATTTTTTATCTATTGATTTTTTGTCTCGTCGGAAGTTCCTTGCTTCAGGCGGAACGTTATGTTTTTACAAAGCCTAAACTTGGAACGGTTGTCTCCATCTTGATTGATGCGGAAAAGGGCGATTATAAGCCTGTTGTTTCTAAGGCATTTGGTCGAATCGATAAACTGAATTTGGTGTTTTCTGATTATCATAAAAATAGCGAATTGATGCAGTTGTGTTCAAAGGCTTATGGTAATCCAGTTAAGGTGAGTGAGAAACTGTTTGAGGTGCTTTCGCAGTCTAAGGTTCTCTATTACTTTTCTGCCGGCGCTTTCGACCCAACTGTAGGCGGTTGGACAAAGCAGTGGCGAGCTTATCGAGATGGTGTAGGTGAAAAACCAAACAAAGAAACACCGGGTTATGATTTAGTTCGTTTGGATGAGTCGTTGCGAACCGTAGAATTCCTTGAAAAGGGTATTGAACTTGATCTCGGTGGAATTGCTAAAGGATATATCGTAGA
>CAWUTK010000067.1:0-9153 GCA_963924785.1 uncultured Opitutales bacterium
TTGACGGGAACATTATTATGCACTTTTAAACCATTCCACCACACTGTTGCACGAGCGGGTTCAAGCATTTTCGTCCCATCCCATTTTGCCGCGGTGAAAATAAAGTGAAAAGACTGCCACTGACCATTAGGTCTCCAGGCATTTTGATCGGGAACTCTCTCTGAACAGAAAGCACCAATACCATGATTGCCAATTTTCCAATTGTAAGGATCTGCTATATCTTTTTTCTTCTTGGGGCTTTCAATTTGAATTTCATAGCGATTTTGAAGATAAACACCACTATTGGCGTAACCTTCAACCTTGCCATCATTTCTCGCGCCCATGAGCATAAAGTCGACATGACCTTCGAAATCCTTGTACTTTTTCTTACTCACTAAATCATGTGTGCCCCATTTCTTCGCACCATCGGTCTTGAGGACTTTGCCCTTGCCATCGATACCATCAATCAATTTCCAAGTAATGGCCATATCCGCCTTAGGCCACATTCCCCAATTCTCATCAATAGACTTTTGCGTGCCATCGAAAAGTAGGTCGGCAGATTTTGGTGCGAGCAAGCCCACATCTTTAGACTTATCGTAACCGGCCTTATTCTCGGGCATGACACCCTTAGCAATGCTTACCTCAATCATATTAATCGACTTTAAAATCTTACGACCCTCAATCGAGCTAAGATCAATTGGAGCTTTTGTTGCGGAGTCGATAATGGTAATCCCAAACCTACTAATTTTAGACCACTCAAGTTTTTTACCTTTCGGGCCTTTAAATTCTTCGCGACGAATCGTGATATTTTGAAGCCCGTCACCTTCTACTGTTTTAAAGTAAGAAAAGGATCCAAGATCCCGTCCAGCTCCTAGGAATTTACTCTCAGCACTCAGTCTGAGGGTTAGGCGCTTTCCATTAGGCATGACTGTCAAGGAGAGGTTTTTATTCGAAAAATCAATTAATGGGTTTTGGAATTTATAAGTGCGGAGATTTCCCCTATAGGACCAATCCTGAATACCATTACTGAAATCTTCCACAATTTCAGATTTACCCAATGTCGACAACAGTTTCAAATCAAGATCTTTCGGCATATAAAATTGCTCAGTAGAATTCACAGTGAACGTTGATGTATTTCCCTGCAACGTATCAATTTCCTTACCGAGTGAGTATCTACAAATCGCAAAGGTATAAAGCGGCAGTTTTGAATGGAGGGTTAAATCAGCCGACCACTTATTTTTCGCCTTATCTTGTTTAGCTTCTGCTCTAATCCAAAAACGTGTGGTTGAATTGGGGTCATAGGAATAGTAGATTTCGACTTCTTTCAAATCATTATACTGATTCTCTGGTGTAACCGTAAAGGTTGCCTCCTTGCCCTTGATCAACAGTTGTGATTTCGGTGTGGCAGGAACATATTCATCGGTGCCTTTTAAATGTAAATTAAACCATTTATTAACAAGGATCCACTGTTCAGCGTTAGGACCATGATTCTCATGAATATTAGTACTGACTCGCCAATTATCATGAGGCAGTAGATCCATGCTTTGATAGATTCTATCAAAGGCCGAGTGGAAATCATTCGATGAACTGATAAACATCACTGGACATTTCACCAACGGCCAGTAAGCACCGGGATCAACTGTATTTCCGTAAAGCTCTAAGTGACCCGTATAATGGCCTTTAATACTTGTCGATGGGATTCCAGGGAAGTCAACATGTAGGTTAGCTGTTCCTCCGACAAAAGGTGCAACCGCTTTCAATATTGAATCCATGGCGATCATTGAAGTGATTGTTCCTCCCATTGAAAAGCCAGTGAAACCAATCATCTCTGCATTAACCTCTGGTTGCTTCTCGAGGAATGTAATAGCTCTCTTACCGGCAACGACTAAAAGAAACCAATTGTTATTTCTAGCACTTGGGACTGGATCAATCGTATATTCATCTGGCAACACACTTCTTTTCCACCCTTTCCTCTTAGCCTTAGAATAGAAACGAGGGCCCTGTGTCGGATCCACATTACCCCAGTCAGTATTCACATCAATCCCTTCTTCCATAGGTCTGCCAAGCCAATTTATGTCAATGGTTGCGAATCCATGTTTTGCGAAATAAACACCCCTTGAACGCTCAGCTCTTTGTCCTCCTCCATGACTCCAAACAAACGCTGGATGCTTCGAACCCTTTTCTGGAAAACTATAATAAGCGGCCACTCTCGCATCAGCTCCTTTAAATGTGCCAACCTTATAAGTAATGTACCGAGTAACGACTCCATCAGTCTTCCATTCTTTTATTACCTTAACATCCAATGGCTCCTTACGCGGATCATAATCCTTCCAAAGGTCTGTTACATTCTGTGGAACATTATCGGCTTTATAAGGCGTAAATGTATCTACAAGCGGTTTTACCGGAGCTTTCTTAATTTTCTTGGAGGAGGGGTTTTTTCGATCTAAGTAATCCTGGAAATGTGGAGCATAAACCTTCAAGTATTCACCAAGGGAAACCTGTCCGTTTTTGTCTGCATCAAAGAACTTGAATAAAACCGGTGACTCAAGTTCAGCCAGTTGCAGTTGCCCGTCGCTATCAGCATCATTTTTATTAAAAATCGATGTCCAAAAAACATCGAATTCTTCGCGAGTGCAGCCACCCTTTTTATCCTTGTCGATCAAGCTTCGAGTCAAATAAGTCCAACAGGGAATGTGGCCACTCAACTCAGGTTTTCCTGGTTTTAAACCGATTTCCTTGACTATCGTAGGGGTGATCACATTCAACGCGCCTTGACGAACAGGATGTATCGTATCCGGTGTATATAAAATGAATTTACGAGGATCATCATTAAGCAGTTTTTCCCAAACCGGGTAATGATCTATCAACTGGAATTTCCGTTCCTTTGCCACATCACGATACATCTGATTAAAAGCGGCGAGGTTTGGTCGACCACTTTTGGTAAAACCTACCGGTCGGTTCATGACCATCAATATAATTTCACAGGCGGGATTGACCTTAAGAATCCTCTCTATGATATTTTCTAAATTCCCTCGAGCATTCGCCACAGAGGTCTTGCGTTTAGCAACGGCATCATTAACGGCGAATTCGATGAACACCGTATCAGGCTTATGCTGAAGCACTTTTTTATCCAATGCCTTACGTCCCCAAGCTGAATTTGCTCCCCCTTGAGCACCGTTAATAACGTTCACTTGCCCGGGATACTGTTGCTCAAGGACCGTCTTGACCTGATCTACCCAAGCCCCAACTGCGGTCAGACTGGTGCCGAAAGCAACAACGGTTTGCTTTTTTCCAGCATCGAGATTATTAACAAGCCTACTTTTATTCTGCTCGACACCCGAGTCTGATTTAATCGAAGCGGGACTAGGAATAACGTTATCTTTACTTAAAAATTGTATCTCTCCAATTTGCACAGAGTTCGACGCTTTGGTATTCCACAATCGTGTAATCTTTATACGGTATTGCTTGAAACTCGCTTGATCCTTTAAATGAAAAACAAGCCGCTCTGTACGTTGGTCCCAAGAAACACCCGACCGAGTATCAAGAGTCGACCAAGTCTTGCCATCATTTGAACCCAGTAACTGCCAGTCTTTTGGATCCCTACCTTTCGCATCAAATGCAGATGTAATCGCATAACCAGAAACAGCTATCGGCGAAGGAAAGTCATATTGAATCCAACTGCCTTTCGGTGAAAAGTCCAACCACTTGGTCTTCGGATTACCGTCAAATGCATGCTGAGACATTTCATTGGGTTGATTCTCTCCTCTTGCACTTGCCTTACCTTGAACAGTTACAGAATTTCCTTCCTCAATGGCGTCTTCATTTACAGAATTTCCGTCCATTACTTTGAGCTTAACATTGCGATACCAAATAGCTTGCCCGTGATACTGTAACCCGAAATGACCTTTCCTTGGCAAATCTTTAAGCGCCACCTTAAATTTGTTTTTGGATCCATCTGGATTCTTATTCGGCGTATTCCAGTCATCAAGATTTAGATCAAGAACAGGCTTCCCGTTAAGCACAACAGACACCTTTGGGCCTTTGCAAGTGACCTTCATCTTATTCCATTCCCCATCTGGCTTACCGGCCGCAATAGATGATTCTTTTGCGTCAAACAGCGACCCTACAATATGCTTCCCGCCGTATAAACCATCGGAGGCAATTTGGATTTCAAATCCACCCTGAACCGGATTACTTGGATTAGTTCTAAAGAACAAGCCGCTATTACACTTTTCAGATGTTTTGTATTCTAATGTAATTTCAAAATCACCATAGGCATCTTTAGACCAAAGGATACCACCAGGCGTATCAGAGGCTGAAAGTTCACCCTCTTTTAAAACCCAATGTTTATTCAAATTAAGCGCATCAGCGGTTAAGAGATTGATCTCTTTTACATTTTCTACGGGTTCCTTTGCACCCTTGAATAATTTTAAAAACTTTGGCAAATCCGCATCATAATCTATAGCTTCAACTGCCCAGATATTACGGAACGAAACGGCGGTGCCCTTATGGTCTTGAAGCACAAGAGGCAACTTCCCATGTTTTTTATACGCACTTGTAATTCGAGCCAAAAAGGACTCATCATTATGAATTAAACGTCCATTATGAAACACCGTTATTCTTAATGGTTCAATAACGTTTCCGTCTTTAGCGAAGGTAGGTTCTTTCATTAAGACATCATACGACTGCCATTCTCCCGGAGGCCTCGATGCATTAACCATTGGAGGGACTTGGCCGTAGAGTGCACCACACTCTCCATCAGCGAAACCAGGGTTCTCATAACTGTTTATCATTTGAAGCTCGTAGTTCCCCATTAGGAACAATCCAGAATTCCCGTACCAAAACCACTTTTCAATAGGTTCAGCTAATTCTTCAAACATAAACTCTACATGAAACCTCGCTGTTCCGAATGACTGCTTAGTTTCATTGTTACCCTTGCTCCGACTCATGACACCCGCTTCATCAACAACCCAATTAGCGTTCGTCCATTGAGATTTATCTAAAACCAAAGCATTCTCCGGAAGCTCAATCACGGTCTCAGACCATGCGAGTGGCGTAACGATAGAAGGCAAGATCCTTGTTTTATCATTTCTTCTCCACGAAGATCCGGGAATCATACTTCCCCCTTTAGGTGTCCAAGGTCCTGGGCGAACTTTTGAAGGCATCTTATTTTTCCCCCCTTTCAATTTATTTAAAGTATAAAATCCTTTGTGGTTAATGAGCACTTCACCCTTAGCTGATTTTAATTTTTCAAAATTAAATTCAAAAACTTTTTTCTCAAGCAAAGGTAATTCCAGTTCTAACACTTTACCATCCTTCGACAGTGTCCATTTTTTGATAGCATGCTTATTGACATCCATTGGAGGGGATCCATAGGTGCTTGAATAAGTATAGTGCCAAGACTTTATTTTTGGCAGAAAGTTAGCCATAGTCTTAGCATTTAGGGCTTCTGTAAAAACAACCCTAAATCCTTTTGGAGTGAGTTTTATCGTGTAAATTTCAAAGGGTTCTCCTTTCCCATCCCACTCGATTACCTGCAGTCCCGTCTTATTACCTCCTACAGAGGCCCAACCTCTTCCGACTTGCCCTGTCCATAATCGTCCTTGACTATCAAATGCCATTTTAACCGTTCCAGACTTTGTTTTATCTAAAAAGTTCACACAAAAACCTTGGTAGTCTTCCCCCACCCAATCCAGATCACATCTAAAAATGTTGGATAACCTTTGGTCTCCGACAAATATTTGGTTTTTAAATATTCCGAACTTCCCATTTGTCGTATCCCAAACAGGACTCCCCGGAGAATTAGCAATTTCATCTCGAGGAAACCAAATCGCAGGCAATCGACGAATGCCCTCAAAGTCACTCGCCGTTAGATTAGGTAACGTCTTCGCATCAAAGTCTGGGTGAGCAGCGAGACTAACTGGGTGACCATAAAACCCGCCCTCTCGAATAAAGAACATCGCACTCGCAGGCAGCCAATCCCCCTGATTATCTGTTACAAACAATTCATCACTAGGACTCATCCCTATTCCCGCGGGCGAACGAACTCCTGATGCAAAAGGTTTAAAGTGTCCCTGGCGATCACTACGATAGACCCATCCACGATAATCTCCCGTGTAATACATCTTCGGTCCATGCTTGCTACCATCGGCAACCGTAAATCCAAAATGCTTTACAGCTCCAGTATTCAAAGAAGCATACTTTCTGCCGAGAGAATCCGCAACGGGACCGAAATGGTATTCATGATAATCGGAAGTATTTCCAAAACGATCCGTAATATTCTCATAAAGGTCGGCGACTCCATCGCCATCTAAATCCTTAATTCTCGTTAACTCTGGTTTTTGAGCGACAAAATATGAATCCGTTTCTTTCTCATAATAAATCCCATTAGGATCCATTAAGTTTTCTGCAAACTTCGTCCACTTTTCACCTTTCTGCTCCCAGACTTCACCTTCCCAAGTGCAGATAGCCATCGTGTCTGCGTCCTTCTGGCATACGCCTAGAACAGTTACCGCACCTTTGGGTAGCTTAATGTCTTTTATTGAATACCCCTTGGGGACACCTGCAAAAAGAGATTGTATGATAAATGGGATAATGAAAAATATATATTTTTTACTCATAACAAATACTTAAGGGTTACTTAATAGAAATTTCGAATTGACCGTTTTTAATATTATCCTGTTTTAGCAATGACGCCTCAGAGGGCTTCACTGATAAACCCTGAATCCCGCGATCGCTAAAACCTTTTATCTTATATCCATTTTCACCCTCTGGGCTCATTTCAAGAGAATATGGACTTCCATCAATAGAGAGTTTAATTAACACTTTATCATTAACAATCGTTGAAGATAAATAGGTAAATTTAGTAGGCTTATCCTTTAAGAGAAAACCTTGAAGCGTTGAGGCCAAAGGCTTTCCTTCAACTACTGAAGCATGATAACTTCGTTCGGTTATCGACGGTGATTGATCTATTTTTGCCGATTGCCAAGCTTTAACAACTTTTGCTTCTGCTGGGTCAAAAGCAACAAGTACTTTATTAGGAAGTAAGTAAAACACATGTTTCAACGTAAGCTCTGGAATAAGTTTTCTTATTATTTTCGCTCTTGAACCAGCCGCAATAAGCTTAGGTTCCCCACCATGTAAACTAAGACCATTAAACGCTATCGTCCTTTCAATTTTAAAGATTTCTCCAGCCTTCGCCATTTTAGATAATGTCAATTTATACAAAGGTTTATGACGCTTAGGCTCTTCATGAAAGACATCAAAGCTGTATGAGCCGGCCTTCAAATTCAAGAACTTCTTCTTTTCATTATTCTTCCCTAGCGTAGCATCCACATAGTAAACTTCTTGCCCGTTTAGAAAAACTGATGTTCGTCCATTTTTACCCGTTTGAAATTCATACACGCCATCGTCCTTAATAATCAACTTAGCGTTAAAGTGCGAAATAGAGTCCTCCCAACTCTTAAAGTATATTTTGTTTTCAGGAATCGGTTTTGTGTCATCTGCCTTAATCCCTTTAGCCAAGTCCAATGAAAAACGTTTTCCCTTAAAATGCTTTCTTGAATATTGATCCTTTTTTAAACTGCGCAACCCTTCCTGTTCAGACAGGATATAATCAACAATCGCTTTGCGATCGTCTTCTGAATAAATCGCACCAAAGGCAATCATCTCAGTGCCATCTATGCCATTGGTAATGGTATCAAGTATCACTTCCTTAGAGTCACCCGTTTTCCAATAAGCATCAATAAGACTGGGTCCAATTCCTCCTTTTAGATCTTTACCGTGGCAGGTCACACACATTGTGGAAAAAACCGTTTTACCCTTTGCGATACTAGCATGACTGGGTGAGTTTAAAGCAGAAAAATCAATCACCGTTTGCGATGCAAATATTTCAAATACACTGCATAACAAAAACGAAGTGAATAGTAGCGGTGCTTTAACCCGCATCGCGGATGTTCTCAGTGGTATTAAATCTTTCTTTTCCATAACCATAATATTTCAAATTACAGGCGTCTTCAAACAACCCTTCTAAATCACTAGTGTCCCATTCAATTCAAATCCGATCAACTTGTGCTTAATAAACAGATTAAAACTTGTCTCACAGAGCACACAGAGAGCACAGAGAGGCTCTTTTTTTCTCTGTGTCCCCTGTGTGCTCTGTGAGACAAAGAATTGGTCTAATTTTGATGATAGGCTTCATATACCATATGTCTAGTGGGTTTGAATAATTTGATTATATTTTTACAAGACACGTATGCTTACATATATAAACGACTCTTAAATTAACCTTCTAAACAAAAGCTTACATCTTCTTTGAAAATCCCGCTCATGATACATAAGGGGATAAACAAGAGCGACTTGAGACGACGACCTTTTATTTTAAAAGCTCAAACAACCTCACTCAGCCACGATATTTACCGACTTAGGAACGAACATTAACTCTTCTTGCTTAAATTGACCTTTTTTGACAATTAAAGTCTCGAGCCCTTTAATGCCAACAATAGGAGAAAGCTTAGTGATTTTAGTGTCACGTATATCCAACGCGCTAATAATACTCCCATTTAAATCCGCTAAATCATGAACTCTCGTATCGCGAATATCTAATAGAGAAATAGGTAAGTTTAAAACCAAGGGGAAGATTCCCATTTTACCGCCTGTCCTTAAGCAATGAAAACCCTTCCCGCGAATGAGTAATGATTTTGATTTCTTATCATAATTGAAAAATCCATTTTTCAACCAATTAGGGTTAACCACATGCATTAAATTTTTAACCACCAATTCATAATCAGTAAAATTCTTCCGAACCTTTTGGTCATAAGCAATCATACGATAAATAGCGCCTTCTTCATTACTTAGATGCATAGCCTCTAGCACTGTCGCCAAAACATTTACTGGAACGACCGCTGTCATTTCATATTCCAATCGACGAACTGCTTCTATTCCCGGTCTAAATTTAGCCAATCGTGAAACGTCTGAGACGTACTTATCTGCTTCACGAAATCTTTGAAGCATAAAAAGTACAATTCCCAATCTAAATCGAGTTTGCTCATTTTCAGGATTCTGCTCCAATTCAATTTGATACCCCTTCAATGCCTTAGTTAAATAAGCAGCTGGCGATTCATAAAAATCATCACCTCCAAAAACCGCGTAAGCATGGATGAGATCATGGGCATA
>CAWUTK010000068.1:0-15045 GCA_963924785.1 uncultured Opitutales bacterium
GTCCTTGAGCTTGTCATAAACCATTTGGGCATTTTTCCACTTCGTATCATGTTTTTTATAGCCCCACGATTTGTTCATCGTGTAGCAACCTTCCCAGTGCTTCGGGAAGGCTCCCTTGAAGTGGTGCTGTTCCTGGGTGACGAAGTCTAATTCAAGCTCATCGCGTTTGGCCACGCGGTTGTTAACGATGACCGTGGGGCTGGCAGTGCGGATCGCGTTGTAAAGATTAATGCCATCCTGCATCGTCCACCAATCGGCCCAGTCAGCGTCGAACCAGAGCATGGCTGGATCATACTTCTCAATCAGCTCCAAGACCTGGTTCCTCTGGTAGTCCACATACTCCTGTTTCCGGCCTTCCACGATTTTAGTCTGCCCACTCAGGCCTGTCTGTGCGGGGTGGTGCCAATCGATGATGCTGTAATAGAGCCCGAACTTGAGATCGTGCTTCTTGCATGCCTTGTTCAACTCGTCGAGAATGTCCCGTCCCTTGAACGGCGTGCTCGCAACGTCATAATCGGTATATTGGCTGTCCCAAAGGCAGAACCCTTCATGGTGCTTTGTGGTGATCACCAGATACTTCATGCCTGCCTGTTTCGCCGCGCTGACAAGGATTTCTGCGTCAAACTTAGCGGGGTTGAATGTCTTGAGCAGCTGAGTGTAATCTTCACGGGGAATCTTGGACTTGCTCTGGATCCATTCGGCATATCCCCTGACACTTTTCTCCTTCCACACTCCGCCGAGTTGGGAATAGAGACCAAAGTGGATGAACATCCCATACTGGGCATCCGCGAACCATTGCATGCGCGTATTGTAGTCCTCGATGGATTCTTTCTTGAGAGTGGCTTCCTGCGCGGATGCGGACGATAGAGTCATCATCAGCGATACGGCAATCACTGCGCAGGCGCTTAGGTGCTTTGTTTGCCTATTGATCGAAGAACGATTCTGCGTTGGGGTATTCATGATTATGTTTTGCTTGTTCATTGACGATTTATTCGTCAATACGCCAGTCGATATGATACAGATAACAATACCATTTAGATATCCTCATTTTTTAGGAGCTCTAGCCTGCGGCACTTTGCTGCCGCACTTTGTTTGCCTGTCCGCCTACTCACCATGAGCATCCCAGAAAGAGCCTTCCTCTTGAACTTGTGATTCAAAGGCCTTTAATTTTTTCATCATTGGCTCGATCTGGTTCGTCTGATCTCCAGCACGATCAATTCTCTCTCCGAGGTCTTGTTCGACTTGAAACAAGAGTGGCGTTTCACGAGAAGCCTTGAAGCCATAGTCGTTTCCGGTTTGTGATAAGATGCGAATATGCATCTTCCAGGGCCCGCTACGAACGGCAGAAGGCATGTTGTCAGGTCCCGAGTAATAAAACTCAAACTCCGGTATATTCTCCTGATGGGTTTGCGGCATCAAATACGGCCGAATGTCACGGCCATCGATGCTGCGATCTTGCGGGGTTTCCAAGCCGGCTAGAGCAAAAACGGTGGGCAATAGATCCAAGGTGCTGGCCGGAGAGAGTTCGACGGAATGGGGAGCTATTGTGCCCGGCCAGCAAAAGATGCCTGGCACCCGGTGCCCACCTTCCCAGTTAGAGCCTTTGCCGTCGCGGAAGGGCTGCGCGTAGCCCACCTGAAGGCGGGTATCACCGTATTTGCTGTCCTTGACGTCTCTGAATTTGATCCATGGCCCGTTATCTGAGGAGAAGATAATCAGGGTGTTTTCCTTGAGTCCAAGCTCTTCGATAAGGTCGCGTATTTGGCCAACGCTGTGATCGATTTCCTCCATGACGTCACCCAGCAGACCTCGGCGGGATTTGCCGACGAACTGGTCACTCGCATGAATTCCCAGGTGCGGCATGTTGAAAGGAATGTAGGCAAAGAAAGGGGTCGCCTTGTTTCTCTTGATAAATGAAAGAGCCGCCTCGGTAGATCTTCCTGTTAGTGAAGCGCAAAGGTCATGCTTGGATGGCAGGTTCTTGGCGATAAGAGAATAGCCTTTGATGGGGGTGGTTCCAGTAGGATCTGATTTCAGCAGCATGGCGCTGCTATAATCATGGGAGACGTTGGTTCCCACCCATTCATCAAATCCGTGAGCCAGAGGTAATGTGTCTGCAGATGACTGATTCTTGCCGTTGGGGTTTCCAAGATGCCATTTGCCAAAGATGCCGGTTTGGTAACCGCGAGTCTTCAGTCCCTCCGCAATGGTGATTTCTTGGGGGTGAATATGCCGCTGCGCACCGGGTCCGGTAACCCATAAGCCCAATCCTGAACGACCGGGATAACGGCCGGTTAACAAGGAATAGCGGGAGGCACTGCACGCTGGTGAGGTGACGTAAAACTGAGTGAAGTTGATCCCATCATGCGCCAACTTGGATATGTTTGGCGTGCGTATGGTGGGATTGCCATTGTGGGCGTAATCTCCGTAGCCACTGTCATCGAGAAAAAAAACGATGACGTTAGGCCGATCGCCCGACTCCCTCGCATGCACAATGGGTGAGGCAAGGGATGGCACGACGGCGGCTACCAATGCAAGCAGGGCATGGCCAAGATTTTTGCGTTGTGTGAATGTTTTATTCATCTCCAGCATGCTGCACGTCTACGATCTCCTTGGCCTGCTGGTCGCGAACGATCATGAGCTTGATAGGTTTGCTTTCCGCTTGGCTGCAGGCTTTCAGGAGCTGATCACTTGTGCGCACCGCCTTGCCATTGACCTGCTGTACTACGTCTCCTTCTTTCAAGCCTTGTTGAGCGGCTATGGAATCTTTGGGGACTTGATTTAATACGACTCCTCCATCTTCTTTGCTAACGCCGTAGGCGGAAAACTCTTCGCCACCCAAGTTCTCTAGGTTTGCGCCAAGCCAGACAGAAGGCGGGGAAGGCCGCTTCGCGGGTCGTGCATTTTTAGCAGGTCGGCGCTTCGGCTGTGCTTTCTCAAGCACCAGGGTGGGTATTTGTGGAGTGCGGGCAATCTTTTTGAGCGAAGGCTTTTTCACTCCGAACTGATCCATCGGGAAGTTTTTGAAACCAATATCAAAGGCGGGCGATCCTTCCTTAACACGGAAGTCTCCGCTGGATGGATCAACAAATTGCGGGTCACCGAAGATCGAATTCTTATCCCATCCCAGCTTGTCCGAGGCCGCTTTGACTCTGGACTCATTGGCAACGAAATACAGGTTCTGGTCGACGCGGGCGCTATCCGCATTGGGTCGCAGGATGCGTGCGGGACGGTGCTGAGACATCAAAATATTACCATACACCTGATCTTTGTTCCCCTCATACCAGACGTGCGGGTGCAGGCCGTTGTTCACGACCACATTGTTCCAAGCATGGCGGCGGAAGCCCTCACGTAGTTTGAGCCCCTTCGCCAGCAGCAGGTTGTTGTAGATGTCGTAGTTGCTCGATCCGTCATCCAGATCGATATCCCAGCCGTGGTCACAGCGCCAGCGACTGTTGCGGATGACCGTGGTTTTTACGGCATCCAGCAGAGATAATTCGGCGAGCTTATCTGAGGGTACATCTTTAAGGTGCCAGTAGCGGTCGCGCCCCCATGAGTTGAAAGAACCGTGGTCCTTCGTCTCCAGCACAGTATCAAACACGTCACAGCCTTCGATCAGATGTCCGCCCCAAGTGCCTTCGCTCACGTTAATGCCTGAACGGGCACAGTCGTAGATGGTGACATCGCGGACGGTGATGCCCTGCGCCATGGAAATCTGGACACCAGCAGGCTGTCGCTCGACTCGGCCGATGCCGTGAATCAGGCAGTCCTCGACAATCGAATCGGCAGGATAGTTGTCGGTTTTTGGCCCAGGTGTCAGGTCGATCTTTGAAAAATCATTGACTTCGTTGTATTCAAAAAGCGGATTACGAACCGCTTTCGGATCGCCCACAAAGCAGACCCCACTAGCACCTGCATCGTGAATATGGCAGCCTTTAACCTGAACCCGGCGATTGTAATTGTTGACGAATACGGCGTTGCCGCCGACCCGGTCAAATTCGCAATCGCGAAGGGTCACATCCTCGGTTCCGTTCAGTAGGAAGGCCCCGCCGCGATAAATCGCCCAGTCCGAGCGCAGCAAAGGTTCCTTGCAATCCATGAAAGTCCGTGCGGAGTGGCGAACGGTAAATCCCTGCAGGGTGATAAATTTGACAGGCGCTTCCTGCGTTCCCTGGAATTCGACCAGATGCCGGAGTCGCACCACTTCCACCTTTGCAGCAGACAAATCCGTACCGATTTTCGGCATGTAATAGAGTGTGGCTGTCTTGGCATTGTGGAACCATTCTCCGGCCGCGTCGAGTTCCTCGACGCTATTCTCCACCATACGGAAGTTCTTGTGCATCCCCATCTGGCGGTTGTTCTGCCAGCCTCCCTCATACGTCACCTTGCCCTCGGCGTCTTTCCCGGTGATGCGGTAGTGATAGCCGCCCCACCTGTGAACGTGCATGGCGTGGATGTAACCGCCGGTCGGGTCGGCCCAGTTGGCCGCCCGCTCCTTGGAAAAAGCATCGGGGCTGTAGCCCTGATAGGCGTCCGTTTTCTTTTCGGGGTCATAGTTTGGATAGCGCGCCATCCGTTGCGCCGTCCCGTTGACGAAGAGCTGGTCTAGCGCTAAACCTTCTGGGGTCTTCGCCTGAAAGATTCCGTCCTTATAAGAGGTCCAGTCAAGCTCAAGCTTGGAGCCACCACTTAGCACTGCACCGCCTTCATTTTCCGCCTTGTAAACCACGGGGTTCTTTTCAGAACCAGAATCCGCTGGCTTAAAGACCAGCGTTTCGGGCAGATAATACACGCCGTCGGCCACATTCACTGCCACCGCGTCTTTGCCCGCATGCGATCGCGCCAGATCACGTGCTTTCGCGAGCGAGGCTACGGGTTTTTCCTTTGTTGTTCCCGCGTAGTCATCGCTACCGGTGGGGCTCACATAGAACGTAACCGGCTTAATGCCGTCAGCTGCTAAGACACTAGCAGTTGTATTCACTGTATTTAATGTATAAGTCTCTCCAACAGCGGGTGAGAAGTTGATCCGGTCATTGCTGTCACTGGAGACCTTTATATTGTTTCCACTGCTGTCTGTGACGGTAGCTTTCGCAATACCGGGGTAGACTATCCGGCATTCGCCGCCCTTTCTGGACACGATGGAAATCGCTGTTACTTGTCCCTCCGTCCATTTCGCTGAGATCACAAAGTTTCCTCGAGCTACGAGGCCGTCAAAATGTCCGGTGTTCCAAGCTTTCGGCAAGGCAGGTAGAATTTTAATGTCATCATCGTGGCTTTGCAGAAGCATTTCCGCAACGCCCGCCATCGAACCTAGACTGCCGTCAATCTGGAAAGGAGGGTGCAGCGTCCAGAGATTCGTCGCAGTGCGTTCACTAATGAAGCGCTGATAAGCTTCATGCGCCTTATCTCCCTCGCCAAGTCGAGCACGGCTGTTCATGCGATGAGCCAAGGCCCATCCAGTGGTTTTGTTTCCGCGCAGGTCCAGTGTTTTGCTAGCAGCTTGCATCCATTCTTGGTTAGAGTTGATAAGCGTGCCAGGATAGAGCGGGCAGAGGGGGGAGATGTGGCGATGTCTCGGTTGGCCGATATCGCTGTAGTTCTTTTCCTCGCGGTATTCCTTAATCTGACCGCTGGCACCGATCAGAACCGGGTCAAGTTTGGTGACCTGCTCGCGAATCGTGTTGAGGAACGGATCCTTTTTACCCAAATTGTCCGCCAGAAGAAGCGTGTCGGAAAAGGTTTCCCACACAAATCCTTGATCGAAGGTGCAGCCGGCAGTGATGTAGTTTTTGCCCTTCAATTTGCCGGGCATGCCTTCAAGCTGCTCAGGTTTTGCAGTTTGTTCTGGCGAGGCAGATGGCTCGACAAGAAGCAGGTCGCCATGTGGCTTCAGTGCTTTGGAGTAAAATTTACTCAAGGACAACATCGCAGGGTAAGCGACATCTTTTAGGTATTCTTGATCCTGAGTGAAATTATAATAATCGACAAGGAGCTTGGCAGTAAATCCGCCGGTGCCTGGGCCTGAATGTCCACCACTCGCTCCGGGAATATAGTAGGCGTTGGCTCCAGTTCCGATGATCCAGCCGTTATCGTCACCTTCTTTTATTTGACCGGGATTGTGTTTTTTTACGTAGTCGGTGGCGTGTTGCTTCGCGATCGGAAGATAGGCGTTGAAGAAAGAAATATAGGCCTCGAAGCACTCGGAGAGATTCGTATTCATGGCGCCCCAATAATTCATCTGAATATTGATATTATGCCAAAAACCCCCTGACCACGGCGTGTAGTAATCCTGACTCCAGGCTCCCTGTAGATTAGCGGGCAGACTCTTTTGCCGTGAGCTGGAAATCAGTAGGTAGCGGCCGTATTGGAACATGAGCTCTTCAAGCCAGGTATCCTTTTTCCCTTTCTGATACTTCTGTAGAAGAATGTGCGTCGGATCGGTTGTCGGTTTTGAATTTAGGTTCACCGAAACGCGACCGAAAAGATTCTGATAATCCTTTAGATGTCTCTCCTTGAGCGCCGTATATGTCATGCCCTGCGCCGCTTGAATGCGATTCGACAACTTGTCGTGCGGAAACTCATTTGGGTTGAGCTTTTTCGCCGAAGGATTGCGGAAAGTGTGTTCACTGAGGCGGTAGTTGGTTCCTGTCGCAATCAGTAGAGTGACGGCGTCGGCTTTGCTGACTTCAACGATTCCACTTTTGGCATCTGCTGACACAGAACCGCCTTCGTTTAGGACCTTGATCTGCCCCTCGAAATTGCAGTTGTATAGCGGCACGGTTCCCTTGAGGGTTAACAGATTTCCCGCAGCTGTGATCGATCCGTTACGCTGCTTCATCGCAAGATAGGGAATTTCGGGCCGCACGGTAAAGGAGAGAGCACCCTTCTGATTGGCGGTGAGCCGGATGACGACCATATTGTCCGGGTAGGAAGCAAAATACTCGCGTTTATAGGCAATCCCGTCCTTCTCATAGGAAACGTGTGCGATGGCTTCATTCACATTTAGAGACCGACGATAATTCTGGACATCGTCCTGATTAAAATCGAGAAATATTTCGGCGAAGCTAGTCAGACCGCCTTTCCCGTAAATCCCCTTGTTGTGAAGCGTTTTATCCGTGATCTGAACACGTTCGGTATCTGTCCGCCCGAAGACGCTGGCACCAGTATAGCCATTACCTAGAGGATAAGACCATCTTTCCCAATCCCGATCATAAGATCTCGGCCTTTTACTGTCCTTTGTCCCCTCCCACTGAGACCTACCGTTATTCGGCGCAGGTTCAGGTTCCCATAATTCATAGACTCTTGGTAAGCCCTGGGCAAATGTAGTCAGTGCCAGACTGGCTAGCAACAAAGTATAACTTTTTAATGTTTTTTTCATAATTTTCATAATAAATTAGTTGCGTTCATCTCCACTGAGGAAATGGCTTCATTGGTTGTTTTGTTTTTCATCTGCGCAAAACCAAATTTTATAGACGAGAAACGAACTGATGATCGTAACGGCCAGACATATAGTTGCCGCCATTGATTGTCCATAGAGGTAGTATCCCGTTCCGAAAAGAAAGGAGTATACGCCAGCGCAAGCAAAGACCATGCAGATGAGTCCGCGCTGGATATTGGATTCGCTGTGAAGGAAGTCGATTGGCTGGCCTTCGGCTTCTGCTTCGCGATAAATTTTCTTCCATCCGGGTCCTCCGGGATTCGTTTGTTTGACAAACTTGCGCAGAGTTGCCTTGTCGGTAGGACGTGTGATCAAGGTGATGACTATCCAGCCGATGGTGGTGATAGCAACGCTAACGGCCAGCGGCATGGATCCACTGAGACCAAAGTTGTCGAACTGCCAGAACAGAAACGCATTGAGGGTGGCGATGAGCATGCCGGCGATTTCGCTGTAAGCATTCACTCGCCACCAGAACCAACGCAGGATGTAGATAGAACCGGTACCGGCACCTATCGCCAATAACAGTTCAAAGTTTTTTTGCGCAGACTTCATGTTGAGGGCAATGATTCCGGCCATAACCATCAGGACTACCGTGGAAATTCGGGCAACCCAAATGAGTTCTTTTTGAGAGGCTTTCGGCTTGAGGAAACGCAGGTAGACGTCGTTCACGATATACGAAGACCCCCAGTTGAGGTGAGTTGAAATGGTCGACATGTAAGCGGCAACCAGTGAAGTCAATACGAGCCCCATCCAGCCAGCGGGAAGGAAGGTGAGCATGGCGGAATAGGCAGAGTCATTGGCCACGTTTTCAGCTTCCGGAAATGCCGCCTTAATGGATTCGATATCCGGAAAGACGATGAGGGAACAGAGGGCGACGATAATCCAGGGCCAGGGACGCACGGCATAATGACAGGCATTAAAAAAGAGCGTGGCTCCAACGGCATGTTTTTCATTTTTTGCGGCTAGCATGCGCTGGGCGAGGTAACCTCCCCCACCAGGCTCTGCTCCGGGATACCAACTGGACCACCAACCGATAAGCAGAGGGATTAGAAAAAGCGTAAAAAAACCATTCGTTCCGGGTTTTGGAAAAAAGCTCAGCTTACTTTTCATTTCGCTGTTTGCGGAAAAGGTTTCCATCATACCCGAAAGCCCGCCTACAGCCTCATGCTGGAGCGCGTAATAGGCTGCGGCAATGGCACCAACCATGGCGATAATGAAGAGTAGGAAATCAGTAAACAGCACGCCTTTGAATCCACCGAGCGAGCTAAAAATCACTGTGACCGTTGCTGCGTAGACAATGCACTCCCAGGGTTGTAGTCCGAGCATGATGCCGCCGATTTTAATGGCGGCCAGTGAAACGCTGGCCATGATCATGACATTGAGAAAAACACCTAGGTAGATCGAGCGAAACCAACGTAGAAATGCCGCCTCTTTACCGGAATAACGCATCTCATAAAATTCGACGTCAGTGGTTAGGTTTGAGCGACGCCAGACTTTTGAAAAAACGAAAACGGTTAACATTCCAGTGAGAAGGAATACCCACCAGCACCAGTTTCCAGATACACCGTTCTCGCGCACCAGGTTGGTTACGAGGTTTGGTGTGTCGGTTGAAAAAGTGGTGGCCACCATCGAGAAACCAAGCAACCACCATGGCATCGTGCGTCCGCCGAGAAAAAAGTCAGCCTCACTTTTGCTCGCTTGCTTTGAGGTGTAAACACCGATAGCCAAGGCAATGATAAAGAAGCCGATGATAAAAGACCAGTCCAGTGAGGTCAAGGTGATGGATGCTAGTGACAGATACATTATGTTTTATTTTTTTGTTATGATTTTTCTTTAAGGCAACGGTTTGCGAGCCAATCGCACGCATTCGTCCGCAACCTAGAAATATTAGTAGTAAAGTGTAATTATTTTTATATATTCGCTTGATTTATCCCATTGCGGCATTGAGGAAATTTCATTTAGAGGTCACTTTCATTAATCCACTTAAAAGATACGATTTTGAATTTTCGCCCGAAGGTTTGGTTGATGGTACTGATTGAGGCCATGTCAGTCGTGGCAATATCAGTGGAATCGACAAAGTCTGTCACTTGCTGAACGACTGCTTCTAGGTAGGCTTTTGATGTAACTGTGCCATGGATGTCTGTGCTGTCGCCGTAGGTTCTAATTGTGAAAGTGTTCGAGCGGTTATTGAGGAATGGGCCGATAGAGTTTAGAATATCAGCCTGCATGAGGTAACCTGGTGCGCCTCCTACTGTAAACCCTTGGAGAGAGTTGCTTGCAGCACCGCCGTTAGAATATCCCGTTCGGGCATAGGGTTCTAGAAATCGTTCATTAGTTGCCCCTGTCGTTTTTACTTTCAACACTGTTTCTGGGTAGTCTGAAAGCATTTCACCATTTATTCCAGTTGGCACTCCCGACATCTCATTCGTTGCATCTATAGCGGCTTGTATAGCGCCCATCTTCCAATGTTCACCGGTTAGGGTAAGTTCTCTGTTTACAAAATCAGCTAGAGTAAAGAAGGGACCGCGTGCTTTAACTTCAGCGACCATATTTGTAGCAAGCTCTGTAATGTAATCATCCGAAAGTGAACGGAATCCTTCCCAGTGATCATTTGCGGGATCGACATCCGTGGCGGCATTAGAGTCGCCAATTGTATTTAAAGGAAGTGAAAATCGTGAAAATACATTTTTGTTAGCTTGGCTGTAGGTTATGGTGTCGGTTGTTGAATCTAAATCAGTATTGAGAACAGGTATTTTGATTTCGTTAAGGCCACTTAAAAGTGCTTTCCAGGCATTGATCGAGGTTGAGTTAACATTAAATCCTCCGTCAACCATCATAAAGGCTGGAGCAGATTTTGATCCATAAATATCGCTTCCAGTCTCGGCATCGATTTTAAGGAGCGTCGCGATTTGTGCATCGGTATTATCATCAGAACGGTAGAAGGTCATCCGAGGGTTTCTTAAAACGTTGTTGATACCATTGCTTTGAGAAAACTCATCAATCACTTTGTCTAAATCATTAGATGCTGGAGGTGTTTTCTCTTTATAGAAATCAGAAACAGGCGCAAGGAATCCATTTCTATCATATCTAGGTGACAAGGATGAAAAGTAGTAACCATCCCAAAGGGCGTCATTCATTAAATAGGATACGTCTAATGAGCTATAACTATTGCTCACTGTGCTAATTTTTTCATCTCTTCGAATATAGGGAGAGGCGTAAGAGTTACCGACATGGTATGAAGGTTCCCAGTCAAATGCTTGTGTGTTTGCATGTTGAAGTTGCGCAATCGATAAAAGGGGGGATCGAGGGATATCCCAGCTTGCCATTTGATTATAGCCTCCTGAGGCGGAATAGCTAGCTCCAAAAAATCCATTTCGGCCGTTTAAACCAGTTACGTCAAAGGGTAAGATACCTGTTCCATCTAATTCCTCGACACTCATCATAACATTCACCGGTCTATTACTATTGGTAGTGCCGCTTGACCTGCCGTAACCGAATAAGTAGCGAGGGTTTGAATACATCCATACTTCGGGTGGACGCGTTATAGGGTTTAGCATTGGATCTCTATCATCTAGGTCATCAGGAGCCATCGTGCGATTAAAATAATCGGCAAAGGGGAAAATGTTCTGTGCTGCAAGTAAACCCATGTTGTGAACAATATTCTCATCCATGTTATAATCCCAAATATCATTACCGGTGGTTGAAAAGACTGCGCTGTAAAATTGTTCATAACTCCCGCTGGTTGCTGACTCTCTAAACATAGCTTTTCTCGTGGAGGTCGCTTTAACAATGGTTACGAAATCACCAGTGCATGTGAGAAACTTGCCAACGGGGAGCGTTTGATCCAGTTCGTCAAAAATCCAACCCCCTTTCGGATTGTATCCTAGTTGGGCAATCTGTAATACGTGATGCCGATAAGGGTCATCGAGATCAGTTACATCATTGGAGGCCGAAAATAATTTTATCTCTCCTGGCTGAAAATCTAAAAGTGCTTTTGCGATTCGCAGAAGGGTTGCACCACCACTAGGGGGCATGCTACCGACCCCTGAGAAACTGTGAGCCGTCATGAGAGCGCTCTTATACATCGGTCCTGTTGGGAAGCTTAAAGCAGCCCCCTTGAAGTCGAATATGACATTCTCTTTTATTGAAAAGGAAGGATCTAAAACACTGGGATCATTGACATCGAATTTCAATCGAATGTTATAAGGATTCCATAATAATATCATAGGATTACCTATAAGCTGGATAGTATCAGCAGGTGCTCCACCTGTCCCCGTCGGTGGTGAGTACAAACTATAGGTATGACTCATTACCAGTGGAATAGGGTTTAGCCGAGCGGCGTGTGCTCTAGGGTTATCTAAAGGGTAATATGTCCGGCCACCACCGCCCTTGCGGACATTAAGCACGGCGAGATCGATGACATGGTCGATTTCCCGATAAAAACAGCGGAAGTCATTTCGCGGATTTGGTGCCCCGATACTGTCACCACTATTAATATGCTGCCATGAAAACCTATCATCTATTAAGCCGTGTGGGTTACCGAATTGAGAGTTAAGTGTCGGTTGGTTTTCCCCCACGGCATAGGCTTTAAGTGTTTTGTGGAGATTGTAATGTTCTTGAAGTAGGTCCCAGCGGGGTCCTCTTACTCTAATGAGTCCTGGACCGCCTGCCGTTGCATTACCATAACGGTGCCACCAATTCTGAATGGTATAAACAAAACGATCGTCTCCAGTTAGTTTCCCCTTGTGACCAGCCGGTAAGACAGGACTGACACTATCAGCTTTTGTCCCGTGTTCAAAGGCAAGTGAAAGATCTTCCTTTAAGCCACCCTCCTTAGTGTTTGTGAGAAGGCCCATTGAGTGGGTTGTGAAATCGTGATAGTAAGTATCATTTATTTTATCAAACTTATTTGTCGCCGTATCGATCAATTGAACTTGATCTTTACTGATAATTTTCCCCATCAGGCTTTGAAAATCTTGCCGAGTGTTCCCTGAAAGATCTGCGCTATCTACACTCTCTTTATATAGGGAGTAATCCGTATTATCAAAGTGCTCGATACCATACCTCGGTGAGGCAAAGATGACCTGTGATCCTTCAACCCAGTCTTCAAATGTAAGTTCGCCATAAGAAATATTTTTGTCTTTTATCGGTAAATTAGCTTTCGCTTTAACGCCATCGTCGCCGACCCAGTAGGCGTAATTTCCGGTGCCTAATGAATTCGGAGCACTTATTTTCTCAACCTTAACCGTTGTCGTATTACTATCTTGATCTATAACCAAATCGATATCACCGCTGTAACCTGAACCATTAAGGTTAACTGGCACAGGATTACTGATATCTTGAGAAACTAGCCAGCGCAGAAAGTCACCTTTAACCTTTCCTGTGATGGGATCAGGAGCAGCCGAATTCCAAACACCTGTAAAATATTCTTCTTCAGCATTTGTAGTGGTAGTCAGCATGTCAGCGGTTGCCGTTGTTCGTTGATCAGGCCCAGCGTATTTCTGGATATCACCTAAAGCTATTTGAAGTCCCAGCAAGGCATTGTTACGAGCAACATCACTTTCTAAACCGGTGGAACTTTCTTCAATTTGCGTTTTAAGCAGAGCTGACATTGTGAGCGTCAACAAGACGATAAAAGACATGAGTGACAATGCAATGATTAAGGCGAACGCAGGGCGATATCGCTTGTTTGCTTTTTCGTTAATCATCATTGCTTTTGTGAGATGTCTTAAAAAGTAGTTTTTGCATAGAGTATTTGTTGAGGAGTCTGATTGCGTCTATTTACTGAATCTTTAATACCTTCAGTAATTAAAGATCACTTTCGTTTAACCATCGATAAGATACGATTTTAAATTTCCGCCCAAAGGTTTGGTTGATGGTGCTGATTGAGGCCATGTCAGTCGTGGCAATATCAGTCGAATCGACAAAGTCTGTGACTTGTTGAACGATTGCTTCAAGGTAGGCTTTTGAAGTAACTGTTCCATGAATATCGGTGCTGTCGCCGTAGGTGCGAATAGTGAAGGTGTTTGATCGATTATTAAGGAATGGGCCGATAGAGTTTAGAATGTCGGCTTGCATGAGGTAACCGGGTGCTCCCCCTACTGTAAACCCTTGGAGAGAGTTACTTGCAGCACCGCCGTTAGAATATCCCGTTCGGGCATAGGGTTCGGACAATCTTGCACCGGAAACGCTCCCTTCTTTGTTCATTGTGTAGGGATAGTCCTTGAGCATTTCAGCATTGATACCAGTTGGCGTTCCCGACATCTCATTCGTGGCATCTATCGCTGATTGTATAGCGCCGGATTTCCAATGGTCGCCTGTTGTTTCAAGCTTTCGATTGATGAAGTCTGCGAGAGAGAAAGAGGGGCCTCGGGATTTTATTTCAGTGACAATGTTAGTGGCAAGCTCTGTGATGTGATCATCAGAGAGTGAGCGAAATCCTTCCCAGTGGTTATTATCAGTTGTATTGGCGCCAATGGAATCTTCACTGTTCATCGGGAGTGCAAATCGCGAAAATACATTTTTCTTTTCAGGAGTGGTATCAGTGCTACGAGTGTAGACCATAGAATTGGTTAGCGTGTCAAACACTGGAACTTGGATATCATTAAGTCCGCTAAGTAAGCTCTTCCATGCATTGACTGACGTAGAATTCACATTAAAGCCTCCGTCGACCATCATAAACGCCGCGGCTGATAAGGAGCCATTAATTTCTCCTGCACCTGGGGTATCGATTTCAAGTAATGTTTCGATCTCAATATTCGTTTTATTATCGGAGCGATAGAAGGTCATTCGCGGGTTTCTTAAAACATCACTTTTAGCATTACTGTTTGAAAAATCTTTAATGACGCTTGCCCCGCTGCCAGTGGCTGCCAGTGGTTTAGTTTCAGACAAGTAAGGGGCTATTATGCTTGATGTTTGGTCATCAAGTTCGGGGGATAAGGATGAAAAATAATAACCATCCCAAAGCGCTTCATTCATAAGGTATGACATGTCTAAGGAAGAACAATGCCTCCCCCCTATCCTCCTCCAAGAGAACGTTACATTGCGTGTTACGTAAGGAGTTGCGTAGGAATTTCCAATTGGATAGGAGGGCTCATAAAACATTCTTTGTGTATGTGCGTGTTGGAGTTGTGCAATTGAGAGCAGTGGAGATCTGGGGATTTCCCAGCAAGCCAACTGTGAGTAACCACTACTCGATGAATAACTAGCGCCCCAGAATCCGTTATTACCCGCAACATCGAATGGCAAGATACCCGTACCATCGAGTTCTAGCATCTCAAACATTGAGTTTGGGCTTCGGAAATGATTCTGAAAACTGGAAGACCTAGGGCCGGTAAACCATGCTCTTGGGTTTGATGCTATAAAGATTTCCATAGGGCGAACAAAAGGTGCAAGTGAATCCGGGTCAAAGTCATCGGGCGCCATGGTTCGACAATAACTGTTCAGGAAAGGATAAGGATCGCCTCCAGCGAGCATGCCTATGGTATGAACAAGTGATTCGTCGCTGTTATATGTATAGTTGCCAAGACGAGGCTCCGCATATCGTTGCGAATAGAATTCTTCATGATTTCCATAGGTGGCGTTACTAGTCCCATCAACATTAAGTG
>CAWUTK010000069.1:0-11774 GCA_963924785.1 uncultured Opitutales bacterium
AATGAAAATACCAGGAGCATCTTGGAATAGAGCAAATGCTGAAGCTTTTGTTTGCACTCGATCTAGCAGAGCAAATGGACAATGGAACATTTACTGGGAGAAAAAAGCGGCTTAATTCTCCCCGCACAAAAAATTGCACCCAAATGCAAATATCATTGATGGATAAATCCTTTTGACATTCAATATTTGATAAATTAATGTACTATATAACCAAACCTAATATTAAAGTTAAAGTATGACGAAGAATACTCCTAAGCAGCCAAAATCAAAAATTGAAGTCATTAAGATTTGTGCGGCATCATTTCTACTGAGGATTGAAGAAGCGGATATTTCTTGGATATTTAACGCCTGGCCGGATATCGCTAAGTTTATGATTCAGAGGGATTTGTCGTATAACGGAATCGTTTATCCTGATTTGAAACTACAAACGGAGAAGGGGATTAGTTGTAACTTGGTAGAATTTCCGTTGCTGCATGCCATGTTTAACCAAGGTATGTATTTTGATGGGATTAGACCCATGTTGATTGGTTCTCGTCGTCAACTGGAACTCGGTTCTGAGAGCTTTCGGCGAGGTATGTTCGGTTTTTATGACGAGTCGGAAATGAAAGATTGTGATTTGTTGGATTCTGAGACTGAGGAATTGATGAATGAAATCCGTGCTTTGTCGTTAAATGGAATACAAAAAGCCGATGAATTATTGGAATTGTTGCCATTGACGCGTTTGGAAGATTGTCCAACGCTTGAGACGGCGACTGAGTATAATGGGGTTCGTATTTGGAAAGAAGCGATTAACGTATTTGGAATTGAATATCAGGGCGAGCAAGTATTTATTGACTGCAACCTTAAGGAGGGCGAAGAGTATATCCCGCCGTTAAAAATTGATGTAAAAAATATTCCATATCGCCTTTTCCAAGTTATTGATACCGGAGAAGAAGATGGGTTTTCTCCGAAAAGTTGCATGCACACATTGATTCAGTGGAGAAGCAAGATTGTCTGTATTGATTTGCCAATGAATGTCCCTTATCTTTTGGAAAAGGTCAGTATTTCGCGAACTGAAATTGATGCTGTTCTGTTTACACATAATCACGATGACCATATCGGCGAATTGTCCATGTTGATGCATATGGATAAAAAGGTGACGGTTATTTGTCCTAAAATAATTTGGAAAAGTATTTTGTTAAAAGCCTCCGCAATGATGGATATGGACATGCAGGAGCTGTCGGAGTTTTTCAATCATGTTCCGATTCGATATGGCCAGGAGTTTGATTATTGTGGATTGCATATTACTGCGCACCCATCCATTCACCCTGTGCCCTGTGCTATTTACAAAATTAGAGCAATCGTGAATGGTGAGTGGAAAAGCTATGGTCACATGAGTGATATTCTAAATTACACTCGTTGCCAGAAGCTTGTGGATGATGGCCATTTTTCTCAGAAGAGATTTGATGATTACAAGGCGTTTCTCCAGGAGCCTTTGACGGTAAAGAAGATCGATGTTGGGACGAAGCCTGGAGGTGAGCTATTTTCTGTTCATGGTCATTGGGAAGATTTTGTTGATGACGAATCTGAACAGATTGTTTTGGGGCATATTCGAGAAGAATTTCTGCCTGTTAAGGCAACGGTATTGGTTGGGCAAATCGCCTTTGCTGGATCTGCCCGTAATATGGGAACGAGTGATGATCGCTACTATCAAGATAAGCACAGAGAGCGTGCCTTTGAATATCTTTACGATTACTTGCATGCATTGTTGGAGGAGCGACTCAAGAAAGGTTATGTTAGCGAAGATCGAGTGCTCGAGTATGCTAAGATACTATCTGATAACGAAATACAATTAATTCAAGCGAACTCGCCCTTTTTGAAAATGGGTGGAGACTCTACATTTGTTGATATGGTGATCAGTGGAACAGGTAGTATCTGGATAGAAAAAGACGATACTATCGTTAAGATTACAAATGTGAATGCAGGCGATTTGATCGGAGATATGGGTGTTTTAAGAGAAATCCCCCGAACGGCAACTGTTCGAGCTGATAGTTATTTGTATGTACTTCGAATCCCCGGCCTATTGTTTAAACAAGCGGCAATGACGCTTGGAATTTTTTCCGGTCGACTGGGTTGGGGGCAAGACGAGAGTGTTTTGGAGAAAATCTGGAGACATCGTGTCATTGTTCAAGGATCTGGCTTATTTAGCGCAGAGATTCCTATTTATATTCAGAACAAAATAGCACAGTATGCGGATGAGGTTGTATTGGGAGAAGGCGATTATCTTTGTCAAACCGAGGATGATCTCGATACGCTTTGGGTTAGTGATGATGCGAATGCGTTTAAGGTTGAAATTGATGAAGGTGCTTTGCCTAAGGAGTTTGTTTCTCCTCCAGTGTTTGGTGAAGCAACATTTTATCTCGGTAAAAAGGAGGAAGATTATCGTGTCATGGCAAAGAAAACGGTAAGTGTTCTAAAGCTGGATAGGGAAAATTTTGACTGGATACTTGATGTGCCTATTTTTAAAATGCGATTGAAGCAACTCGTTGAAAAGCGGAATATCTTAGTCGAAAGAGCTTTGAAAAAAGGGTAGTTGGGTTCCAATAATTTGAATTAATGTATTATAGGGAATTTGAAAAATCTTAAAAATCGCACTATATTGTATTAATAAGTGAATATTAGCCTGTTTGTTTTATAATTAAAAATCTCAATGAATCATAGAATTAGTGGAATCCTTTCGATGCATAAGTGTTTACTTTTGCTGATTGCGTTTGGTTGGTTTTGGTTCGTGTTGCTTTTTTGGGAAAGGTTGTTGGACTTTAAATTAGTGTTATCTTCTCAGCCTTGGATGTACCTTATTTGCATTATTGTTGCTGTTGCGACGGCTTCAATGGGGACATTGCAGGAGTATGATAATTTTTTCACTCTGCGGCATTGGCGATCGTTTAGAAAAGGGATCGCTATTTCGAACCTCCAGTTGGCGTTGATCGCGTTTTTTGTTTTTTCTACTTATTTTGCAACAAAGGATAGCCATACTAGTCGTTCGTTTCTTGTCGCCTTAATTGCCAGTTATTTTCCAATTTTAGTTATTTCCAATTTTTTCATACCAATTTTTTTAAGAGAATTTTTTCTTAGAGATAAAAGGCTTAATTCAACGGTTATTGTTGGAAGTAGTAAAGCCCTTCATAAGATGAAGGGCTGGTTGGCTAATTATGAACGCAAAGGGTTCGATATTAAAGGAGTCATTATCCCGAGTGGCGATTTTAATGAGGATGTTGGCGGTTTTCCTAAACTTGGTGGAACTAAGAATCTGTCAGAGCTTTTAAAAAATAAAGTTGTTCAGAAAGTAATCATTGTTCCTGACCGAACAACTGATGTGTGGTTATCTGAAATTGTGGAACTTTGCTATAGGAATGGTTCAAGATTTTTGCTTTATAATCCATTACCAGACATTTTTGATAATCCATTGATTCCACTCGAGGAGTCTGGCGGAGCCTTTTATACACTGCAGAATGAACCCTTGGATAGTCCTGTTAATCGAACGATGAAGAGGGTGTTTGATTTATTGATTAGTATCCCTGTTGTTTTTTTAGCATTACCTCTCACGACAGTTATGGTTTGGTTCTTTCAAAGAATGCAAAGTGCTGGACCTGTTTTCTTTACACAAGAGAGAGTGGGAGCGGGCGGGCGCCATTTTACTATACTAAAATACCGTTCAATGGCTCACAGTGAAGAGGATGACGATGAACAAGAATCGGTTCAAGCGGTAAAAGATGACGAGAGAGTGTTTCCTTTTGGGCGGTTTATTCGGAAGTTTAGTATGGATGAGCTCCCTCAGTTTGTGAATGTCTTGAGGGGGGATATGAGTTTAGTCGGACCCCGTCCCTATATGCCATGTCATGATGCTCTATTTAGCAAAGATTTTAAGGCTTATAAGGTCCGTCAGTTTGTTAAGCCCGGCGTTACTGGCCCTGCTCAATGTAGAGGACTACGAGGCGAAGTGATTGATAAGGAATCTCTTAATGAGAGAATAGAACTAGATTTTCATTATGTGGGAAATTGGTCCATATGGCTTGATATTGAAATTGTAATAAAAACATTTAAGCAAGTTCTGTTTCCACCAGAAACGGCTTATTAAGTAGGTGGTTTTTGTGTTGATTTATTCTGTATTTTTCTTATAACTAGCAACTTAATGAGTTTTAATAAAACAGCTACTCTTTCATTACCCCAAGTTAATTCAGAGAAATCCGAGTTGAGGAATGAAGATATGGAGCTTGTATTAAAGGTTCAAGCAGGCGATATTTGTTCATTTGACAAATTGGTGGTCAAGTATCGAGATCGTTTGTATTCAGTTATTTATAACATGACTTCTAATCGAGAAGAAACTGCTGATTTAACTCAAGATAGTTTTATTAAGGCTTTTCGTTCAATAAATCGTTTCAAAGGTAAATCATCGTTTTTTACGTGGTTATATCGTATTGGTGTGAATACCACCTTGAGTCATCTTAAAAAGAATCGTTTTCGTCGTTTTTTCAGTTTTGATAATTTGTCTGAAGAGGCTAGTCAAAGTGAAGCATTTGAAGCATTATCTGCGAAAAATCAGACAGAAAAACATACTTTAATGAACGAACTTCAAGAAAAATTGAACGATGCGCTTCAAAGTTTGTCTATGAAGCATAGGACAATTGTTGTTTTGCATGAAATTGATGGGCTTTCACATGGTGAAATCGCTGATATTGTTAAGTGCTCTGAAGGAACCGTTCGTTCTCGATTACATTATGCAAAGAAGCAGTTACAGAAGAGTTTAAAGAGGTATATTTCATAAGTTTTTAATATTATGCGTGATAGAGAAGACCATTCAGAGATTAAGCTAGAAGATTTACTTCAATTGAAGCGTTATGAAAAGCCTTCAACTAGTGTGTGGGTAGGGTTTGAAGAAAGAATTCGGCATAAAGCGATGCAGGAAATTGTTCAGAGGAAGAGAAAACGCGATAAATTGTTTGCATTTTTGAAAGTGACAACTCCGCATGTGCCTGTAGCTGCTGCAATTGTTTTTGCACTGACTATTTTTGTTCCGAGTGAACCATTGCAGAATGATTCAGTTGAAACGGTTGCTTCTAGTCATGAACTCATTTCAGTTGAACAATCTTCGTCAGAGATTTCTGACCAGATTGAACCCAGTTTTATCGTGGATTTTATTCCAGTGAAGGAAGAAGACGATCTGTCATATTCCAAAGACTTTTCTCCAGAAGTTTATATCTTAGCTTCTGCTGAGAATGAATATACTGAATATGAGAGTAGCTCCATCGATATAAATGTAAGTTCTTTGGGCGTTTACGCTTCAGCATTTTAAGAAAACTTAAATCTTTTTTATGTTAAAAAAGAACCTTTTTTTTTGGTTTTGCTTACTCGCTATCTCAAACGCGATGATAGCTTCTGATTTTTTATCTTTGCAAAAACGTGTTGTTGATGTGTTTGAGCGAAATGAATCAGCTGTCGTTAGGGTTAAAGCGGTTTATAAACGTATTATTAAAGACCAGAAGGAGCCCAAGGTTACATTAAGAGTTGGAACTGGATTTTTTATTGCTTCAGACGGGCATATTTTGACTAACGCTAGTTTGGTTTACCAATCCGAAAGAGCTTGGATTGAGCATAATGGAACTGCTTACTCTGCACAGGTAGTGGGGAGTGATCCTTTGACCAATATTGCGTTACTTAAGGTCGATGAAACCCCTGAGGGTTTTACCTTTCTTCCTTTAGATAATTTAACAGTGCTCCCTTCGATAGGCTCGATGTCAGTTGCTGTTAGTTGCACTCTAGAATTTGATCCGGCCCCGTCACTTGGTTTGATTCAGGGTTATGCGAATAGTTTTGGTCAAAGAGTTTTCCCTACAGTGCTTCTAAGAATTAGTAATCCTGCAGGACCGGGAGAAGGGGGGTCGCCTGTCTTGGATTTGAATGGCCGACTACTTGGCATAATGGTGGCATCGTTGCCAGAAATACAGTCAGCTTGTGTTCTCCCCGTAAAGGCAGTGGTTCGTATTAGAGATGATTTGTTGAATTTAGGAAAAGTTTCGTATAGTTGGTTTGGCTTGGAGGTTAGTAAGCGGTCTAATTTGAAAGATGGAGGGCGTGTGGTGATTGATAATATCGTAAACGGTTCTCCTTGTTCAGAAAGTTTGTTACGAAAAGGAGATAGTTTGATCTCGATTGGGGATTATCCTATTACGCAAATTCGAGATGTGCATAATGCCACATTTTTTGTCAGACCTGAGCAGTATATTAATATTAAAGCATTAAGGGGCGGCCAAGAAATTGAAACGATCATTCAGGTTAGAGCTCGGAACGAAATAGTCGAAGAGAGTGTTATTGAATTGAAGCCTAAGGTTGAAGCCGTTTCTACACCTAAGAAGAAGGTTGAGTTGAATAGTTCTACTGATTCAAAAAAATTAAAATAATATCATGAGCAAAGTCATTAACATTGGTAATTTAAGTTTAGGAAACAATCTTCCCTTGGTTCTTTTTGGAGGAATGAATGTTTTAGAATCGAAGGAACTAGCTGTAGAGATTGCGACAGAGTTGAAAATGCAATCGGATAAACTTGGTATTCCTTATGTCTTTAAAGCGTCCTTTGATAAGGCAAATCGTTCTTCTTTGAACTCTTATCGGGGTCCAGGAATGAAGAAAGGAATAGAAATCTTGGCTGAAATAAAAGAAAAGCTAGGGGTCCCTGTTATTACTGATGTTCATGAGCCTGAACAAGCGCATGCCGTCGCAGAAGTTGCAGACGTGATTCAGTTGCCTGCTTTTTTATCCCGCCAAACCGATTTAGTCGCAGCAATGGCTAAAACTAAAACGATCATTAATATAAAAAAGGCACAATTTTTAGCTCCTCATGAAATGGGGCATATTTTGAAAAAATTTGAAAGCGCTGGAAATGATCAACTGATATTATGTGAGCGTGGAACTAGCTTTGGATATAACAACTTGGTCGTTGATATGTTAGGATTCAGAATAATGAAAGGTTTTGGGTACCCGGTGATGTTCGATGTTACGCATTCTTTGCAGTTGCCTGGCGGTCGCGATAACTCTGCTGGTGGAAGGAGGGAGGCTGCTCTTGACCTAGCGTTAGCTGGAGTCTCTCAGTCTATTTCTAGCATATTTCTCGAGGTTCATCCTGATCCAGATAAAGCCCTTTGTGATGGGCCGTGTGCATTGCCGTTGTCTGAGGTTGCGAGTTTTCTTGAAAAGATAAAAGCCATGGATGTGCATGTTAAGGCCGGATTATAAATAGTGGAAAAAGGCAAAAGAGTTCTGAAGCGAGGCTTTAAGGGGAATCTTAACCTTCTGCTTATTAGTGTGATTTTTATGGGGGTTTTCTATTTGTTGATTCTCGCAAATGTAATGGTTGCCTATTTGGGTTTATATTTCTGTATGGGCTTATTCGCGATTTTTTTGTACGATTCACTTTTTGGCTGGTCGAAAATGGTGATCGACCAAAAAGGGGTTTTCTATAGAAGAGGGTTGATCACACGTCAGTTCTATTGGGAGAATGTTAAAATAATAGAGCTCGGATTGATTGGTGAGCGTGAGTATGTCTTTTTGGAGTGGCAAAGTCCTGAGATGATAAAATTGAATATTGATGAAACGAAGAGACAGATCCTTGCTGAAAATTACGGCCTGAAAGCAGAAGATTTACTCGATATTCTTAATGGATGGAAGAACGGATAATTTGCTTTATTCCTATTAGGGTGATCAGGGACAAAAAAATTAGCCACTCAGGCTTCTTGCCTTGATTTAGTTCAGCTGTTTACTCGATAGGAGTGTATCCGCTTCGTTGGATTACATCTTGTCCAGAGGGCGATAGGACGAACTCAATGAATGCATCAATGATTTCACTTTCGCCATTTCGACTAATTAGGTAAAGAGGTAACGCAAGTGGGTAGTTGGGGCTATTATAGGCTGTTTTTTGTATCGTTGCGACGTTTACTATTTTAGTTGATGCTAAATCGGTATCGATGAATCCAATACCGTTTTGATCTCGAGTCACTGCACTGATAACAGCTCGTGTGTCATTTAGCATTTTCGAATTTGAAGCAAAAGAGTTTTCTTTTTTAATCACAATTGATTTAAAGATGTGATAAGAACTTGAATACTTATTGAGGGTGTAGACGTTGATCGATTCACCATCTGGCCAAGAGGTCGTTTTTCCTTTGAAAATATTATGGACCTGTGTTGGGGATAAATCTCTGATGGTATTTCTTGTATTAAGAATAATTCCAAGTGGAGCTTTTAATAAAAGGTCTGCATTATAATTTTTACTTTTCAATGAACTTAGTTGACCACCAGGTTCGGTTATGATGCAGAGATCGGATAGTTTCCGTTCGAAAGCTGATAGTGATGATGATGCACTACCTACTTTGGATGATATTCGGATAAATGGATACTGTTGGTTGAATGCATGGGTTAATGAAGGGATTATCTTTTCTATTTTTGTTGAAACGGTAATGTTTAGTTTGCCTCTCAGGGAGGTGTTTTTGGTGTTTTGCTTGTTGCTTGCAACCTCATACATTGAGCCTGTGCCGGGTTTTAAATCAATACTGAGTTCTCCTTTAGCTTTAGCTAGAATACTGTCCCATGTTCTTGTGTAAGTTGCGCAATTATCGGCAAAAATTTCTAGTTTGATATATATGCCAGCTGGAAGCCGATATGATTGCGTTCCGGTTATTGCTGGTGTGGACCTTCCATTTACTTTGACGATGAAATCGTTGGAAGAAAGTTCTTCTTCTTCGGGGGAGTGGACTTTTAATTTTAGCTCTGCGGTTTCAATGTTCTCTACGGAGATATTGTCAAAATAAACACTACTATGTGATGATCCAATGCCGATGAGGCCTTTTGTTATTACAGCAGGGTTACTTTCATTTATTATTTCTGTACCATCGAGGAGAACACGGATGTTTTCTGAGAAACGATGAATCTCAATGTCGTGCCATTCGTCATCAGGGATTCCGCGAATAGGGGAGTTAAACAGTGTCTTTCCTCGTTCTCCGTTAATCACTCGAACCAGTTGCGTTTTACTTTTTCCTTTATATGCGAAAGTGCTCATTTGGAGCATTAAGTAATTATCGGGATTCTTGTAACCAAATAGAATGGTATAATCGCTACTATCAATTGCGGTAGTGGCAATTTCATTCGACTTGACTTGAAGTTTCATCTTGAAGTCATTGAATGTCTCAGAAAATGCAATGGCGATTTCGCCGGGTCTTCCACCGCTGATGATCTCGTGATCACTTGTATTCAAAAATAGTCTATTGTCGCCTTCTTCTTCTTTGAGTTCCCAACGCGTTGGTGTTTGGAAAATGTAATTTGTCGGATGACCTAGTTCAATGTTCGTAGAGAAGCTCGGTGCAAAATAGGCCCATTCGGCCTGAGTGAGTTCTACAGTGTCAACAGCATCGGATATGGGTGGGCTAATGCTTTTGTTTATTGTTGGTTCTGGTTTTGCTTTCGGTTTTTCAATTTTAGGGGCAGGCTTTATTGTTTTAGGGGTAGTCGTTGGAGGCGTTTTTTTAATAATTTTTGGAGGAGTCGGTTTAGTCTTTGTTATTTGCTTGGGTTTTGGAAGAGCCGGTTTTTCAATCGGTTTTGGCTTCGGAGTAGTGTTTATTTTAGGCTCTTTCTTTTTTGGTTCTTCAGATATAGATGTTTCTGCTTTGGGGATTTCTTCTGGTGTGTTATCTCCCAAGATGAAAAATAGCACCACGAAGAGACAGCCTAATAGAGCTGAGGATAAGCCGATTTTTGACCAAAGATTTAAGTTGAATGAGACTTTATCTAACGTTTTCAGGTGGTTGAATAATTCAGGAGCCGATTGGAACCGATCGTCAGCTTCTGGTTGCAGGCATTTATCTATAAAACCATCCCAGCGTTTATCTAGGCCTTTTATTAATGCTGAGGCTGGTTTGAAATTAACCTTTGGGATTTCACCCGTTAGCAGGTAGTACGCGATTACACCAATGGCATAATAATCAGACCTGTGGTCACCGGCATACCCCATTGCTGCTTCCGGAGCCATGAAGCCTTCTGTGCCTCCGGTGAAAGTTCCACCCTTAGCTTGTTCATTGGCAAGATGGAAAATTGTATTTTTTGTTTTAGTTTCTCTATTATCAGATTGGTAGTATTCTACATCCATGAGTTGAGCTAAACCAAAATCTGTTATTTTAACAGTGCCCTCTGAATCAAGAAGAAAATTATCGGGTTTAAGATCCCTGTGAACAATCCCTTTTCCATGCGCATGTTCTACTCCAGATACAACAGCGTATAAAGTTGCGTAAACTTCTTGAGGGGGCATTTTTCCGCCACAATCATCCTCTAGGTATTGCTGTATAGAGGTTCCTTCCACGTATTCCATTACGATGTATTGTGCACCGTCTTGGACTCCAAAGTTGTGAACTTCGACAACGTTGGGATGTTTTAAATTCCCGAGTGTTTGGGCTTCTTGTTGAAATATTGCGGTGAAATCAGGGCTTTCTGAGTATTCAGATGGTAAAATTTTAAGGGCAAATCGTTTTTTAAGATAAAGGTGTCTTGCTAAGTATACTACCCCCATGCCTCCACGGCCAATTTCTTTGATGATTTCATAATCACCTAGTTTTTCACCGGGTTGTAGATTGTCGACGTCTAGCATTTAAGTTTCCTATTCATCGACTTTGCAACAGATTACGGTTATGTTGTCAGATCCATTGGCATCTTTTGCGTTATTGACTAACATTTGGCAAATCTCGCGGGGAGTTGCATTGCGATTCGTTTGAATCGTTTCTTGAATTTGGTGATCTTGAAGAGAATCATTTAGACCATCAGAACATAATAGAATGAAATCACCTTTTTTTAAATCGAAAGAAAGTATTTCTGGAGAAACGGCGTCAAGTCCTCCCCCAAGAGCTTGATCGACATAATTTTTCAAATGATGAGTGAAAGCTTCCTCTTTGGAGATGATTTCATTTTTGAGCATTTCACCGACAGGGGACTGGTCATGGCTAATTTGTTCTAATTTATTGTTTCGCTCAAGGTAAAGTCGACTATCCCCAATATTCATCAGGTAGGCTTTATTGTCATGAATCCATGTGCCAATAAGGGTTGTCCCCATGTTCTTCCTTGAACGATCATTTCTTGCTTCGTCGATTATCTCTTGATGGGTCAATTTAGCAGATTTCACCAGAAACTTTTCGATTTCACTAGCATTCAAATCCTGATTTCTAGTGAAATCTAAAATCTTACTACTGACAGAATTGATTGCGAGGTTACTGGCGATTTCACCAGCATTATGCCCTCCCATTCCATCGCATACTATAAATAATTGGCCTTTCTCTTCGCTCTCAATGGAGCATGCAATGTTCTCGATTTTAGCTGAGGTATTTAAGTCAAAGATGCCCCAACAATCTTCATTGTTTTCTCTTACATTTCCAGTGTCCGTTAAAGCGGAAAAAGATAATTTCATTACTGAGGGTCTTATTGAGGTTAATTGCTATGAATTTACATTAATATTGGCTTATATGTCGATATTTTTTCTCAAGAATATCTTTTCAATAATAATAGGGGTAATTCCATTGACTAAAAACGCTAACTCTTTTTATATGAGAGCATTCCGACACGTTATGTGAAAGTATATTATATGATTGTTGGATTATATTTACGCATTTTATATGTTTTTAGGAGAGATGACAGAGTGGCCGATCGTGCTACATTGGAAATGTAGTGTAGGGCAACCTACCGGGGGTTCGAATCCCCCTCTCTCC
>CAWUTK010000070.1:0-21072 GCA_963924785.1 uncultured Opitutales bacterium
AGCGTCCATCTGGATGCACGGCGCAAGCTTCTCCCCACATAAGTCCGGCGCCACCTCTTGCAAAACGATCATAGCGTCGAAAACAAAGTTCGCTAGGTCCTAGATCTTCATCGGAATCTACACCTTCCATTGGGAGTGACACAAAACGATTGGGTAAAGTGTACTCACCTAGCTTATAAGATTCTGACAAAATAGATAAGTCATTTGATACGGGTAGTGAGATATTTAAATCTTGTAGTTTAGTTGATAATTCCTCGTGGCTTTTGATTTTAAATTTTTCGTGTTCGCTCATGTTTTGTGTCTCCTTTTATATTTTATTAAATTATTGGTTACTACTCGTGCAGTAGGCCATTAGGATTTAGCCTATTAGGCAATAAGGGGAAGCAAGTTGGAAGTGAGATGGATTTCCTTTTAACTAATAGCCTTAAGCCTACAGCCTAAACTCCTTACGATTATCGAACAACTCTAGCTCCACCACCAGACATGATCTTTTCTACTTCTTTTACGTTTGCCATTGATGTGTCACCGGGTGTTGTCATAGCTAAGGCACCATGTGCGGCACCGTAGTTAACCGCTTGTTGAGGATCATTGGTTGTTAAGAATCCATAAATGAGTCCAGAGGCAAAACTGTCACCACCGCCAACACGGTCCATGATTTCAAGTCCAGGATACTCATTGGATGAATAGAATTTTCCATCGTTCCAGCATAGTGCGCTCCAATCATTAATAGTGGCTGTTTTCACGACTCTCAATGTAGTCGCAGTAACTTGGAAGTTTTTAAATTCAGCCGTTACTTTTTCAATCATGCTTTTGAAATTATCGATTTGAATGTCAGAGATATTTTCATCAACCCCTTCAACTTCAAATCCAAGACAGGCAGTGAAGTCTTCTTCATTGCCGATCATGACATCTACTGAGCTTGCAATTTCTCGGTTAACCTCTTGAGCCTTTTTGAGTCCGCCAATTGATTTCCAAAGCGAAGGGCGGTAGTTGAGGTCGTAGGAAACAATTGTTCCATGCTTCTGAGCCGACTTGACCGCTTCCTTTGCAACTTCTACCGTTGACTCAGAAAGGGCGGCGAAGATTCCTCCTGTATGAAACCAGCGAACGCCAAGGGTTCCAAAAATATAATCCCAATCTATGTCGCCAGGTTTTAACTGTGATACGGCGGTTAGTCCTCTATCAGGGACACCGACTGCGCCACGAATGCCGAACCCGCGCTCAGTGAAATTTAAGCCATTGCGAACTTCACGGCCTAGTCCATCGTAGGGTTTCCATTGGACGAAAGAGGTGTCAACGCCGCCTTGCAAAATGAGATCCTCAACAAGACGACCAATTTCGTTGTCTGCAAATGCTGTCACGACTGCGGTTTTTAAACCAAAGCATCGACGAAGCCCACGAGCTACATTGTATTCTCCGCCTCCTTCCCATGCATTAAATTGACGTGCTGTTTTTATTCTTCCTTCACCTGGATCTAAACGAAGCATGACTTCGCCTAAAGATATTAGGTCAAATGAACATTCTTCTTGGCTTTTAATTTTCATTTTTTGTTTCCTAATTATTATTAACTAATGAAACGGCTTCAGCAGTTAGGTTTTTAATTTCAGTAAAATTCTTGTTATTGATTAAGTCGCCTTTAACCATCCAGCTACCTCCACAAGCAATAACGAAGGGGAGTGATAGATAGTCCATGATATTACTAGCACTAATGCCTCCTGTTGGCATAAATTTTAGTTTATTATAGGGAGCACTGATGGCTTTTAGAGTCTTAACACCACCCATTGCTTCTGCTGGAAAAAATTTAACAACTTCTAATCCAAACTCTAAGGCCATTTCGATATCAGTTGGATTAGAAATACCAGGAGTGATCGGGATATTGTTTTCAACACAATAGCCAACTACTTTTGGATTGAATCCAGGGGAAACAATAAAAGAAGCCCCAGCATCCATCGCGGCTTTTACTGTATCGATTGTTAGAACTGTTCCTGCACCTAACAGTAGTTCAGGGGCCTTCGACATGGCTTTTATTGACTCAAGGGCAGCATCAGTGCGAAAAGTGACTTCAGCGCAGGGTAAGCCACCTGCAACGAGCGCTTCTGCTAAGGGATGTGCATTCTCAGCGTCTTCTAATACAACAACTGGAACAATTTTTAAATTTGAGATTTTGTTAAGGGCTTCATTCATGATTTATATACTTAGTCTTTTGTGTTTCTTTGTCAACATGAATATTGTAATAATATTCAGTTGGAGAAACTCGATCATGTTTTTGAAATATCTCGTTATTGTTTGTAATATTATGTTTAATAATGGTTTAACTGTTGTTTTTTGGAAAATCAAGCACTTCCTTGCAAGATCGTGTCGTAATAAATAATTTGACACTTTCTTTTTCTCGTGCGATGCATTATCTATTGAAATTTATTGTCCAAGAAAAATTAAAGCAGCTATGCTCTCAGTGTTTTGTGTTCAAACCATCGCTTCTTTAATTTTAAAACACTCCCTAGCTATTATTAGATTATAGGATTTATTATGAGTAATTCGATTCCCAAAGAGATTCTCGACGAGCTGACTAATGTAAAGATGCCGGGTAGGGTGCCTGGTCGTAAAAGTGAAGAGTCGATTGTTATTAATGGTTTGAAAATACCGGTTTTTCAATGCACTGCGTTAGTTGCAGGAAGTGGAGCAGCAGGCAATCGAGCCGCAGTGGAAATGAAGCGTCGTAACATAGATGTGGTGATTGCTAGCACAGGACTTTATTCGGGGACTTCCGCTTGCAGTGGTTCGGATAAACAGACCTTGCATACGGCTGGGACTTCTAACAATGGAGACAATTTTAATAAGTTGGCTTCCGATATTGGTAGTGGTGGGTGTATGGATAAGGATACGGCCTATGTTGAAGCGACGGGTAGTTTGAATGCTTTCTCTGGTTTGCAATATATGGGACTCCCATTGCCTCAGGATCGATTCGGAGCTGTTTTGAGATATCAGACTGACCATGATGATGTAGGAAGAGCTACTAGTTGTGGGCCTCGCACATCAAGGCTGATGGTAAAGGTGTTGACTGAGGAAGCAATTCGTTTAGGCGTACCCTATTTGCAGGGAACAACAGTCGTGAAGATTCTTTATCGTGATCAGGATGCTAAAAAAGGCTTAGCCGGAGTATTAGCGGTTAGTCGCGAAGAAAACTCGAATCCATATTCTTTAATATATATTGCTTGTTCGAAGTTAGTCTTGGCGACCGGAGGGCCAGGTGAGTTATATCGTGATTCAGTTTATCCGCATAAGTGTTACGGTTCATTGGGCATGGCAATTGAAGCAGGATTGGAAGTGGTCAATTTGACTGAAAGTCAATTTGGCATAGGCACTCGTAGGGAAGATTTCCCTTGGAATTTGTCAGGGACTTATGTTCAAGTGATCCCCTATATATATTCTGTTGATGAACAGGGGAAGGAGTGTAACTTTCTCGCAGATTATTATCGTACGACTCAGGAGTTGGTTTCTAATGTTTTCCGTAAAGGTTACCAGTGGCCTTTTCATGCGACACGTATGAGTCGTTATGGTTCATCTTTATTGGATTTGGCTGTCTATGTGGAATCGAAAAAAGGGCGCACGGTTTATATGGATTTTAATCGTAACCCAGAGGCAGTGCCAGGTGATGAGCCATTTTCTTTAGAGCGATTGGATGAGGATGTATTTGTTTATTTAAAGAATAATGAAGCGATGCAGGAAATGCCAATTGATCGGTTATTACGCATGAATCCACTTGCGATTGAGTTATATAAAATGCATGGCACGGATTTGAATACGGAGCCTCTAGCTTTCAATGTGAATAATCAGCACATGAACGGTGGGGTCAATGTTTCGATCTGGGGACAGTCGAGTCATGAGGATATTTATGCGGTTGGAGAAGTTGCGGGGACTCACGGAGTGACTCGTCCCGGAGGAGCAGCACTGAATGCCGGTCAGGTTTTTGGAACTCGTTGTGCGACGCACCTTGCGAGTCGTAGTCTGAAATCTACAGCGTGGAATCGAAGTGATGTAGAAAAGGAAATTGAAAATGTTCTGAAAGAGATAGCGTTACAAAGTGAGGCTGACAGTGGCTATGAGGTTGAAGATCTTAAGAGTGAGGTCCAGTCTCGTATGAGTGATGAAGCCGGTTTTATTTGTCAAAAAAATGAAGTCAAAAAAGCCTATAAAGACGCTGTCGCTTTGCGTAAGCGCGTATCTGAGGATGGATTGAAATTAAAGAGTGATAAACTCAGCGACTACTTTCAGTGGAAGCAAATGGTTTTGACGAGTGAGGCTGTTTTGATGGCGTTACATCATTATGTGGAAAATGGGGGTGGCAGTCGCGGGGCGCGAGCAATATGTGCTGGAGAGGGAACGGTCGTTCCGGAAGCGAGAAATCAAGACCTGAGCGAATATCGTTACATTGAGGAACAGGAAGATGACATGGGGAAGAAGATCGTTATCACTTACCGAGAAGGTGGTTTTAGTCTGAAAGAAGTTCCGTTGAGAGAAATGGAAGATCCGGGAACCATCTTTTTTGAGAAGAATTGGGCGAGTTATCTTACGGACGAAGTTTGTGAGAATGAATTTAAACATACATAGAACATAAATTACCATTAACCCTTTAACTAATATAATTTACTTATGAGTATGGAGAATAAAGCAACAGATGTTCCTCGTTTTGATTTTACAGTATTGCGAGATTTGCGTAAACGTAATGGATTAACCATTAGTGATGTCTCTCAGTCGTCGGGTGTATCTACTGCGGTTATTTCCAAATTAGAGCGTAACCAAACATCGGCAGAGCTTGAAACTATTTATAAGCTTGCTCGAGCCTTTGATTTGAGTGCTCAGGATCTGATTGGGTTAGCTGAGACGCAATTCGCTCATAAAATCACGGCCGATAAGTATAGTTCTAATAACTTTAATTTTAAAACAATCACTTATGGTAATTTAAAGTGCTTTTCAGGAACAGCGACTAAAGGGGCAAAAACCGCTAAGCCTGAAATTCATCAAAACGATTATGAAGTCTGTTGGGTTGTGAAAGGGGCAATCAAGTTAACTGTTGGCAGCGAAGAGCACGAGTTGAAATCAGGGGAAGCTATTCAGTTTGATGCAATATTAGAACATTCCTATGAGGCCATGGCGAATTGTGAAATCATCATTATCCACATCGTCAAAGATCAGCGATTTTAAAGGCAGCTGATCTACGCCGTTTTTTGCTTCAGCAGTCCGCGATCATTAAGGACTTGAACGAGGTCATTTAGATGAATGGGTTTTTCAAAGAAAAAATCAGACCCAGCCTCAAGGCATATTTGTTGATTTATGGCATCTGCACCGAGATGGCCGATCGCAATGACGGTGGGTTGTTCATCTTTAGTGATGAACTCTCTTGTGTCTCTAATCGCTTGTAAGCCTTCTCGCTTTAAATTGAGGTTGGAGAAGTGCATGTCTACTAAAATAATAGCGTGCTTAATTTTTCTAAATTTCAAAACTGTTTCAACATGAGTTGAGGCAACATCTACTGTAAAGCCATAATCATTCAGTAGGTCTTTCAAGAAACCTTGGCTGATGTCGTCATGGGCAAAAACTAAAACTCGAGTGCTTTTATCTGCAGTAAACTGTTCCTCTAAGCCGTCTTCGTTTTCATTCTCTGCTAAGAAATCAAATTTAAATACCTTTTTGTGTAGTTGTGAGTACTGGTTTTCCACACATACGGAGGGTTCAACAAAAGCGTTATCTTTGTTTAAATCCACATCTATGATGTTTTTCCGATTCTCTCTCCATTTGTTTTGGTGGCGGTTTACCCAGTCGAGTAATGCAGTGTCAAATCCTACATCTTCACCTTTCTTTTCAGATTCAAGCCATTTGTGTTTTAATATTTCTTCTCGTTCGAGGATGAAATCCTGATAGAGACTCGTGGCTTTATCTGATGCTATATTGTGCTTGTTTCCCGTTTTTTTACTCTTTTCCATAACTTAAATGAGGCCATGGGGAATATGTATTTACCCTGCTTTAATTGCGAGGTTATATTTATTTGAATATATGGATGGCAAGTAAAAGCGAATCGGTCGATTCATCCATGAAAACATGGCTTTTAGGACAGGTGAAGTGAGTGTGAATTTCTTGTTATTACCTGAATGGATAAAGGCACTACTTTGGCTCTACCATCGTGTTTAGCATTCCTGTCCCAAGTGCGAGGATTAGCCCAAAATAAACAAGCGCAGCTGTTCCGCGTTGGAAGGGTGATACTTCAAAAAAGCGTTTTTCAACATCAGATTTTTTTCGGAATAGAGAAATTAGACGAGGTAATGAAAATATTAAGATAAGGAAAATTATAAAGGAGGGTCTATAGATTGCAAAAGCACCTGCGATAATAATGCCCACAACCCAAAGCCAAGGAGATAGGGCGGTAACCATTCTTCCACCATCAAGAAAGCCTGTCGGCATTAGGTTGAAGAGGTTTAAAAAATAACCGGTATAGGCCAGTGCGGCGAAGAATGGATCACCGGTTGCGATGTATATTCGATGGCATATCAGTGCGGCGAAGCCTCCTAGAATTGGACCGCCAGCTGCTACCCAGAATTCTACCCATGCGTGTTTAGGAGCTTCTTTGAGTGCTATCACTGCTCCCATGAAAGGAATGAATACTGGCCAACCGACATCGAGTTTAAAGATTTTTGCAGCGATTAGATGACCGAATTCGTGTATTAATATTAGAATGACGAATCCTGCCGCAAATTTCCATCCCCATAGCATTGAATAGGCCCATATTGTAATAACCATTGTTCCTCCTGTTTTGAGCAGGATTGGGAAAAACTTGATCAGGGGTAAAACTAAAAACTTTAACTTAGAGCCAAATTTTAAAATTAGGATTATTACCAGTCCCAAAGGGCCAAGTGTTTTTTTTAACTTACTAAATAAACTGATTTCTTGTTCTGGTGGCCTCTCATGTTCCATTTATGAAGGCTGATTGAGATGGCTCGCGATGTCAAATTAAGTTAGAGCCATTTACACTGTCAATGTTCGGCCATTATCTTTCGGTGAAATGGAGAGTATTAGGTCGAGCGCTGCTTTAGCCCATTGATCGGGAGTGTGGTAGCTTTCAGCGCTAGAACCAAAGCAGGAACGAAGCATATCTGTTTGGATGACACCGGGGTTGAACGCCACGCAGGTGATGTATTGCGGAAGATCATCTGCGAGTCCACGACTTAAGCCTTCAATTGCCCACTTTGAGGCACAATAGGGGGCTACATCAGCGGAAGTCGATTGTCCCCAATAGGAACTGAAATTGATAATCGTGCCTTTCACTTTGGCTTTGATCATTGCTGGCACAAAGTGGCGAATGAAGTTGTTTACACCTTTAATATTTACATCGATGACGTGAGAGAATTCTGATTCCGTAATCTCCCACAGGGGAGCATTTCTATTTATGACACCTGCATTATTTATGAGGTAGGTGGGTGTTCCTAGTTTTTCTATGATTAACTCCGAAAATGATTTAACGGAAAGGTCTTCGGTGACATTGACCGTTTGGAACAAGTGATTGCTACCGTAGGTGTTGGTGAGTTCTTGAACTAACTCAGTGTTTGTTCCGCAACCAGCAACGAGAAAATCTCTCTTGATGAATTCCGAAACCATAGCACGTCCGAGTCCACGGGTACAACCGGTGATACAAACAACCTTTTGAGAACCCATGACTTGAGTCCGTTTATTTATAAAGCGCTAAGAGCTTTTCGTAAATTTCATTGATAGGCGTTGCTTGTAGTTCTTCTGGTCGGATTCGATTAGAAGGTAACGTCGGTAACGTCTGCAAATCTTCACTTAAGATGAGATTTCTATTGGCGGTTACTTCATCAACTTTATCAACAGGAGTGAAATGCGGTGCATTGACAACTGCTTGTGGGCATTCCGTAATGAGTTTCTTTATAGCAAGAATGGCTTCAGCTAAACGATCTAATTCTCCCTTTGTATGACTTTCCGTTGGCTCGATCATTAGTCCGAAAACTTCAGGGAAAGCTACTGTAGGAGCGTGGTAACCGAAATCTAGAAATAGTTTCCCTATATTCGGGATAGCTCCTGTCTTGGCTAAGCCGTTAGCTTCTAGTGTTTCAAATTCTTTTTCCTCTAAGGTCAGAATGAACTCATGCATACGAGGTTCACTGTGGGATCCTTTGGGTAAATGGGGGAAATCTTTTAATAGATTCTGAAGATATCTAGAAGCTAACACGGCAACGGCAGACATTTTTGGAACACCTGCTTTACCTAGCCGAAGGAGGTAAGTGTAACAACGCACCTTATGGGCGAAGTTTCCCCAGTGTCTATGAATGGAACCAATGGTTTTTGTTGGCGTGATAGGAGCGTATTTTCCGTTTTCGAAAGTGATTTGTTTGCCTGGAAGGAACGGGATTAGCTTTTCGCTTACGGCGACTATTGCATCACCTGGGCCACCGCCACCATGAGGGATTGACCATGTTTTGTGCAAGTTGTTATGAACCGCATCAACACCAATTGCGTTTAAGTCGATCCAACCTGCGATGGCATTCATGTTCGCTCCATCCATGTAGACGAGTCCTCCCGCAGCATGAATTTTATTAGAAATAATTTTGAAATCTTTTTCGAAAACGCCACCCGTGTTTGGATTGGTTATCATAATCCCGCTGATGTGGCCTTTATGTTCTTCAAGTTTGGCATCTAGGTCTGCTAGGTTAACACAACCAGAGTTGTCCGACTCGAGAAGTATTATACCTGTTTGTCGGCCATCTTTATTTTCGTTTTTGAAGCCAGCCATTGTCGCAGTTGCGAAATTCGTGCCATGAGCGGATTGCGGGATGAGTAATACATCGCGTTCCGTATCACCGTTGTCGTTGTGGTATGCTTGGAATAATTTTAGTCCAACCAGTTCTCCTTGTGCCCCAGCTAAGGGCTGTGTAGTTACGCCAGCAAGTCCAGTGATTTTCTTGAACCATTCCTGTGTTTCGAAAAGAACCTTGAGACTGCCTTGAACATCTTGCACTGGACTTTGAGGGTGGACGTCTGTTGTTTCAGGTAATCCAGCCGCCCAGTCGTTGATGTAGGGATTGTACTTCATCGTGCAAGAACCGAGAGGGTAGCAAGTCGTATCGGGACTTACGTTAAGTGTACCTAACTCATCATAAAAAGATTTAAGTTCGGATTCTTCAAGGTTGGGTAAACCTGTTTTTCCTTTGCGTAAAAGAGCTTCAGGGATGGCAGGGACTTGAATTGTCTTGTCTTGTTCCAACTCAAATTTGTTCTGAAAAAAGCTGATGAGCTTATCGCAGTCTTGATCAGTCTGTACATCAGAGAAGGATATTTTAAGTAATTGTCTGCCTAATGGGTCTTGGCTAGAAAGGTCTACACCAATATGTAACTGTGCACCTGAACCTTGCTGGATGAAGCCTTCCATATTAATGCCTTCGACAGCAAATGTTACCTCGTTGTAAAATGAGCTGGTGGGGAATGCGAGTTCAACGAATGAAAGCTGAAGTAATTCTGTTGTTATTTTACGAGCCAGTTTGTGTGCACGTATACAATTTTCGCTTAGTCCTTTTTCACCCTTAGCGAGGATGGATGCCCCGACAAGTGTTGCGAGATATGCTTGGTTTGAGCAAATGTTAGACGTCGCTTTTTCTTTTCGGATATGTTGTTCACGAGCCGAAAGAACCATCACTAGGCAGTCTTTGCCTTTTGAATCTTTTGCTTTACCGACAAAGCGACCGGGAGTTGAGCGAATGTCATTCTTTGCGTCTTTGTTGTTTCGAACACCAAAAACTCCAAGGCCAGGTCCACCAAAGTTCGGGCCGATGGCTAAATGTTGACCTTCACCTGCAATGATGTCTGCGCCCTTTGATCCAAACTCAGAAGGTGGCTTGAGGCCGCCTTCGGCTAGTAGAATAGGGTCGATGATCGCAATGCTTTTGACGCCGATTGATTCAGCGAAATTTGTTAAAGTATCGACATCTTCAAGGAGTCCGAAGGTGTTTGTTTGTGGAAATGCAATTGCTGCTAGGTTTGATCCCGCATCTGTTGCCAAAGCTTTCAGTTGATCTAGGTCAATTAAACCAGTGCTTTCATTGATTGGACAGTAAACAATATTAAGATCTGTGTCCGAAGCCATTGTGTTTATGACTTCGATGTCTGCTGCAAAAATACTATTAGAAACAATGACCGTATTCGTTTTACGTTTGATTCGGATAGCGCAGCTGATTGCTTCAAATATAGCAGTTGATCTGTCGTAAAGTGAACAATTGATTGCTTCAAAGCCAGTTAGTTTAGCCATGACACATTGATATATCCATAGTGTGTAAAGCGAACCTTGACTCCTTTCTGGCTGATAAGCCGTATAGGATGTTGTTAAATTACGAATTCCTGCAACATAGGGAACGATAGGGTGTGTTTCCCAATTTGGCATTCCGTCACCCATAAATGAGGGATAAATGTTGTTTAACGCTAGTGTGTTGAAGATCGCTTCTGGAATATCATTGTATTCCAGCTCTTCGGGAAGATTGGGTTCTTCAGAAAACATAACATCTTCTGGTAAATGAGAATAGAGATCCTTTAAGTCATTTAAGCCAATGGACTTAAGCATTTCATCTATTTCGCTGTCTGAAGCGGAGATGTAATGTCGCTTTGTTTCTCTAGGGAAGGATTCTGGTGTGTAATTTAGTGGTGTCATTATTTTAAAGTTATGACTCTATATAACACTAGAAAGACTGTGCTTGAAAAGAGAAAAATAGCCTATTGTGAATAAATTTTCAGCCCGATCAAGCAATCGGGGGAAATGAGGCTATTTAAGGTTTTGAAGCGAAAGGAGTTGGCTGTCTTCTGAGGATAGAATTAGGAGAGTTCGTCTTGACCCTCGTTCCTGACTTCTATATTCTCTATATCTAATACTTCCTCTGTATCGTTGATATCTTCTCCGGGTCTAGACTTAACAACTCCATTATCAATGGTTGTTTTTAAGAAAGAGATATTGAGGTCGCGTTGATAGCGTCGAATAATTTTGGTTTCCTGTGGGCTAACGATTGAAATAGCGCATCCTTTATTGCCTGCTCTACCAGTTCTACCCGCACGGTGAAGGTAGTCGCTACTTTCTTTTGCCGGATCATAATTAAAAACATGTGACATGTCTTTCACATCCAGGCCTCTCGCTGAAAGATCTGAAGAGACCAAAACTTTGAGCTTTCCGGAACGAAAGTCTTTGAGCGCGTGTTTACGCTCATCTTTTGTACATTCCCCATGAATACTTTCTGTAGGGATGTTGCCTTCGATTAATTTGTCGGTAACGAAATCAGCGGTGCTATTACGGTGAACAAAAACAAGGGCTTTTGTTGGTTCGATCGCATTGATCGCTCTTCGTAGCATATCCGGTTTCTCACTGCCGTGGGCGACGATATAGTGATGTTCAATATCGTCATTGATTTTATTTGCATTTGAGTGAACAGATTTTATGCCGGGTGCAAGGGTTTCTAATATTTCTAAACTCTCTGATTGTTCTGTTGCTGAAACGAAGACGGTTTGCTTCGTTTTTTGCATAGGTTTTGTGATGTCTCGAATCTGTGATAGGCTTTCGGATAAAACCTGTTTGTCTGCTTCATCTATTACAAGTGTTTGTACAGCATGTGCTTTAAGCTTTTTTAGGTTGATGAGTTCGAGAATTCTTCCACATGAGCCAATGACGATTTGCGGTTTTTTCTTTAGCTTCTCTTTCTGTCGTTCGACAGATGTTCCTCCAAGCAGTAACATCGAACGTAGGCCGAGTTTCGCTTGTTCTTCAATGGCTATAATTTGATTATGAATCTGAAAGGCCAGTTCGTGGGTCGGAACAATGATGATCGAATGAAGATCTTTCTTTTTTGTATCAATTTGAGTCAGTATTGGTAGGAGATACGCCAGTGTTTTACCGGTGCCTGTTTCAGAGCTCATACTCGCGTTTTGTCCCTCGAGTAGGATGGGGATCGAAGTGCTTTGTATTTTGCTAGGTTCTGTAATGCCTAGCTTTGCTAAAGCGCTTTCTATTTCGACTGAAATGCCTAATTCGTTAAATGTCATTAGTAAATGTAATTGTTACCACGAAATACACGAGCAACACGAAAGGTGAAGTCGGGCAATGTGGCTTGTTGTTATTAATTTCCCTTTCGGAAAATCACATACCTGGGAAACCGCCGCCCATCTTGCTTGCCATTTGAGCCATCATGCGTTTGCCCTTAGAGCCTTTCATTTTCTTCATCATTTTACGCATTTGACTGTGTTGTTTCACGAGGGCATTCACGTCTTTTACTTCAACACCAGCCCCTTTAGCGATTCGAAAACGTCTACTGCCGTTTAATAATCGAGGAGTCGTGCGTTCCTTTTTCGTCATAGAAAGAATGATTGATTCTATTCGTTTGAGGCGGTCTTCTTCTTCATCGCCCACTTCAATGTCGCTAGCACCAGGAAGCATTCCAACTATAGAGCTGAGAGATCCCATTTTTTTTACTTGTTGAAGTTGAGAAAGGAAGTCTTCGAAATTGAAATCAGCCTTACGCATTTTTTCAGCCATGAGCGTGGCTTCTTCTTCATCGATGTTTTCTTGAGCCCTTTCTACTAGTGATACAACGTCACCCATGCCGAGGATACGAGAAGCCATTCTGTCTGGATGGAATTGGCTGAACTCATCCATCTTCTCGCCCGTTCCCATGAATAGGATAGGGATGCCAGTCACATGTTTCATTGACAAGGCTGCACCACCACGGGCATCACCATCGATTTTGGTGAGGATTATACCTGTTAGGTTTACCGCGTCATGGAAATGTTTTGCAATATTGACCGACTCTTGCCCAAGTGCGCTATCAGCGACGAGGAATATCTCATCAGGCTTAACTTTCTTTTTCAGATCAATGATTTCTTGAACAAGATCTGTATCAATCTGGAGTCGGCCTGCTGTGTCAAAAATGAATAAATCCGCTCCGTCGCTTTTGGCTTCTTTATAGCATTTCTCTGCGAGTTTTGGGACGTTTTTACTGACACGGTCAGCATAAAACTTGAAATCTTCCTGTTTGGCTAAAGCTTCTAATTGGTCGATTGCAGCTGGACGGTATACATCACAGGCAATCATTGCAGGGGTGTAGTTGTCTTTCGCTAATAATTTCGCCAATTTGACACTACTGGTCGTTTTACCTGACCCGTGTAGTCCGACCAACATGATTTTGAGCGGTTTTTTTGTCAGCGTGCGGTCAGAGCCTTCACCCAAAAGAGTCGTTAGCTCATCACTGATGATTTTAATGATTTGTTCACCAGGGCTAACCGATTTAGTGACATCTTCACCCAGGCATTTCTCTTTAACCTGCTCGATGAATTCTTTAACCACCTTAAAGTGGACATCTGCAGAAAGCAGAGCGCTTTTCACTTCTTTTAATGCTTCAGCAATGTTTTCTTCTGAAATTTTCCCCAAACCACGCAAATTGCGCATGGCATTAGACATTTTATCTGTAAGTGACTTGAACATAAATTGAAAGTGTTAGTGATGTGAAAGCGAATTGTTTTACGAGGAGCGCATTATTAAGAGGGTGTCTGAAAAGTCAAAATAGTTTTCGGAGGGATTGAGTGATTCAGTTGGTTGAATTAACTCGCGCAGAGACGCTGGGGCACAGAGGACTGTGTCATGTCATGGTAATTGATGGCGCTCAAGATTTGATCCTGGGAAAGAATGAAAACTTGATAAATATCTGAAAGCGAACATGTTTTACGATATGAGAGCGATAGAAGTAATTGAACAGTTTGAATCTCTACCATTAGAGGAAAGAGGGAAAGTGATTGAGTTTATTACTGCGAATCAACAAGTATCTATTGATTACGCAGATGATCAATCCGTGAAAGCCGTTTCGGAAGAGCTATTTAAAACGCATTCTAGCCTGTTTGAAAAATTAGCTCAGTAAGTGGAGCCTAAGCTTTAAGCAAGTTGAACGCTTTCTAGATTTTTCCTAGATTAGGAGAATAATCTAAATATCTCATTTTAGTTAACTCTGCGTCTTTGCGCCTCTGCGCGAGGTTAATATCTAAGTTATTATGGATTTTCGTAGACTCGTAAAATAAATAAACTCATAAGTCGCTATGAGCTATATCCTTATGGTTTACGGGATGCCTGGATTTGGAGATTTTGAAATGTTCTGTTTACATTTTTTGCCAGAAATAATTTGATAAGGGCATATATGGCTGAAAATTATACAGAAGACAGTATTAAATCATTAGATTGGAAGGAACACATTCGTTTGCGTCCTGGTATGTATATCGGGAAATTGGGTGATGGTTCCGCCAGTGATGATGGTATTTATATTTTATTAAAGGAAGTGGTTGATAATTGTATCGATGAGTACGTTATGGGTAACGGAAAAGTTATCGAAGTTGATTACGAAGAGACGCAGGTTACGGTAAGGGATTATGGTCGCGGTATTCCATTGGGGAAATTAATGGATTGTTCTTCTAAAATTAATACCGGTGCGAAATATGATTCAGAGGCATTCCAGAAATCGGTTGGTTTAAACGGGGTTGGTATTAAAGCGGTTAATGCACTTTCTTCTCATTTTGATATTCAATCGTATCGTGAAAATGAAACGCGCCGCATAGAGTTTTCTAGGGGTGAAGTTATTTCAGAAGATAAAAAGAATAAGAAAACTAAAGATGTAAATGGAACACGCTTAGTTTTTATTCCCGATGAAAATTTGTTTAAGAAGTATAAGTTCCGCGCTGAGTATATTGAGACAATGATTCGAAATTACACTTATTTAAATACAGGGCTTACCCTTTGTTTAAATGGGCAGAACTTTCGTTCGAAAAATGGATTATTAGATTTACTTGAAGAGAATGTGGTCGAGGAGGTTTTGTATCCTATCGTTCATTTAAAAGGGGATGATATTGAAGTGGCGTTTACGCATACGGCTCAATATGGCGAAGATTATTATTCGTATGTGAATGGACAGTATACGACTCAAGGAGGAACTCACCAAGCGGCGTTCAGAGAAGCTGTGGTTAAAACGATTCGCGAATTTTATAAGAAGAGCTTTGAAGCGGTTGATATTCGGACATCTATCGTTGGTGCAATCAGCATTAAGGTTCAAGAACCTGTTTTTGAATCCCAAACTAAAACAAAACTGGGATCTTTGACTATCGCTCCAGATGGCATTTCTGTACGTAATTTTATTAATAATTTTATTAAAGAAGCGCTTGATAATTATTTACATAAAAACCCGGAAACGAGTAAGGCTTTACTTTCAAAAATCCAGCAAGCAGAGAAGGAAAGAACAGAGCTTAAGGGTATTCGGAAATTGGCTCGTGAGCGCGCAAGGAAGGCGAAGGTTCACAATCGTAAACTAAGAGATTGCCGAAATCACTACAATACGAAGAAACCAGACCTTAGATCTACATTGTTTATTACCGAGGGTGATTCAGCGAGCGGTTCGATAACTAAGGCACGGGATGTAAATACTCAGGCTGTATTTAGTTTGAAGGGTAAGCCTTTGAATTGCTTCGGATTGACGAAGAAAATCGTTTATGAAAATGAGGAGTTTAATTTATTACAACATGCCTTAAATATTGAGGAAGATCTTTCTGATTTACGTTATAATAATATTGTTTTTGCAACAGATGCCGATGTCGACGGGATGCATATCCGTATGCTTTTGTTAACGTTTTTTCTACAATTTTTCCCTGAATTAGTTAAGAAGGGGCATGTTTATATTTTACAAACCCCGCTGTTTCGTGTGCGGAATAAGAAGGAAACGTTTTACTGTTATTCTGATGAAGAAAAGGTAACTGCTATAAAGAAGATAGGGGCAAAGGCAGAAATTACTCGATTTAAAGGTTTAGGGGAAATTTCACCAGGAGAGTTTAAGCACTTTATTGGAAAAGATATTCGCCTTGAACCAGTAAAAATGGATATCCATGAATCACTTGTGGATATGCTTACTTTTTACATGGGTAAAAACACACCTGATCGTCAGCAGTATATTATCGAGAATTTGAAGGTTGAGCAAGATTTACTCGAAGAAGCCGTTTAATCGGATTAACGCATAACGTCGAAATAATTTAGATGGCGAGTAAGAAGGGCTTAATCGATGAAATTAAGTATTTAAGACACTTAGTTGAGTATCACGATGAACGCTATTACAAATCAGCGGTTCCTGAGGTAACTGACCAGGAATATGATCGGCTTAAAAAATCTTTAGAGAAAATTGAATCAGAAAATCCCGATCTCGTGTCGGGTGAGGTGTCACCAACGAAAAAAGTGGGTGATGATCGCCTTGATCAGTTTCAAGCATATGTTCATCGGGAGCGTATGTTTAGTCTTGATAATACCTATAATCAAGAAGAGTTGATTGAGTTTGAAAATAAATTGCGTCGAGTGCTTAAGCAGGACGGGAAAGAAGACATTGAGTTGAAATATGTGGTTGAACCCAAAATTGATGGCATTGCGATTAGTTTGACTTACGAAGCGGGGAATCTTGTTCGAGCCGTTACCCGCGGCAATGGGATTGAAGGTGATGATGTAACTCAGAACATCGCTAATATTCGAGAGTTACCTCAACAGTTGAAAGGTGAGTCTATTCCCAAGGTTATTGAGATTCGGGGCGAAGTTTACATGCTGACAGACGAATTTAATCGGATTAACAAAGAACGTGAACAACTTGAAGAACCGTTGTATGCAAATCCACGAAACCTTGCGGCGGGCACGGTGAAGTTGCTCGATCCCTTGATTTCTTGTCAGCGAAAGCTTTCGATCGTTTTATATGCAAAAGGTTTTTGCGAAGGTGTGGTCGCTGATTCGCAGTCTGGCTTTCAAGCACAATTGAAAAGTTGGGGATTGCCCATTGTTGATAAGCATTGGCATGTTAATTCGATCGGTGAAGCCTGGGAGAGTGTTCAAGAAATTGATGAGTGGCGGAAGTCTGCCCGCTATGAGACGGATGGAGCTGTTATTAAATTGGATTCTTTTGCACTACAAAAAATGGTGGGTTCGACGTCGAAAGCACCTCGTTGGGCGATTTCATACAAATATGCGGCTGAACAGGCGGAAAGTGTTCTTGAAGCGATAGAGTTACAAGTCGGTAGAACGGGTGCAATTACACCGGTAGCCCATTTGACTCCTGTTCAATTAGCAGGGACAACCGTTTCCAGAGCAACCTTGCATAATGAAGATGAAATCGCGAGGAAGGACATTCGAATTAATGATACGGTGATTGTAGAAAAAGCCGGTGAGATTATCCCTCAGGTGGTGAAAGTTGTTTTAAATAAACGACATAATGGTCTTGTCGCGTATGAGTTTCCGAAGGAGTGTCCTGCATGTGAATCTGATTTAGTCCGTTTGGAGAACGAAGCCGCATGGAAGTGCCCTAATGCAAAGTGTCCTCCGCAGGTTCGGGGGAAATTAGAGCATTTTGCTTCAAAGCAGTGCATGGACATTGATAATTTAGGAACGGCAGTTGTGGATCAATTGGTGACGAGAGAATTGATTTCTGATGTGGATGATTTATATCATTTGCAATACGAATCTCTGATTGAAATGGAGAAGTTCGCTGAAAAATCTGCTCGGAATTTACTGACAGCTTTAGAACAAAGTAAAACCAATGATTTGTGGCGATTGATCCACGGATTAGGTATTTTAGGTGTTGGAGTGAGTGCCTCCAAGGAATTGGCGAAACATTTTTTATCATTAGATAAAATGATGGAAGCGACCGTTGAAGCGTTGCTCGAAATCGATGGAGTTGGCGATATTATGGCCACTAGCATTTTTGATTATTTTAGAGAGGATCATAACGTAAAGGTTATTGATGGCTTAAAAACTTCCGGGTTGAAGTTTGAAGAGGTTCAAGCAGAAGGTGTTTTGGAGCATTTAAATGGAAAAATCTTTGTGTTAACAGGAACGCTTGATGGATTGGGACGTGCTGAAGCGACAGAAATGATAGAGAAAGTCGGCGGGAAGGTTTCTTCGTCTGTTAGCAAAAAGACGCATTTTGTTTTAGCAGGGGAAGGAGGCGGTTCAAAATTAGCGAAGGCTGAAAAGTTATCTATTCCCATTCTCAATCAAGATGATTTCTTGGAGATGCTAGGGAGTGATTGAGAATTACAGAAGAAGTTCGGATGATTCATATAGAGCTTTATTGAAATATGCTGTTTTGGTAAATTGTCTCGCGCAGAGATGCAAAGGCGTTGAGTGAACATTTGATTGTAAGAATGACGGATTCTTTGGATTCTGACCACGGAGGGCAACGCGGAGGGGAATATATCGAGGAGAACTGTTGTCCCTGATAAATTATCACATTTTCAACATATCAAGCTCTGCTCCCCCGCGGCTCCAGCGAAGCGGGCGGGAGAACCCAGTTTTGGAGATCCAATTCGGTTGAGGTTTGTTTTCAGACATTGAAGTTCGATTTCTGCGTGATTCTTTTTTTGGAATTTTAATAACATTTGATTAAATTAAGTAAGAATGCTTTAGTTGTTCTAATAGAGTATGGTAGAGAGACGTAAAGATCAGCGATTAAGTGCCAGTGAGTTGTTCACTCTTAAAATGTTGGCGCCGGATGACCGTAGTTTTACTGGTATAGTAATTAAAGATCTTAGTAAGGGTGGCCTTTTGATTAATTGCCTGGAAATCACGAATTTGGGGTCTGGCGATGAAGTTGAGTTGGTTTTTTATATGAAAACCGAGATACTCTTTAATATTAAAGCGACTGTGTGTCGTGTGGGAGGAACCTTGATTGCGGCAGAATTCTTGACGGATGAGGATTCTCTTAGGTGGACTGAGTGCTTGATGGACTGCTTGGAAAGCGTGGCATCGGATAATTCTTAAAAATCCGAAAATAGTAGAGATATTCCATTTTCTTTTCTTGCCACTTTTATTTTTATTGAGAGACTTGATGAATCGTTTAACTGGTGTAAATCAGTGTTATTATTCAAGCTTATAAAGATTAAAAAATTATGGAATTAAAGGTTAACGGAAAGATTAAAGTATTAATGGAAACTCAGACTTTCCCGAGTGGGTTTTCTAAAAGAGAATTTGTTATTACAACACAAGAGCAGTATCCTCAAGATGTTAAATTCGAGAGTGTTAAAGATAAAATCACAATGCTTGATGGATTGAAAGAAGGCGACGATGTCGATGTCGCTTTCAATCTTAGAGGAAATGAGTATCAGGGTAAATACTATGTAAATCTTCAAGCGTGGAAAGTTTCGAAGGGATCTGGAGAAAGTCCATCTGATGGTGCACCTGATCCATCGGAAAGTGCAGCAATGCCAACTTCGAGCTTAGACGATACAGAGCCTCCGTTTTAAGCTGAGTCTCAGCTGAGAAAAATTAACAACTTTTATAAGTGCATGGGATCTAATCTCATGCACTTTTTGTTGATGAAAGTTGAAGAATTTTAAAACTGATTTGTTGAAGAAAATTAAGCAAAGGCAAGTCACGATGCATCTTCTCTCATGTTCGAATAAACCACTTATTACGTATGAGGGAAATAAATGGAAACTTGCCTTTATGCAGACTGGAAATAACGGTGAACGTTTTGAGGTGGAGTGGCGTTTAAAAAAGAAAAACAGTGGAATGTGGGAGATCTTTCGAGAAACTGTTCGAGAAGCCCATTGAAAAATATTAGGCTTTTCCTCCGTGTCTCCGTGGTTAATTTTTTATTTACCGATGTTCATTGATGAATCGGTCGATCTTGTTCAACGTGTCGTGAATCTGATAAGACCAGATATTATTGTGTCCTGCTTCTTTTATAGCATAGCGTTTTTTGGGCCCCAAATGTTTGTTGAAAAGCTTTTCACTATGCCAAGGTGAAATAACTTTATCGTTTCCTCCGTGAAGGATGAACATCGGGGCTTGGACTTCATCAATTTTATTTAAGTTGTTGAACTTATCAAAGGGGACAATTGGGATCTTTGTCATGACAGTAAAGGCGGTGCTGAATGGGCTTTCCAGTATGAGGGCTTTTGATTTAACTTTACTTGCGAGGTCGACCGCTGAACCCGATCGAACCGATCTTCCCCAAATAATAATTTGGTTAGGGTCGTAACCCATTTCTATCGTGGATTGATATACGGCAAGTGCATCGGAATAGCAGTTCTGTTCAGATATTTTTCCTTCTGATAACCCATAACCTCTATAGTCGAGTGCAAGGAATGAGTAACCTAAGTGGTTTAGTAATTTTGCAAAACCATCGATTTGTCCAATGTCTTCAGCGTTTCCGTGAAAGTATAGTATTACGTGTTTTTCTGAATTCGATTTCCAGAAACGTGTAGCGAGTTTTGTTCCATCACTGGAGTTGATGAATTTGAGGTTTGTAATATTTTCATCGTAACTGCTTTGAGGGGCAGGGAATATTAGCTTTTCAGAAAAGAAGAGTCCAATGATGACGATCAAGATATAGAATATAAGAAATGATCGAATTATCCTCTTGGGGCTAAAGTCGCCGTTGAGTATGTTGTGCCAATTAATCTTCATGATCGCAAGGGTGAGTCGGATTGCTTGCGAAATATTTCTTTAATTTTACCTCAACCTGTTTTTGTTCAGTGGGAGTTAAGGCTTTGTATTTTCTGTCGTATCCCCAGCCATACCCCCAGCGGTACCAATTGTAGAAGTAAGGGCTTCCTCCAAAGCGAACGCCATTGTACATTATCTCCGCCAGTTCTTTGTTGCCTGTCTTTTTGATGATATCGTCCCGGAGTTTTACATCTGCCGCAAGTCGCTCCTCTTCCGTTCCTCCTTTCCAGTATGCGATGTCATGCTCAAAACAGCAATCACACCAATCTTCCTCCGTGATCAATGATTTGTCCGGAAACAAGGAGCAACCGTCGCTAGAAAAATCACGAATTTCTTTCGGTCCATTACTGCAGCCGAAAAGGAGAAAGAACGTGAATATGAAATAAATTCGGATAGTTCTGTTCATGATTATTTAAACCTAATGTCTGTAACATACATTTTATGATCAGTGCCCATGCATTCTTTTGAAAATGCATTAACGGCTTCAATATTATGACTTAACCATATTTGATCAATTCGTAGTAAGGGGAGAT
>CAWUTK010000071.1:0-4845 GCA_963924785.1 uncultured Opitutales bacterium
ATCCAATAAGTCTTTAGACGAAAAGAAAAGCAAGTACCCCAGGATTAGTGAGAAAAAAACACCAGGAAAAGTTGTCAAAAAGATAGGCCCACTCATAACGAGATTCGCTATTTTTTGACTGCCACTCTTTTTCAAAACAAAACAAAGCAACAAGGGAAATAGCGTAATGAATGCCATAAAGAACAGTATCTCCATTTCATATTGAGACATTTCATTAACGAGGTCATCAAGTGATCTCTGTTCTACTCGGGAATCGTTCATTTTATTATTTCAAAATTATTAGCTGTGGTGATCAATGAAACAAGAAAATTAAAAATAAAGTTAATTCTCAAATTACAACTTTTTAAAAATAAATTCTTTTTCTACTCCCATTCTACTAGATAATGAATGCTTTGAATATTCATATCGTATAAATTCAAATTTTTTCCCAAACAACGTTTTTATTTCCTCATCATTCACTGAATGTGGCGGACCATCTGGAGTTTCTAAGTTTACTTTATGAAAAACACCAAAATAATAGCCATTCGGCTTCAACAATCCTAAGCATTTTTCAACCCATTGCTCTCTCAACTCAATGGGTATTGCACAGAAAAAAGTATGTTCAAAAACGACATCGTAGACTCCCGTTTCGCTAAAGACATCCGCTTGATTAATAGACAAATTATCACAAGAACCATAGTTTGACTTTGCTTGACCAACTGCCAGTTGTGAAAAGTCAGAAGCTTCAACAATAAATCCCTGTTTGGATAACCAAGCTGCATCATGACCAAAACCACAACCAGGCACAAACAGTTTTCTTTTACGGTCATGCTCCAACCGTTCTGTTAACTTTGGCAACAATTCCTGCAACACAGGAGTTACCGTTCCAACATTCCAGCCTGGACTCTCTTCATCACGATAAATCGAATCCCAACTCTCAGCACTCGCACCTCCTTTAATTACAGACATCTTAATAGCACTTTATACAGTGGGTCTCACCGCACTCACTTCGATGTAATTACTACCATCAGGCTGAGGCTTGACATCTAAATCCTTAATTAAACTTAAAATTTCAGGATATAATTCTTTTCTAGCATTGGCCATACTGACCATATCTTCTTCTAGTTTCAACAAAATCAAATCGCCCATGTCTGGATATTCGAATCGATATTTCTTAATAAAACTTTGAATCTGCACTCTTTCGTCACCGGGATGTTGAATGCTTATGTTCCATGCAATAACAGCCATAAACAAAAGTTTCTTTAATGAACCTGTATCACCAACCTTCCCAACAAAATTCTTCGAAACTTCAAGTAATTGCGATGATATCTCAATATCGTTTTTCTTCATAATATTTAACTGCTGGTTTTATTCAAAGAAGACAAAGAGTCAAAGTAATTGAATACCACAAACGACTCAATTCACGAGATATCTACCAAAACAATAATCAACCTCGTTTTACACATTGTTTTTTCTAAAATCTACCTATTCCTACAAATTACTTTATTCCTAAACTTGAGTTTTCTTAAGTTATGAACACTGTATTGACTATTATGCAAATATTCAGGTTCAAGAAACTTCTAGTTCTAACGATAGTATCATTATTACCCTATTCACTGTTAAGCTTAAACGCTATGGAACAGGCAGCCCCCTCCCATTCGGAAACTGTTCAAAAAAAGGGTTTCAAACGATTTTTTCCTTTTCAGAAAAAAACAAATAAAACAGAAAACAATCAAGCTGAACCTAAAAAACCTAAACTATCTTGGCTAAAAAAGACCTTTGTTGGCGATTCTTTAGCGGGAAACAACTCTTACCGAAGAAAGAACCGGATCAACCCCAATAGAAGCAAGCAAGTACTGGCCCCTAAAGTCACTAAAAATAAATTTGTCGCAGTAAAACCAGCGAAACAATCACCTGTAGTCAGCAGTGAAACATACACTATTCCTACTCAGAAACCCTCACCGAAAAAGCCTTCCATTAAGCAAAATATTCCAAAATATGTTGCGTCAAGAAATCAACCTTCATCCCAGGCGCCACTTGCGGTATTAATTCAAAATATTCGTAACAAGCACTCTTTGAAAAGATCAATAGCAACAAATCATACAAATAAATTAACCCTTTCTGAATATATCCAAAAGATCAAATCCAAGCATCAGATCTAATCTCATAAAAATACATCTTTCCGGAGGTCTCTATAACTCAGCATTCCCCCCCAATCACTACCACTCATTTTCTTTCCGCTTAAACTCCCTCGATTACCGAGTGCCCCTTTATTATTAGCCACGGTATCAGCAATAAACTGTTGTCCGCCTAAAATAAGTCCATCTGTAAAATAACGCACACGGCACCTAAGTGCTTCGGATTTATGAACAGATCCTCCGTTCGATAAAGTTTCTTTAAACGTTTTAGAATCAATAGAAATTTGATTGCCCGATTGATCTATGGCCCCTTTTCCATAGATCAATTGACGATAACCAGCAACACAATCCGCCCAATTACCCCCATCCATAAAGGCGATTATCCCGCTACGAGCAAAAACCGAACCTCCCATTGCTTCTCCATACCCGCTAAACCGATAATCCCTAGGGTCGTCAACCAAACCTGCCCTCAATGGATTCAGGTCAATATATGCAGCAACCGTCTCCAATGCATATTGCTTATTTTCGACAAGAACACTCTTAAAGCGGTCTGCCCACAACGTTCCGTAACGCTCATGTGTTTTATTATACCAAATCGAAAACCGTTGTTTCAATTCTTTCATAAAGTTAGACACGCTATTCATTCTTGCCAACAATTGAGCACGAACCGACTCCAACCCGACATTACACTCATCAGTCAATATACTACGAACAAAATGTGAATACACATTTTCTTTACCATAAAGACATTCCACGCGCCGAATAAGCTCAGTATTATCAACCTCTACTTCATCTCGAACACGAACCAGTAGATGAAAATGATTCCCCATAACACAATACGTTAAAAGATCTAAACCACAAAAATCCACCTGACGCCAAAGTTGCTTACGAAAGACCTCCTTCTCCAGCTTACCCAACAACATCTGGCCACCAACAACACGACTCATACAATGATAGTTCCCAACACCCTCAACCTTTAATCTCATAATCAAAAGGATAAGTAATACCCTCCAATAGTCAACTAATAATTTACCTGGCAATTAATTTAAGTTCTTGCCATTCTCGTTTAGATTCTGTTTATTACTTACTACCTTAACTTTATGCTAACTAACTCTCTATGAATGTTCTAGTAGGTAGACAACCGATTCTCGACCATAAGCGGAATATTTATGGATATGAACTACTTTTCAGGAGTGGTAAGGATAACTTTTATTCTTGTGATGATCCAAATGAAGCTTCTTTAACTGTTATTGGGACAACTATTTTTCACATTGGGTTAAAAAACTTAGTGGGTAAGAAAAAGGCCTTTTTCAACTTCACTCGCGATCTACTTCGAGATGAATTCAGTGAAATGCTTCCAAAGAATAAAGCAGTTATTGAGATTCTTGAAGACATCATTATTGATGATGAAGTCATTGCTATTTGTAAAAAACTTAGCGAAAAAGGCTACTCTCTTGCATTAGATGACGTGCTAGACTACTCCCGTTGCGAACATGTCATCGATTATATTGATTATGTCAAAGTAGATTGGATTCTGGTCGATGCTAAAAATAGAAAAGACATTGCCGATAAACTGAAGGATACCAAAATCAAACTCGTCGCCGAAAAAATCGAAACAAATGAAGATTTCGAAATGGCGAAAAAAGAAGGCTATGATTTGTTTCAAGGATACTTTTTTAAAAAACCACAAATTTTTTCGACAACAGTCCTTCCGTCAGGTAGTCTAGTTGGTTTAGAATTATTACAGGAAACTAATAAAGCGAACTTCAATATAGAGGACGCGAGGAACATCATCAAACGAGAACCGAGTCTGGCATTCAACCTATTGAAATTCATCAATTCCGCTGCCCTTGCGCTAGTTGAAAGCATAAGCAGTCTTGATCAAGCACTTATCCTCCTTGGAACGGCAAAAATAAGGAGGTGGGTTATTGCGTTAGTTGTTACAAATGCTTGCAGCAAAAACCCTGCATTGATACGTCAATCCGTAGAACGTGCCCGCATGTGTGAATTGATGGGTGATTTATTCGGGATTAGTAACAAATCTGAATCATTATTCCTACTAGGGCTACTCTCTTTAGCCGAAGGCTTAATGAATCAACCGCTTGAAACGATTCTCGGGAATTTAAATATTGATAAAGAAATCGAAGAAACTTTACTTAACAAAGAAACAGAATTAACTCCAGTAATCAATATCGTTAAAGCCGTCGAAAATGGAGACTGGGACGCTATTGAAAATCTATTAAACGCTCGTAACATTTCAAAAGACGATTTCTCTGAAGTTGTCCAACAAGTAATGATATGGAGCAGCCAGACGAAAATCAGTTAAGTTTAAGAAAGTGATATTAAGAATTACTAAGTATGGAGAAGCTATTCTTACGAAGAAAGGTAAGAAAATAACCGAATTCGACGATAAGCTAATAGAGCTGAGCAATGACATGCTTGATACCATGTACGAAAAAGACGGGATTGGACTAGCCGCACAACAAGTGGGAAAAGCCCTACAACTTTGTGTAATTGATCTTTATTATGGAACAGAAGATGTTGATTTCAACTACAGTGTCGATGGTAAGCGAAGTCCTCTAGAATTGATAATGCCAATGGAACTTTGCAACCCGGAAATTGAACTGCTCACAGGCGACCAATCCACCACCGAAGAAGGCTGTCTTTCATTCCCTGAAATCAGAGGTGATGTTAAACGTCCAGACACGATAAGGGTTACCTATCAAGA
>CAWUTK010000072.1:0-11241 GCA_963924785.1 uncultured Opitutales bacterium
AGTTAATTTATGAACTATAGAGCTATGCATTTTACTTATTTTAGAAACTTAATTAACAAAAAGAATTACCTTGGCCTACTGATAGGGTTATTTATCCCTTCAATCGTCGGTGCTCAAGAATCACTAGCGGTTGATGTCGCAGTTATTGATACAGGTGACACTGCCTGGATTTTGGTCGCAACAGCACTGGTCTTGTTTATGACGATTCCAGGTTTATCAATGTTCTATGCAGGATTAGTTCGCCAAAAAAATGTATTATCTGTGTTTATGCATTGTTTTGTTATTACGGCACTAATGACAGTGGTTTGGGTTTTAGGCGGATATTCTTTGGCTTTTACAGATGGTGGAAGTACTCAGGCAATTATCGGAGGATTTGATAAATTCCTTTTTAATGGGATTAATGCAGATACCGTAAGTGGAAGTATACCTGAAATCCTTTTTGCCGCTTTTCAAATGACTTTCTTTATTATCACGCCGGCTTTGATCGTGGGGGCATTTGTTGAAAGAATGAAATTCTCTGCGATGCTGTTGTTTGTATTGATTTGGTCGATTGTAGTTTATTTACCTATTTGTCATATGACTTGGGGTGGCGGCTTATTTTCGCAATGGGGCGTTTTTGATTTTGCAGGAGGAATCGTTGTTCATATTACGGCTGGGATTGCCGCACTCGTTGCTTGTATAATGGTTGGACCAAGAAAGGGTTTTCCTAAATCAATGATGTTACCTCATAACCTCCCTATGACTGTAGCTGGGACGGGAATGCTTTGGGTCGGTTGGTATGGTTTCAACGGTGGAAGTGCTTTGGCAGCAGATGGTAACGCTGCGATGGCTTTGACTGTGACACATATCTCGGCAGCATGTGCCTCATTAGTTTGGATGCTTATTGAGTGGATTAAACATGGAAAACCAAGTGTCTTAGGAATTGCAACAGGTTCGATAGCGGGCTTGGCCGCGATAACTCCAGCGTCTGGTTATGTGGGGCCTTTGGGAGGAATGGTGATTGGTAGTGTTTCTAGTCTCATTTGTTGGTATTTTTGTGCGAAGATAAAATTTAAGTTTAAATTTGATGATTCACTTGATGTTTTTGGCGTTCATGGAGTTGGCGGTATTGTGGGAACAGTCTTGGTCTCGTTTTTTGCGCACGAAAAATTTGGAGGAAATCAAGGTCAACTTGATATGATGCATCAGCTTAAAGTTCAATGTGGTGCAGCAGGAATTACCGCGGTTTATTCATTAATTGTTTCAGTTGTCTTATTGAAGGTTATTGGGGCGGTTATAGGACTAAGGGTTTCTGAGAAAGAAGAAATTGAAGGGCTGGATCTGTCTTCTCATGATGAGTCTGGATATAGCACTATTACTTGATTGTAAGTAAATTTTCAGAATTCTTATTGATGGGATATATGCTGTATATTCATATTAATGAATTGATTTAAGCTCATAAACATGATGCTATTATGGGGTCTTTGAATAATGATCTTTAGTAAGAATATAGTATGAGTAAATTAGGTATTTTGTTAATACAGTTAGGTTCACCGAAAAGTCCGGAGGTGGCAGATGTTAAATCGTATTTAAAGCAATTCCTGGGTGACCCTCGAGTTGTTGATAATCAGTCGTTTGTGTGGAAGTTGGTGCTGAACGCATTCGTATTGCCCACTCGATCACCTAAGTCGGCAGAAGCCTACCGGTCAATTTGGACAGGATCTACATTTCCGCTATTTAAATATACGGAAGGTTTTGCTGAGAAGTTGCTGAAGCAAATTAAGGATGATCAGATTGAATTAGAATACTCCTATATTTTGAGTACTCCAAATGTAACGACTCAAGTAAAAGCACTGAAAGCAAAGGGTTGTAATCGGATTAGGGTAATTCCTATGTTTCCTCAGTTTTGTGAAGCTACGACACTGTCTTGTAAAGACTGTATTGATAAGGCATTGCTTGAGGTGCCGGGTATTGAAATTGATTTTGTAGAATCTTACCATAATAGCCCGGCATATGTAGAAGGGATTGCTAATAAGATTAATCAGACGATTAAAGGTAAGGATATTGAAAAACTTATTTACTCATTTCACGGATATCCTATTCGTCGGATTCGTGGTGGTGATCCTTATTTAGACCATTGTATGGAAACCGCTGAACTTATTGCTGATAGAGTCGATTTTCCTGTAGATAAAATGCAGGTGACCTTTCAGTCTAAATTCGGGCGAGAGCCTTGGTTGATTCCTGGAACAGAAGAGACAATTATTGAATTAGCTAAAAACGGTGTAAAAAAATTAGGTATTGTTTGTCCTGCGTTTGTTGTCGATAACCTTGAAACCGAAGAAGAAGTCGGGATGGGTTTAAGGGAGATCTTTTTTGAGCATGGAGGGAAAGAGTTTAATTTAGTTCCTTGTTTAAATGAAGATGATGATTGGGTAGAAGGCTTTGCAAAAGATGTCATGCTTCCAGAGGGCCTAGATAATCCAACCTGTAAACCAGTCGAGTTAGATCCACCTAAATGTAAATTGACGGTTGAAGACCAAGGGTGCTGTCACGCTAAGACTGAATGTGATACATGTCCGTATAAAGGTATGGAGAAATATCCAGATGGTGAACTGTCGCCTTCGGATCGTTCTGTTTTGAAAACAATGTTTTTAACACTGTTTGTCGATTTGATAGGGTTCTCTATTATTTTTCCATTGTTCCCAAATATGCTCGATTATTATCGAGGGATTGAAGGTGAGACTGGATTGTTTGGTTGGTTGATGGGAAGTATCGTTTCAGTGACGGGTGAGAGTGATTCTCATGCGACATTGGCTTTATTTGGTGGAGCGTTGGTATTTATCTATTCGTTTTTACAGTTTGTCATGGCTCCTGTCTTCGGAGCGATTTCCGATAGAATTGGTCGTCGACCACTCTTATTGTTTTCGATCGCAGGCACCGCATTTTCATATGTGCTTTGGTTTTTCTCAGGAAGTTTTTTATTGTTAGTTGTTTCTAGATTAGTATCAGGGTTGATGGGAAGTAATATTACAACAGCAACAGCCGCAGTTGCTGATATTACTACGGAAAAAACTCGTTCCCGTGGAATGGCTCTTATTGGAATAGCCTTTGGCCTTGGTTTTATTCTTGGGCCAGCAATTGGTGGTATCAGCACAGTGATGTTTGATCTTTCTAAAATAGGGGATCTTGCGAGCTATGGAGTGAATCCTTTTTCAGCACCTGCTTTGATTGCTTTTGGATTATCTACTTGGAATTTTATTTTTGTATTCCGTAAGTTTAAGGAAACATTGCCGCCAGAGAAACGTGGACAGGGTGAAAACTATAGGACAATAAATCCTTTTAAGATTTTTAAAATCGAATCCTATCCTGGTGTGAGCGCAGTGGTCTGGAGTAATTTCTTTTTCTTGTCTGCTTTTGGTGCGGCTGAAATGATGCTGACATTTTTAACATTTGACCGGCTAGGTTATGGCCCAGAAAAAAATGGAATGTTGTTTGTTTTTATCGGCTTTGTTCTAGCAATGGTTCAAGGGGGTTATGTTCGAAGAAAAGCCAACGATGTAGGTGAAGGGAAAGTTGCCACTAGAGGATTGTTAATACTGATTCCTGGATTATTTTTAATAGGGATTGCGGGTCACTTTTCGAGTTTAGCCATATTGTTGGTAGGTCTATTCTTTATGGCAACTGGTTCTGCAATGGCGATTCCTTGTATGACGGCTTTAGTTTCGCTTTACGCTCCTGCTGAAGATCAGGGTCGTGTCATTGGAGTATTTAGGTCTATGGGTGCTTTAGCTAGAACCGTCGGTCCTATGCTCGGAGGTATACTTTACTGGAAGTTCGGTTATACGAGTCCATATACCGTGTCTGCAATTATTTTAATCATTCCATTCATTATGATGAAATCGCTTCCACTGGTGAAAAAAGATTCTACCCATTAATATTTAAGGATGGTAGATTCATCACTATTAGCAGTGATGCCTATGGGGCCTGAGTTCTTGAGAAAAGCAACGAATTTTGCTCAAGAGTTATCATTGCCATTGATTACTGAATGTTCCGATTTTAGAACTATTTCAAATTGCAGCTTTCTACTTTGTGTTTCGGCAGATGGGCTTGGGATTCAGCAAACTGGTGAAGATGCTCCTGGGATCGTCAATGTCGACTTTCTTTCGGGTAGTTCAATGTATCGTCGTGAACATGGCGGAGGTAAGTCGCAAGGAGTTGCGAAAGCTGTTGGGGTTAAAAAGGGTAATCGGCCCTATGTTCTAGACGCCACTGCTGGATTAGGTCGAGACGGTTTTGTTCTGGCTTGCCTAGGCTGCCCTGTGACATTTGTTGAACGAACGGCTGTGATTGCAGCCCTTCTTGAGGACGGAATTTCTCGTGCAAAACAATCGGATGAACTGAAAAAGATAATGAATAATGTCAGCTTAGTGAAATCTGATAGTCGGTCCTATATAGCCGCATTATCTGAGGATGATTTTCCCGATGTGGTTTACTTAGACCCCATGTTTCCGCAAAGGACGAAGTCAGCTAAAGTAAAAAAAGAGATGGCTGTTTTTCATGATTTAGTAGGAGCTGATGATGACTCAGCAGAACTCTTGAAGGCCGCACTACGAGTGGCAAAGGATAGGGTTGTTGTTAAGCGTCCCAAGGGATCTGAGTTTGTTGGAGGCGTTATTCCTAGCCACGAAATACCAGGATTCTTTGGCAGATATGATGTTTATGTGAATCATTGATGTAATCATTGATTCTTTAGCTCTATTGTTTGACTGGTTCGTTTTTTGACATTCGATAGTAACAAAATTAATTATAAGTATATGATTAATCGAACGTTTATCCCCTTTCTTATAAATTGTGCATTTTTGGCTTTAAGTAATGTCGGCTTGAACATCTAGAGGCCAGAGTTGAAACTGGTAAATTAAATGTTTTCTTTTTTGCAGGGCAGTCAAATACAGAGAGAAAGGGTGATGTTCGTCAGTTAACAACTGATGAATTAGCACTTTTCGATAAGGCTAAGTTGAAAATCAGCTTTGCTTATAATAGAAATCCAATTGGCCCTTTGGGCTTTAGAGAGGTTCCAGGTTGGGAGCGGAAGAAGTTTAAGCAAGCATCGGATATGACGGAATACTTTGGGCCAGAATTATTTTTTGGGTTGGAACTGTATAAGGCGTATCCTAATGAAAAATTCTTGTTCATCAAGAGAACCCTGGGAGGAACTTCGCTTTACGGGTGCTGGAACCCTAATTGGTCTGTAGAGAAAGCTACTGTTAAAAAAGAAGATAAAAAACCTAAGCTGTATTTCGATTTTATTGAGTACTCCAAGGAAGTTTTAACATCTTATGACGCGAGTGAATTGAATCTATGTGGAATGATCTGGGTTCAAGGGGAATCAGATCATAAACCAGATATCGCATTCAACAGCTATGGGGCGAATTTGACTGAGCTGATAAAAGGAGTAAGAGGCCATTTTTTAACAGACGACCTTCCATTTATGTGTCTGGAAATTGGCAGACTGAAGAATGAAATGAAGAAAATTGAGGTGTTGGGACATTATAACTACGAGGGGATGAAGCGTATTGGAACGAATTTTTTTAATGAATATGCTTCGAAATACCTTACGCAATAGCGGCGTTAATTAATGCTTCAAGTCGCGACTTTTCTGTAGCGGAGGTTTTTGCGATGAAACCTCGCTTGTGTGCGAAGTGAACATCATCGAATGCTTCTATTTTTGTAAAGTCTAACAGCGGGCTGTCATTGAATTTAGAAAGTCCATAGCCTTGGCCTCTTCGATCTGGGCATATAATTCCGATGACATTTTCTTTACCTGATTCTTCAATGAATTGCGAAACACCGCCAGAGGCATCTTCTGGCAAGGGTTCGGTTCTTGGGAGGTAAATGAAATAGTGTGTTTCGTTATTTATTGTTATTGGCCAAAATTCAGAATTTTCTTTAACAAAATTAATGCGTTCTCTGAGAGTGGTAATATAATTTAATAAATCTTCACCAATCATTTTCATCATTTGCCAGAGGGGCGAATCCTCTGTTACTAGAGTTTCTTTCGCAAAACGTCTAAGTAAACTGATATCAATAGGGGAGTTTAATTGACCGATGGCCTCACGTTTAACATTAAGCCATTTTGCTGTGTCATTTGGCCCTCGACAATCGAACCATTCCGCTGGCTCTAACCAATCGCAAAACTGGCGTGCATCTTTGTATAGTTCCAAATGTTGTAAAATCAGAGAAAGTGAACAGGTGGGGATTTGGTCAGCTGGAAATTGATGGTGATCAAAATTGTTTTTGTCTGGGTTATGCTCATGACCGACATCCAGAACACAAATCGACGCATCCGCTAAATCTTCATCGGTTGGTTCGCGCCTTTCAATTGCGACTGCTTTTTTTGCAAGGACAACGCAACAAGCTAAAAATTCGTCTTTGTGCGATCCGCCTGGATGCGTGAGGATTGATTTGATTTCCATGCTGAAGCATGAAAAAACGATTTATTCGTTGCGAGTTTAAAGTTTTTATTTCGGTTCAAAGTGTTGAGGTGTAGGTTGTTAATAGATTGATGGTGATTTTATGTATTTTCGAGGATAAAGTGTGTTTGTCTACGATTTTCAGTTGTCTTTGGGGCTGGATTTGATTTTGATGAATGTATGAGTCAACTCGTGAAAAATGCAATTGAACTAGCTAATAATGGTAAGTGGGCAGAGGCACATGATCTGGTTGATGGACCTAGTGATTTGACGGCCGTTTGGTTACATGCAAATCTTCACCGAGAAGAGGGAGATGAGAGCAATGCTGCTTATTGGTACAGCAAAGCAGGAAAACCGGTATCTACACTTAGCTTTAGTGAAGAGCGTCAAGAAATTCTCGATTCATTAAATTGAACTATTTTTAAATTCAGAATTAAAGAACACATCGCATATGAAACGTATATTTGTTGAAAAACGAGAAGAATTCCGATCAGAGAGCCAAGCGCTTTTATTAGACATCCGAGAGAACTTGGATTTATCGCAAATAGAGAGCTTGAGGGTCTTGCATCGTTATGACTTTGATGATCTTTCTGATACGATTTATCAGGCGACTACAACAGGCATTTTGTCTGAACCGGCAGTGGATAAGATTTTCGAAGGAATATTACCTCTTTCAGATGGGGACATTGCTTTTGCGATCGAGTATTTGCCTGGGCAATTTGATCAACGGGCAGATTCGGCCTCTCAGTGCATACAGATATTAACTCAAGGCGATGCACCTGCTGTTGTTGCAGCGAAGATAATTATTCTTCGGGGTGATTTGACTCCAGATGCAGTATTGAAGATTAAGAAGTATTGTATCAATCCAGTCGATTCTCGTGAAGCATCGATGGATATGCCGGAATCTTTGAGGCCAGAATTGCCAGAACCTAAACCGGTGGCAAATTTAGAAGGATTTTGTTTAGCTGATAAAAATGGATTGGATGAGTTGAGGAATGACCTAGGATTGGCTATGTCTCTTGATGATTTGAGCTTTACTCAAAGCTATTTCAAGGACCATGAAGATCGAGATCCGACGATTACAGAAATTCGTGTATTAGATACTTATTGGTCAGATCATTGTCGCCATACAACTTTCTTAAAGAAAATAACGGATGTGAAAATTGAAGGCGGGCTTTATGAAGAATCGATAAGCGATACATATCGTCGTTATCAGGAGATTCGCAGTGATCTTTATGCAGGTAAGAAAAATAAACCTGAGAGCTTGATGGATATCGCATTAATCGCGACCAGGCTTTTACGCAAAGAAGGGAAACTTGATGATTTAGAAATCTCTGAAGAGATTAATGCTTGTTCGATTGTTGTTCCTGTTAAAATTGATGGTGTTCAAGAAGATTGGTTAGTGATGTTTAAAAACGAAACACACAATCACCCGACAGAGATTGAGCCATTCGGCGGTGCTGCTACTTGTTTAGGAGGCTGTATTCGTGATCCATTATCTGGACGATCTTTTGTTTACCAAGCAATGCGCGTGACTGGAGCGGGAGACCCTCGAGTTTCTGTTAAAGATACTATCCCAGGTAAATTGCCACAACGAAAAATTTGCACTGAAGCCGCCCATGGCTACAGCTCTTATGGTAATCAAATTGGTTTAGCTACCGGTTTAGTTAATGAAATTTATCACCCTGGTTATTTGGCCAAACGGATGGAGATTGGAGCGGTTGTTGCAGCTGCGCCAAAGGCAAATGTTCGAAGAGAATCACCACTCGTCGGCGATAAAATCGTTTTACTCGGTGGTCGTACTGGTAGAGATGGAGTGGGGGGTGCAACGGGTTCTTCTAAGGAACATACCGAAACTGCACTTGAGAATTGTGCAGAAGTTCAAAAGGGGAATCCTCCAACTGAACGAAAGATTCAAAGACTTTTTAGAGATCCAAAAGTGAGTCGGATGATTAAGAAGTGTAATGACTTCGGAGCAGGTGGCGTCAGTGTGGCTATTGGTGAGTTGGCTGATAGTTTAGAAGTTTACTTGGACCGCGTTCCTTTGAAATATTCAGGTTTAGATGGGACAGAGTTGGCGATTTCTGAGTCACAAGAACGTATGGCTGTTGTTTTGGATCCATCTGATGTAGCGGCTTTTATTGCTGCTTCTGAAAAAGAAAATTTAGAAGCGGTTGAAGTCGCAGATGTGACTGATACAAATCGTTTGAGAATCCATTTCCGCGATCAAGTCGTAGTTGATTTACAAAGAGAATTTTTAGATACCAATGGCGTAGCAGGCTCAACGAAGATCGAAGTGTCTTCACCGGAAGGTTTTTACGATGCTTGGTCACAGCGTTGTTCGAAGGAGGATTTGAAGAATCGTTTACTTGAGCAATTGGCAGATTTAAATAACTGTAACCAACAAGGGCTTATTGAGAATTTTGATAGTACCATTGGTGCAAGTGCCGTCTTACATCCCTTTGGTGGAAAGAAACGGAAAACACCTGCCGAAGGCATGGCTTCAAAAATCCCTACGATTAAAGGCGACTGTGACACTGCAACAGTTATGACTCATGGTTATGATCCTTATTTGTCATCGTGGAGTCCTTTCCATGGGGCATTGTATGCAGAGTTACATTCATTGGCTAAATTGGTCGCGATGGGGGCTGATTATAAAACGGCACGTTTTACACTTCAGGAATATTTTAAAAAACTCGGTGATGATCCTAAACGTTGGGGGCAACCTTTCAGCTCATTGATGGGGGCTTTTTGGTTACAGGAAAAACTAGGGTTACCTGCAATTGGAGGTAAGGATAGTATGTCGGGTTCTTTTAAAGAACTAGATGTTCCGCCAACACTCGTGAGTTTTGCCGTTTCTACAACATTGGCAGAGAAGGTTATCTCACCAGAGTTTAAACAATCGGGCAGTCGTGTTGTTGTTATTCAAGCGTTGAGAGATGATCAATCGTTGCCGAGTATGGATTACCTCTCTGCCAGTTGGGATTGGCTACATGGAAGTATTCAAGCTGGAAATGTTTTATCTGCTCACACAGTTGGTTTTGGTGGAGTTGCAGTAGCGTTGTCAAAAATGTCGTGGGGGAATGAAATCGGCATTGATTTAAATGCTGTACCGGAGGATTTGTTTTCACCGGATTACGGAGCTATTATTGTTGAGTTGGCAAATGAAGTTGAGGCACCAAACGGTTTTGTTGAATTAGGCACGACGATAGATACATTTGAGTTAAAGGTTAAAGGTGAGACAGTTTTAAATTTAAATGAGGCACTTGACGCCTGGGATAAACCCTTAGAGGGGGTTTTTCCGCAAGGTGCAGATGCTTCAGATGCATTGGATATTGAGGCTCTTCCGAAAGAGCGTGTTTTGAAAAAGGCGAAAGTTTCCACGACTAAGCCACGGGTTTTTCTTCCTGTTTTTCCTGGTAGCAACTGTGAGTATGATACCGCTAAAGCATTTGAAAATGCCGGTGCTGAAGTCGAAATGTTTATTTTTCAAAATCAAACAGCTGCCCAAATCGAATCATCGATATTGGCGATGGAGAAGGCGATTAATGAGGCACAGATTCTTATGCTAGCAGGGGGTTTCAGTGCAGGAGATGAGCCTGATGGTTCAGGGAAATTTATAGCAACCGTTTTTAGGAATGCTCGCATTGCAGATGCAACGATGAATTTACTTCGTAACCGTGATGGGTTGGCATTAGGTATTTGTAACGGCTTTCAAGCTTTAGTGAAGCTCGGATTAGTGCCATACGGAGAGATCCGAGATATGCAGGAAGGAAGCCCTACATTGACCTTTAACAATATCGGTCGACATGTTTCGGGTTATGTTGATACGAAAATTTCATCGACACTCTCCCCTTGGTTGGCAAATAATAAGGTCGGAGATATTCATAGTATCGCCGTTTCACACGGTGAAGGGAAATTCGTAGCTCCTCGTTCAGTCATTGAAACATTAGCTAAAAATGGTCAAGTAGCGACTCAGTATATTGATGCCTCTGGTGCAATTGCTGTAGAGACTCCCTATAATCCAAATGGGTCATATCTAGCCATTGAAGGAATTACCAGTGCTGATGGTCGCGTTTTAGGTAAGATGGGACACTCTGAAAGAATAGGTATTCATGTTGGTAAGAATATTTCTGGAAATAAAGACCAAGGGGTTTTCGAAGCGGGAGTGAATTATTTTAAATAAGAAGAGTTCCTCAGGTTGTGGGTTCATCATAAGGCCTTTTCCATTTAACTACTTGTAGAATTAGTATTATTCATATTTAGGCCGATAATTTGCTATAATGTCATCCATGTTATGAATGATATCTTGTTAATCTATGGGTATCATTCAGCCTTTTGAAGAGACAATAATTAAAAGTGGGATGATTTTATAAATAGTTTTTTTCTCTAAAACGCGATGTTCTAATAACCGGTATATTGCATGAAATAAAAAAGCTCAAAACTTGCCGTTAAGCTAGTTTTGAGCAATCCAGCGCTTATGACTTTGTTGTGAACCAAAACCATAAGCTAACCGAAAATCTACTGTAGCACTCCAATTGCTACTTCGTCCAGACCCAACTCGAGTTTATTCGGGAAAACCATGAGGATATTCTAAAATATACTACTAAAATAAATAATAAATAAGGGACTGGAAATAATAGATAAGGGACTGGTATTTATTTTGTTGACGTGGGTTGTTTGGATTGGTTTGATTTTTAAATGAGGATGAGAAGGGTTAAAATGGAGGGGGGAGTTTATCATTGTATGAGCCGTGTGGTGGCGGGTGATTATTTGTTGGGTGAGAGGGAGA
>CAWUTK010000073.1:0-3299 GCA_963924785.1 uncultured Opitutales bacterium
TGGGGTGGAAGGTTATGTTTTCAAAGTTAGCTTTTGTTTCAGGTGAGTATGCCCAATAGACGGTTTTTACGGCAGGGTGGGTTGTTAGAAATTCAGCAACGATGCAGGTGTTTGCATTGATCTTTTTAATTAAAGGTTTGAAGTGGTCTAGTTCTAAATTGAGGCGATCGCTGTCTCGAACATAAGGTGGGGTTATGTTTTTATTTAAAGAAACTTTGAATGCACTGAAGAAAGGAGAGGCTCTTGATAGGAGGATTGCTCCAATCATTACGTCACCTTCACTGGCAGCGTATTTAGTGAGACTTGAAATTGTGATGTCCGAATAGGGGGCGGTGTCAATGTTGTGGAAAGTCGCAAGGGTTGGGTCGATTAAAAAGATAGTTTCATATTCACGACATAGTTTGCTGATGGCTTTGATGTCACAAGTTTGCAGTAGGGGGTTTGTCGGAGCTTCTGTTATGACAGCTGCAATATCTCCTCCTTTTTCTTTGAATAGGTCCTTCAGCTTTTCTAGCTCAAAGATGTTGTTTATTTGGATAAGCTCATCATCTGGGCCTAGAAACGACTCTAGGATCTTTATGGTGTCTAGGTAAAGCCATCCGAGTTGAACCCATGTTTTGCGGGACTTAGGTTGTATGATTTTGATTGTTTTAAATGCGGCGTAGAAGGCGTTCATACCACAATTGCAAAGGTGGATATCTTCAGACGTGTATCCTGGAGCGAGCTCTGCGATTTTTTCTTTTACATCTCCACACTGAGATTTTGCTTCGTCGAAAGGTTTCTCTATTAATTTAAGTTTAGATAGAATGTCTTCCGTTTTCCGTGAAGAGATAGAACAGCCAGAGTGTTGAAGGAAATTACTGGCTTGAGATAGGAGTTCGTTTGCCTCAAGAGGGATGTGTATAATGAAGAGTCGTAATTCTTCCAAGAGTTCGGCTTGTGGATCATCAATGAATGCGAGCATTTCATGTGCCGCCATTTTTGTCGCCGGAAAAAACAGTTTTTTGTTTTCAAGACTAGGGGTAGTTGATTGAAAGTATTGTTCCAGTTTATCAATGAAGAAGTGTCTGACAAATCGAGGGTATCCATGCGTCAGGGCGTTTGCTAAATGGGGAGCTTTCTCTTCGTAATCGATGACATCCTGCATCGTAGGTAAACTGGCAGTGACGGCGTGTGGACTATCGGGAATGTTTTGACCGAGTGGGTAATCTCTGAAAGAAGTCATTTCTTGTCTTCTGGCAGATTGTGCAGGAGGAATTCCACCAAATTATGAATCGCCCACTCAGTATCTTGGACTATGGAATGAACTCTCATGGAGAGGAAATGGTGTGAGGAGTAGGCAATGATTCCGATGAATATCCCTGTAAGGGTGGTTATCAATGCTTGGCTAATGTCCCCAGAAAAGGCAACCGTGTTTGCGTAGGGGCCAATTTGGTTCATTCGATCAAAGGATTGTATGACTGCGAGGCATGTTCCCATAAACCCTATAAAAGGTGCAATTCTAGCAATAAAGCTGATGATTCGTAGCCCTTTTTCCATGATAGGTATTTCTATGAGCGCCGCATTTTTTGCAGAGGCAAGCATAGCATCCTGTGTTTTGTCATAGTTCATTAGGACTGATTTCAGGGTATTGGCTACTGGGCTAGTGTTTTCTTCACATAAGGTTAATGCTTCAACTAAACGACGTTTTTCAAGCAAGTTTTTTATACCGTCAAGGAAGGATTTAACGTTAATTGAGACGCGATGGAAAAAAATAATGCGTTCAAGGAGGATGAAAAAGCAGGCTATTCCTAGAATCAGAAGAGGCCACATGAATAGACCGCCTTTTATGATTAAACTTTGATTGAATTCCATTAAATTTCTAATTTTGATTTAGCTAAAGCTTGCCCAGGTAAATTGTAATCGAGTATGAGCTGGTATATATTTTTTGCGGCGTCTGGCGACTCATTTTTGTGAATGATTTCTGCAAGATCAATGACTGACCTAGAAATCCAGTATTTCCGAATGGATTCTTGGTTATCGCTTTTTAGGTTTTTGAAATGATGGATTATAGACCAGTATACTCGGATGGCATCTTCGGTTTTTTTAATTTTACTGTAAGCGTAACCTCTTTTGTAGTCAGCTTCGTATTTTAGGTTGAGTGATATGTTTGGGGCGTCAGATAATTTTTCAAGAAGAGAAATGGCTTCTTCGTATTTTTTGTTATTTTTTTCGCCTTGGGAGAGAAGGCAATCTGAAATAGAAATTTTAACTAGTTCAATCTCGGGGTGATTTTTATATTGATTATTTAGATTTTCGTAAACTTGGAGGGCTGTGCTGAAATCATTTATCTTTCGAAGTATATGTCCTTGCTTGAGCTTTGCATAGAAGACTAGAGGGTGGTCTGGATATTGTTTGATTAAGCGGTCTAGTAATTGGATGGCTTCTTCGAATGATGAAGAAATAGCTCTTTTTTCGGCGTTTATTGCAGCTTCATAGATAGCTTGTGGTGCGTGGTTACTTTTAGGGTATGTGTCAGCTAGGTTGATAAGAGTGTTTTGGGCGTCCACAACTTGATTTAAATGGTTGTAGTGAAGTGCTTCTAGTAAAATGGCCGTTATGGCTGCTTCGCTGTCAGGATAGGTTTCCTTTAGTGTTGTTAAGATTGAAAGACCTTTTTCATTTTCTTTCTTTTCAATGAAAGCCCTGCCTTTTGTTAGGAGTAAATGAGCTTTGATATCTTGTTTGATCGAGTCTTCTAGAATGTTGTTTGTCTCATTGTTTAATTCGAGTGAAATGGTCTCTATCAGTTCGAGCGCGAGGCTTGTTTTTTTAAGATTCATCGCTAACTGTATTTCTAGCCATTTAAGTCGAATTCTTAAGTCTGGCGGAGTCTTTTCTGAAATATTAGTCATTAGCATTTTTACACGCTTGTAGGCGACATCTTGGCCTTTTAGTTTTAGGAGACTCATTGTAAGCATCCATTCCGCTTTCCAGCGGTCACTTGAGTTTTCAAGGTGCGTGTTGCCCGTTTTGTCTAGATGCTGAATGGCTTCGTCGATTTTTTCAGCTTTAATTTCAGAGATTAATAATTGGAAAAATATTTCTTTTGCTTTTTGTTTATTTCTGGTTTTTGAAAAAACTAGAGCATATGTATCTGCAGCATTTTTATAGTCCTTATCTAGGTAAAAACAATCGGCGAGTAATTGATTGAGTTCATGCTTTTGATTGATGTCGTTAGTCTGGTTTATCAATGTGTTAAGTACGCTTGCAGCAATACGATATTCGGGAGGATTTTTGTTCCATAGTATTTTAACATA
>CAWUTK010000074.1:0-4820 GCA_963924785.1 uncultured Opitutales bacterium
GCTTACAAACCTTGATAGGAATATGTTTTGAATAATGAATATAATCTCTATCATTCGATAAAATCTCTAATTTATAAAACACACTACAAGCACATATCAAGAAATCGGTATGCGATCCTTGAACTCCATTACTTCGGCAAACATTATAAAATGATGCTGCCATCTCATAAATTGCTTCAGGTAATGAAATATCTGGAAAAGATCTCAAAGCCTTTTTTATGGAATCAAATTGTTCTTTAGACTTTATACCTGATAAAACCTCTTGGCGTATCGCCCCCAATAGAACAACATCTTCATCCTCTATTAACTTCGTTAACTTATCGAAATGCTTGGACGCTTTCCCTGCCCTAGTTCGAAATACCTCTGACCACACATCAGAATCTACAATAACCATTACGATTTCCTTCGATCTGCCTTTGGATCATAATCATCATAATAATCAACAACTCCAAAAAACTCTAATATCTTCTTCTGCTCTCTCTTAAGAACAAATTCCTTAAGGGCTTGATTTACAGTATCTTTTTTCGTTTTGAGACCACTGACCTTCAAGGCTTTTACTAGTAAATTATCGTCTATTGCTAAATTAGTAGGCATGTGTAATATCTTACACAATAGCGTGAATAAGTCAATTCATTTTTTACTTTTGCATAACGCACAAGGTGAGGGATGGCCAACTTCAGTCATCATCATCAAATTAACAACAACCATCCTCCGAAACAAACCCTTCAATATAACTAAAACCGTGTTGGACATTCCTCTCCACCTAATTGTTGGGCTAGCATTTTTAAATTTCAATAAAAGGATAATATCGTCTATCCCGTAGATATAGGAATAGCCAACCCTGAAAATACAAAAACTTGGAACAAAACATTCACTAATAAATATATTGGAATACGGTAACCATCAGAACTCTTATCATAAATCTTTTTTTTATAATAAATTGAAAACAATTATCGGTCGCGGTGTCTTTCTAACGGATTCATTGGCTATGAGGATTGAAGGACTTCTATTAGTGATTTTGCTTTTGTTAGATTCTCTTGATACTCATAGGCTGCTGTTGAATCCATAACGATACCTCCTCCTGCTTGAATATAGAATTTATCATGCAAGCTCATTATTGTCCTGATGATCAAATTAAAGTGCATATCGCCATTGTCGGCAATTGTCCCGAATGAACCTGTATAAGCACCACGCGCACAGGGTTCAAGTCGATCAATTAACTGCATTGTCTTGATTTTTGGGCATCCGGTAATACTTCCACCGGGTAACATGGATTTTATGATATCTTGCCCATTCGTTGAATCTTTGATTTGGCCTTCTATTGTTGTGACTAGATGGTATAGGTGTTCGTACTCTTCAATTTCTCGAAATTTTGTTATGTTTACGGTTCCCGTATTACAAATTCTGGAGAGGTCATTTCTCTCTAAATCAACAATCATGTTGTGCTCAGAAACCTCTTTTTCATCTTTTGCGAAAAAATGGAGATAATTTTCCTTGGAACAGTTGCTGTGATCTTTTTTATAGGTTCCTCCGATGGGTTTCGTTATGAGTGTTTTTCCCACAGTGTGAATGACTGTTTCAGGGGAGCAGCTAATCATGGAAAAATCACCCCATCGGTAATAGAATGATTCGGGAGCTGGATTCTTGTCCATTAACCGTTCGAAGAGGGAGATTCCATTACCGTGCTGTTGAGATTTAAATCGCTGAGAGATTTTAATTTGATAGGTGTTTCCATTAATGATTTCGGCTTGGGCTTCGGCAAATATCTTTTGATATTCTTTGAATGCAATATTGCATTCTAGAGAACTAGAATGGTTTGACTGTTTATTTTCAAAACCCCGATGACCGTCGCATAATTCCTTGAGTTGTTGGCATCGGTTTGGAATAAGAGACTCGATTTCAACTTTATCATTCTTGATAGAGATGATGGTTGATGGACGAGAGAAAATACCATCTGGGGAATCAACATCTTTTCTTGCTTGGCAATTTACACCTGCATGATTTGCTAAAATGTCATAGGAAAAAAAACCGATGAGCCCAGAAAAAATAAGGGGTGTATTTTGTTGGTTTTTAAATAATTGAGCTATCGAATCTTTGGGATTTTGTGCATCCAATAAAATGGTATCACTAAAATCGAGATACAGTTGATAGCTTTTGAAACCAACTAACTTAATGACAATGTTTTCTATATTCGATAATACAGAAAGACCAGTTGTCGTTCGAAGTGATGTTTTATCTATTTTCATAGATTTTTTCGCCAGTGCCTAATTGTTCAAAAGAATTGCTAGAAACGTGATGCTATATTAATGTGGAAACGTTTATTTTTCAAGTAGCTCTTGAATTCTTTTCCCGATTTTATTTAACGGTTGAAATTCTTCAACCGCATTTAGATCATTAGCACGTTGAGGCATGCCAAAAACGACACATGTAGCTTCATCTTGGCCAATAGTTCGGGCGCCTGCATCTCGCATTGCTTTAAGTCCATTGGCTCCATCTTCTCCCATTCCAGTCATTATGACACCAATGGCTTGATCTTTAAGCGTTTCAGAAGCGGAGAGCATTAGGACTTCTACCGAAGGGCAATGTCGACAAACTGGAGGCTCTTCAGTGATTTTGACATACTGAGTTCCATTTTTAGAAATTATTCTCATTTGTTTCCCACCGGGCGCTACTAATACTCGCCCCCTTAATAAAGGATCACCCTCTTCGGCTTCTTTGACGTATAGTCGTGAGGCTTGGTTTAATCTTGCGGCAAACTGTTTTGTGTAATCTGCGCGCATGTGCTGGACAATTGCAATAGGGGGCATGCCGGCTGGTAAACTCTGCAGTAATGAATGCAACGCATCGGGGCCGCCAAGAGAAGCACCGATGACAATGGTTTTTTCTTGAAAGCGATGTGTTTCAACAGAAAGTCCTCTTGAGCCGACTTTTCGCTTCAAGTATCCTAGGTCAACGCTTGAGACCATAAGGCTTTTATCCCTTAATTCTCCAAGCATTTTTTCAATAGTTGGAGCAGTGAAGGTGGTTGGTTTAACAACATAATCAACGGCACCGAGTTTCATTGCGTTTAATGTATCTATTTTAACTGAATCGCTTAAAGTATACATCATCACAACGGGAAGAGGATATTGTGGCATGAGACGTTGTATTAATGTTAATCCATCGACACCTGGTAGATCTAAATCAAGAATAACCACATCGGGTTTAAATTTCACGATATGATCACTCGCTTCATAAATGTTGTTTGCGGTGGCTACCACTCTTAGCCTTGGTTCCATCGATAGGCCTCTTGATAATGTCTTCTGAATTAGAGCATCATTTTCAACAATCAAGAGTTTGACTTTACCTATCATTGATTGCTTTACAAAAAATCCTTATAAATTTTGGCCATCAATAAGCCCTTGGGCATAGGCAGTGAAAACCATTTTTACCTGATCTCTAATTTCTCGAAAAGAGCTGAGTATTTCTTCGGTAGACCCTTGTGTCTCTGAGGGGTCTTCAAATTGCCAGTGGTGCCGCTTCATTTGTCCCGGGAATGTGGGGCAAGCTTGTGATGCGTTACAGCAAACGGTTATAACGGTATTCACTCTTTTATCTAAGAAATTGTTTAAATGCTTTGATGAATGCGATGAAATATCAATGCCAATTTCTTGCATCACTTGTATGGTAAGAGGGTTCACTTTTCCAGATGGATTAGCACCTGCGCTTTGAACATTAAAATTATCTCCAATGATTGATCTAAGAATACCTTCTGCCATATGACTACGGCAAGAGTTTCCAGTGCATAAGACCAAAACGATGGGCTTATTGCTGTTCGAGTTCATTAGCTCCTTCGTTTGCAATTTGTTCTAATAGCTGGGCGCTTACTCGGTCAACGCCTTGACGACACTCTTTACTTATCGGGTAAATATCTCGAGCGTTTAAATAATTGATCAATGACCCTACATAATGTTCTTTTTCTTCTTCTCTTTTAGCTTTGTCTAGTTTGCTGACAAAGTCTCCAACTCTAAGCGCTAGGTTTGCTCTCTTCCGATTAAGTTTTGAGTCATTAGGATCAATTTTGTACGCTTCATTGACTATTTCCCAAGCCCCATAAGGGTTTTCTTGAGCAACGGCTTCATCTATTTTTTTCACCATAAATTCGATTTGGGATATTTTATCAATGACTGCTTCTAACTGTTTAAGGCGAGTTTGATCTTTTACAAGGCCTGCTCCAAGTTCGAAACGACGGCTGAATATTTCACGATAGGATTCGTTTGCCATTAGATTATCAAAGTCTTCAATACCTTTTTTCGAGCCATGTATGAGATCAGACGTATCGAGTTGAAATTTTGAAATACCTGGGTTGGATGGCCAAATGCTTATAGCTCGCTCTAGCTCTTCCCCTGCTTCTTTAACTTGCCCGAGATCTCGGTACTGTGAGGCTGCACCAAGGGCATAGTTACTCAAAGATTTTGCCGTTCTGATGGCAGAGGCAATTTTTCGTGAAGGGAAATCGTCTGCAAGTTCTTCTAATTCCTCTACTGCTTCTTCTGCACTAGTGTAATCTTTACCGTCGGCGAGATCTTTAGCTTCCTTCATTAGGCGATACACTTTTAAAAGAATGCGTTTTTTATCATCCGGAAAAGTGTAGACGGAGGGAACGTATTCGCCTAAGAAAAAAGTTTCTTGGAGCCGCTTTAAGGCATTGATTCTATCACCGTTAGAATAAGCCCTGTTGATAGATTTCATGCCATTATTTGAGTCATTGATTGCTTCTTGTGCCATTTGTGATAAGCTATCAATTGTAAAAGCCATGTCGCTACTAGGGAAAAATTGTG
>CAWUTK010000075.1:0-6784 GCA_963924785.1 uncultured Opitutales bacterium
AAAATTCAAACCAAACCAGACTTTGGCATTCAAGCATTTGAAGCCCTTAATGATGCTCACCCAGAAGCGAACCTAGAACTCGTCGCTGAAACAAAAATTGGTGCCTCAGTCAGTGATACGATAAGGAAAAACGCCTTTATATCAGTGGCCGTTGCCCTATTAGGTATACTATTCTATGTAGCTGTTCGCTTTGAATTTGGTTTCGGAATTGGAGCGGTCGTAGCAACCGTCCACGATGTTCTTATGACTATCGGCGTTTATGTTATGCTCGGAGGTCAATTCACTGCGCCAATGATTGCAGCGATCTTGACCATTGTCGGATACTCCATTAACGATACAATCGTTGTATTTGATCGTATTCGCGAAGAACTTTTATTGAACCCGACTACAAATCTAAGGAAAATTGTCAATGTCGCCATCAATAGCGTTTTAACTCGAACCATTCTCACGAGTATAACAACCTTACTCGCAGCTGGCACATTATGGCTATTTGGAGCTGGAGTCATTAATGACTTTGCGCTCGTGTTCATCATCGGCATCATCACCGGCACATTCTCTTCGATCTTCATTGCAAGTCCTGTTTTCTACTGGTGGCATAAAGGAGATCGTCGACACGTTGAAGAAAAAGAATTTCTTCCAAACTACGAATGGAGCACAGACACAAGTGCCGCCCGCTCTAAATAATCTTATCAATTTTTCGAAATAATCCTAGGTATAATGTGCCCATAGAAGACTTACAAAGTGCAAACTCCATGACTTGGAGTTATGAAGACCTAGACCTTGAAAACGAAAAAAAATTATCATCTGAATTAGAAATCAGCCCGATTTTAGCAAGATTACTGAGCTTGCGACATATTTCCCCTGCTGAAGCAAACGAATACCTATACCCGCAATTAAAAAATCTTGCGGATCCATTTTTAATTGAAAATCTGGAAAGTGCTGCCCATCGGATAATTCAAGCATTTGAACAAAAAGAGAGAATCCTTGTTATGGGCGACTATGATGTAGATGGAATAACTAGCACCACCCTTATCGTTCATATCCTCAGACTCTTTGGAGCAGATCCGAAATACATTGTCCCTCGAAGATTAGATGAGGGCTATGGCTTAAGTAAAAAAGCCATCGAAAGAGGTCTTTCTTTAAACGAAAAACAACCCAATTTATTTATCGCGCTTGATTGCGGAACCAATTCAATCGAAGAAGTCGAGTACTTGGAGTCCAAGAACATTGATGTCATTATCATTGATCACCACCAGAAAACACATAGCAGTGAATCTAATGCCATCTTAGTCAATCCACATGTTAACAACCAAGACCCAGTAAGCAAAGATTTTCAAATCTTATCAACGGCAGGATTAGCCTTTAAAATGATCCACGGACTGGTAAAAGTTCTTAGAAAAGCCAATAACAAAACTGCTTTAGATTTAAAAGTAAGAGACTTCCTGGATTTTTCTGCACTTGGAACTCTCGCCGACATGGTTCCCTTAAAAGGCGAAAATCGCATCATTACAAAATATGGGTTGGAGGGTTTACAGGACACGAAACAAGTTGGACTACGCGCTTTGCTTTCTGTTAGCGGAATCCCATCAAGTAAGGATATCAATGGAACAGACATTGCGTTTAAAATATGTCCAAGAATCAATGCGAGTGGTCGGCTAGCCGACGCATCACTCCCCCTAGACATGTTCCTTTCAGAGAGTTTGTCCGATTGCCATACATACGCAAAAGAGGTGGATCAAATCAATCTGGAGAGGAAAAAAATTGAACAAATAATCGCAAAAAAAGCGATTGAAATGGTTGATGAACATTATGCAAACGACTCTGCCATTGTTGTTTATCATGAAGACTGGCATCCTGGAGTTGTCGGAATTGTTGCCAGTCGTCTTTGTCGGACATACAGCAAACCATCCATTGTACTCGGGGCTGATGGTAGTATTGCACAAGGATCAGGTAGAACAATTAAGGGCGTTGACATGGTCGAGGTTCTTAAAAGATGTGAAGTTCATCTGGAAAAATGGGGAGGGCACCCACTCGCTGTAGGACTCTCTCTTGAATCAAAGAATGTTAATGCCTTTAGAGACGCCCTAATTACATCAATTGAAGAAATTTACCCAAATGGCTTTCCGCCCGTAACCTTAGACATTGATGCTTGGATCAATTTAGACGACTTAGGTGAAGACTTGCTTTATGAAATGGATCTATTGCGACCCTTTGGACAAGAAAACAAAGAACCCGTATTCGCGATCAAAAACCTTCAATTACCCTTTCGTCCAAAAGTTTTCAGTGAAACCAATTTCAGATTTCAGGTTTATACAAATAGTGGAACCTGCTTTCAGGCTATCGCATGGAGAATGGCTGAAATAATGCCTCCACATAAAACCCCTATAGATATTGCATTTAAATTTGCATGGAATGAATGGAACGGCCGGAAAGATCCACAGATAACACTTGTGGACTGGCGTCATTCATAATTGCGAAATATAAAATTTTGACAGTCCGCCATAACTGAATAATAATTCATAATATCGTATTATGAAAGATTACCTCCAAGTCATAAAAGAATCTCCTATTTTAGCCTCACTGTCGGAAGCAAAAATTAACGATTTATTTCAACAATCAACTGTAAAGTATTTCAAAAAAGGCGAATGGGTTTTCGAACAAGGTGATGTCCCCAATTCCCTATATATTATCGCTGGAGGCGATGTCGAAATATTGGGAACAACAGATAAAGGAGAATTTAAATTAGCTGATTTTTCCACTGGTTCAACTTTTGGAGAAATGGGTATCATTGATGGAAAACCAAGATCAGCCGGCGTTAAGGTTACCAGTGAAACATTAGAAATTATCCAAATTGATAAATCTGTCATTTTATCAGCATACGATAACCAAGAAAGTATCTTTCAATCACTCACATTGATGAGTGAACGCCTGAGAAATAGTAACCACGAAATTGAAAAACGCTTTTTACAACTCGCAGAAACGAATCTCAAACTGCAAGAATCATATATGAAAACCGTTCTTGCCCTCTCGCAAGCATTAGAGATGAGAGATAAAGTAACAGGAGGACATTCAGAAAGAGTCACTGCTTACTCCCTCCTGATTGCCGAATCAATGGGAATCGACGAGACATCCAGGGAGAATCTTCGACTGGGATCTCTGTTGCATGACATCGGTAAAATCGGCATCACCGATTTAATCCTTAACAAGAAAGGCAAACTCACGGACGAAGAGTTTGATACAATGAAAACACATGCCAGCCTAGGAAAAAGCATTATCGAGCCCATTGACTTCCTAAAAGATTCTATAGACGTTGTTTCGTGTCACCATGAGAAATGGAACGGAAAAGGCTATCCATTCGGCTTATCTGGGGAAGATATTCCTCTTCATGCAAGAATTTTTGCAATCTCTGACGTATTTGATGCCCTCACAATGGAGCGTCCCTATAAATCAGCGTGGTCAGCAGATGAAGCCAAAGCCGAAATAATACGTTCCTCTGGAAGCCACTTTGACCCCAATGCTGTTGAACATTTTGAAAAAATTTATGATAAGATACTTTCCATCTTAAACCGTTCTAAAGCCGGAGAAAAAATCAATGTAACTTCGCTTAAAAAAGTGAAAATTTAAAAATCACATCACAGAGCGGGATGTAAGCAACAATCCTAGTCCATAAAGTACCAATAGGATAAAACCCTCAAACCTTGTTACTTTAGAGAATCTTACAAAGAAAACCCATAATGCGATTGTAATAATTAATACAGAAGGAAAACCCACTTTAAATAAATCTGAATTCACTCCAATAGGTTTCATTAGAGACACCCCTCCTCCAATAAACAATAAATTAAACAAATTTGAACCCACAATATTTCCTGCAAGTAGATCACTTTCCTTCTTTAAAGTAGCAGATAATGAAGCTGCCAGCTCTGGTAAGCTGGTCCCTAATGCCACTAACGTAAACCCTATCACGGTTTGGCTAACCCCAACACGAGTAGCTGTTTCAACAGATGCAGCTACCAGCAACTCTGCACCAAAATATAAAGCAACAGATCCTATGATTACCAAAAAACTGGATTTAATCGTAGACAATTGAGCTGATGCGATCTCTTCATCAAGCATTTGTGGAACCGCATTTTTCGAATTTTTCGCATACCTAATAATAACGATCAAGTAGATAATTAGAGCTCCCAAAAGAACAGCCCCTTCCCAAGTATCAATACTATAATTAGTATATGCAAAAAGTGTAAAAACAAGTGTCACCACAAATAAAAGTGGGGCTTCCCTGCGAAAGAGTCTTGTTTGAATAATTACTGGGCTCACCAATGCAGACACTCCTAAAATTAGCCCTGTATTAGCGAGGTTACTTCCAATAATATTCCCTATCGCTAAATCATTTGCCCCTTTCATTACACCCGTAAAAGATGTAAAAAACTCAGGCATGGATGTTGCCATTGAAACAACAGTTAAGCCTATAATAACAGGATTCACTTTAAGGATCAACGCCAAGCCAGAGGCACCTTTTGTTAACTGATCTCCACCGACCATCAAAAGAAAAAATCCGACCACAATGAAAACACCAAGCATAAAAATGCTCATATCTACAAAGTTAAGGTATTCTATCATAATAAGATTTGTGGTAACCGAAATATTAGTTCTTCATCAACCAATGCCTCAACATAGTTCAAACTAGCATCAGACAATAAAACCCTGTTTTTGTCAAAGCTTTAAAAAGGCTATTACCCGCCATGAGGTTTCGCAAATAACTCAAATAGAACTATTTAAGAAATCAAAAAAGGAGCGTGGTTTTCAAAACAAGATCGACCCATCGCAATAACTAAATGGCCTGATTTTTAATTTCTCTAAAGCGACACTAGTGCGAACAAGCAGCACCTTGATGCAGTTCAATAAAACCGCCCTCGATAACAACTTTTCCTTTTGAATTAAAAAAACTGTATAATTTATCAAAAGTCATACCTTCTTCTGAACAAGTATAAAAACGAGCTTCTTTGCCAAATTTCTCCAAAACCAATGCCTCTGCAATCAACTCTAATACACCATGTCCATGAATCATTTCTTCACTCATTTTAATTTCCCCTTTCGTTATTTAATCTAAACTGGACATTTTTGTTCGTTTTTAACAAACACTTCTAATGTCGTTTCTTTCAAAAATATTTCCATACGGTTTCTAGCATCTGCCAACTTGTCATGCAATGGACAGGGTTCTTTATTTCCACACCAATTAGGCCCAAAAGGGCAATTTAACGCATCTGACATTTTCTCAAATAATATAACAATTTCAAAAAGAGTTATGTCATTAGGCTCGCGAGCTAAAGTATAACCTCCTTTCGGACCCGGAACACCTCTTACATAGCCTGATGTAGATAAAACCGTTAACAGTTTTGCTGCTAACGATTTTGAAATATCTCGGATTTTTGCAATTTCAGGAGAACCTGCAGAATTCTTCTTTTCTCCATAAATCTCTGCAAGATAACTTAATGTACCTATCGCATTAGAAGCCGTTTTCCCATACCCAAACATAGTTGAAGTATTAAAACTAATTTAACCTTCTTAACAAGCCTCAATAAAGAAATAGTTATATTTTATTACTGATTAGTGATAATCCCGAAAAATTCCGTAGTGTATTAGTAGCTTCTACCGCTTTTATTTTCATAATAATTAATAAAAGCACTATTTAAAACATAATACCCTCCTGCGGTAGGATAGTCTCCAGTAAAATACCAATCTCCTGCGGTAAGCGGTAATGATTTATGCAATTTCTTGATAGATTGAAAAATCACCTCCAGTTCACCATTCCAATCGGTATCCTGTGGATAAACCAATTCAGCCACTTTCTCAGAAATTTGACCGGCAGTAAAGTTATCGTACAAACGCTTTACGTGATTTTCCAATTTATTATTCGGCAAACCCACCTGCTTACAACAATCTTGATAAACTTCTTGGATCAACCCACTAGCTCCCTGTTCATTCAAGAGTGCAATAGTTGCACGAAAAGCGATGAATTTCCCAAGCTCGGACATATCTATTCCATAACAATCAGGATACCTAATTTGGGGAGCCGTCGAAGCAATAACAATTTTTTTAGGATTCGTTTTACTTAAAATTTTAAGCACTGATTTCTCTAATGTTGTTCCTCGAACAATCGAATCATCTACGCAAACTAAATTATCTTTCTCCTTAACAACCCCATAAGTAATGTCGTAAACATGAGAAACCATTTGAGCACGTCCAGATTCTTTTGCAATAAACGTGCGCAGTTTCACATCCTTATTTGCGATACGTTCACCCCTAGGCCAGTTTTTCATGATCAGGTCATTCAACAACTTGTCCGTCAACTCACCCTTTTCAACCGCTTCTTTAATACTAACCTTAACTTCTTTTCGTCGCATCCGTCTTAATTCATCCATCATTCCATAGTAGCCTATTTCTGATGTATTCGGAATATAACTAAAAACACTATTCTCTAAATCATGATCAATGCTCTTTAACACTTCAGGTGCAAGAGCCGCTCCCAATGCTTTTCTTTCGCGATAAATTTCTGGGTCATTCCCACGTGAAAAATAAATACGCTCAAAAGAACACGCCTTTTTTTCACCTGCTTTATGAAAAACTTTGTTCTTAATAGAACCATCTTTTTTCATAATAATAACATGGCCAGGCTCCACCTCTTTGATCTCTTCGTAAGACTTATCAAAAATAGTCATCAATGGCGCACGCTCAGAAGCAAATGCAACAAATTCTTTATCTTTAAAATAAAAACAAGGCCGTATTC
>CAWUTK010000076.1:0-47390 GCA_963924785.1 uncultured Opitutales bacterium
TGAATTTTTAACCATTCTTTCCCGTCGCCAATATCAGTTTGATAGATTGGTGTTACTTCGCCAAGGCTGTGTTCTCTTGCAACTGTTGCAATGTCAGCGTGACTGAGCTTTTTATCAAAAATAACCGTGACTTCATCTCCACCAGTGAACTCAATACCGAATATGGTATCGCGCTTCTGGTAGGCACCAAAAATTCCAATGAGAACGACGATCCAAGAAAGGGCAAAAGCTACCTTGCGATAGCTGAGGAAGTCGATCGCAGATGATTTGAATAGATTCATTGCTAAAATACTTTTCATTCCCAATGTCCCTACTGCAAAATCAAGAATCATACGACTGATAATGAGAGAGCAGAACATCGAAGCTGAGATACCGATTGCTAAGGTAACTCCAAATCCTTTAACGGGACCGGTTCCTAGCCAAATAAGAATAGATGCTGTGATTAATGTTGTTACATTAGCGTCAATAATCGTTGAAAAAGCTTTTTCGTAACCCCCAATTAAGGCGGTCTTAATCGATTTCCCGGATTTCAATTCTTCGCGAATACGTTCGAAAATCAAAACGTTTGCATCAACCGCCATGCCGATAGTTAAAACCATTGCGGCAATGCCCGGTAGTGTGATGGTGGCTCTGATACTTGCAAGCACACCTAATACGATGACAATATTTACTAGGACTGAAATCACAGCGGCAATACCACCAATGCCATAGTAAAGTAGCATAAATCCAGCCACTAACCCAGCGCCCCACATGGATGCTTTGATACTGCTGTCTTGGGCATCTTCTGCCATTGTTGGGCTCACTTCATATTTTTCTCCAACTACCAGAGGAACGTCTAATGGGTTATTTAATACGTTTGCAAGTTCCATGGCTTCACGCTGCGTGAATGTTCCAGTAATTCTTCCGCTTCTACTAATTACCACTTGAACGGATGGGGCACTATATAGCTTTCCATCAAGAACAATTGCCAATCTGCCCGCAGAACCGTTTGAATTCTCTTCGACAATGCCACTTGTTATTTTCTTAAATTGATTTCCTCCCTCAGATGTGAAATCCATGATGACCTGAAATCCACCGGTGTCCGTTTGAGTTGCGTAAGCACTTTCAATTATGTCGCCAGTTGCTTCAGGGAGACGTTTAACAAAGAGAGGTTCTTCTGTTGTGGCGCCTGTTTTAAAATCTTCTTGTTCATTAATTAACACTTCGTAACTGACAGGGAATTTATCAACTGACATGTTGCGAGGTGATAACGAGCGGTGAACGAGTCGAAACTCAAGACGTGCTGGTTTTTGTAGTGTTGAAAGGAGCTCCGGATTTTGACGAGTGGATTTCCCTGGCAACAAGACTTCAACCGCATCATCTCCTCGAATTCTGATAGTCGGCTCTGAAACACCTAGGCCGTTGAGCCGTTGACTCATGATTTCGACAACTTTCTTGAGTTGTTCTTCTCGGACAAAATCGCTTTTCTGGTCGATGTTACTTTCGTCAAGTTTAAGCGTAAATGCGACACCGCCATTAAGGTCTAGGCCATATTTAAGTGCGCTTTGAGCATCCATTAAAAGTCTTCTAAGGATGATGTTGTTACGTTTGTTTTGTTGACGAACATCCCTCACGTTTAGTTCTGGGAAGAAGGGTGCGTAATCGTAAGCTTTTTCTTCACCCAGATCTCTGAGTGCAAGGAAAAGTGTTTTGCTTTGTTTTTCCTCAACTCTTTTGTCTGCCTCTTCTAGGATTTTACCAAAGGCTATTTGGTCGTATGTGTTTTGGTCGACTAAGAACTCACGATAGGGTTGTTCCTTTAGAGGAGATAAATTTAAAAGAGCCCAAGCCAAAACGGTGCAGGAAACTAACAATTTGGTGAATATATTATTATTCATTATTTAACTTTTGATTGACGATGAAATAGATTGCCACGTAGGTGTGGTTTTATTTTTCGTCTTCTTTTTCTTTTTTAATTTTTTTAGAAACAGCACTTTTGTCTAATTCGATCCGAGTGTTGTCAGAAATTTTTACAATTAAACGTTCATTTTTAGCACTGATAACAGTTCCATAAATACCCCCGTTTGTCATGATTTGGTCACCAGCGCTGATCGCTTTTAACATTTTATCCTGTTCCTTTTGCCTTTTACGTTGAGGGGCAACTAACAGGAACCACATTCCGACGAGCAACAATACTGGAAACAGCAATTGCATCATTGGGTTTGGTGGTTGTTGTGCTAAAATTTGAAAAAAGAAAGTATGACTTTCCTGCATAATATTATGTTGTTTGAATTGAATGAATTGTTTCCAAAATCGTAAGTGATTAAAGTGATTCGATGATAGGTTTGAAACGTGTCGCTGTTTAGATCATACAACATAGCTTCCTATGATATATGGAAATCACAACTCATTTTATTCAAACATTTTAACAAATTTTGTGCTTTAATTCATTCACGGATTTAGAATGTAAATAAGGGGTACAACTATCTAGTAAATTTCTGAAAAAACAAGACTTATTTCCGCCAAGCTGCATTATTGTGAGTCAACGAGATAGAGTGTTTCGGTTGATCTAAATTAATGGGGATATTCCAGACGGTACCGATTGATCCAATAGGGACCATCCCCAGTATAAAATACTGACCTTCTTCTATGTCGTTAAAAGAGCTCAATCCCTTAGAATTAGTCCTCACTTTTTTAACGCAATTTTCGAGGATAATCCTCCGTAGCTTTGAGGCTATACCAGGGAATAATTTCCGATCATTTGTTGCGAGGCACCAAAGTTCGTAAATGGAGAGGTTCAGATATTCATTGGATAGATCACTGGGTTGGATTAGAATGTTTATATCTTCTTTCATGAGATAGAAATCGGTGAGAAAAGCATCCGTTTTTACCCCGTTTCTAGCTAATGAAGAAGCACTTATACTGATTGAAGAAAAAGAGATCGTTTTGTTTTCTTCTTTTTCAAGATCGGTCTTTTTTTCGTTTTCCAAAGCTTTGGTTGGAGTGATTGTTCGTTTTTTATTTAGAAAGTCTGCCACTTTTTGTTCACTCGAATTTCTGACCGGGATAATGTCATCTTCTGTGTTGGGATTTGAGCGATCCCCAAATTTTTGTGAAAGTTGCTTTGTGGCGTTGGATCCGATTTGTTCGTATTGAGAAAGCCTCAACTGAAGGTGATTGTTTTCTCTCTGTAGGATAATGATCCGTTTTTTAAAAAACGCGGAGGCACCAAAAAATTTAGATTCACGGTCTTTGAGTTGATTGATTTCTTTATCTTTTAAAGAAAGACTTAAATTGGTTGTTTCTTTTTCTTTTTTAAGTGCAGTGATTATGGTTGTTAATTTATCAAACTCCTGTTTGAGCTTTTGGTTTTGGCCGTCCCAGAAGAAAAATTTATCATCTCTGATTTGCCAACCACCGTCATCTGTTCCAGTTTTCGCCTGTTTCGTTTGCCCGAGCATGGAGAGGGGAGAAAGTAGAGTCAGATTGACTAGAAGGAGCAGGACGTTACGTTTCCAATACTTTGGGTTAATTTTTGATTTGGGGTTCATAAGGGGCTGTATATTATAGGGTTTCGTCCTGGAGGGAAAAATGGATAGACGTGATATTTGCTGAAGAACAGGCGTCCATAACTTTGACGATGGAGTCGAAATGAGAACTATCTTCGGGAGCGATAGTGATGGTTGATGCCACTTGATTACTGTCACATGTTTGCTTGAATTGAGTCAGTAGGTTTTTTAACTCAGGAAATGAAGTTGATGCAGGGGAATCGTATTGAAATTCGTTCACTACAATTTGACCGTTACTTTTTATTTCAATAATTTGTTCATCTGGGATTTCTAAAGGGCTTGATTGTGTGATTGTTCCAGGAAGCTGGAACGATAGGGAGCCTTCTTGTTTAAGCATCGTAGATGAGACTAGAAAATAGATCAGTAGTAGGAATACGCAGTCAATCATGGGGGAGATTGGGATTTCGACCTTTTCTTGTTCTTTTTTATTTCTTCTCATAAGTAGAATAAAGAATATCTGAGAAGTTGAATTTTTCGCAAAGTTTTAAAATTTTTTTGATGGAAGCATATTCGACTTCCTTTCCTGCTCGAATGCAAATGGTTGAGTGCTTGTTTATTGTCGTTTGTTTTTCAAAAGCATTTCTTAATTCTTGGAAACTAATTGGTGTTTTACCTAAATAGACACCCTTCATGAGTGAGATAGTGAGTGCTTGTGCTTTTTTCTCTTCAGTATTTGAAAAGGCAGATTCAGGTAGATTGATTTTTATGTTATTTTCAGCTTGGCTAAGGGAGCTCACACACATGAAAAAGACAAGAAGCAGAAATACCATGTCAATCATGGGAGCCATTTGAAAATCGACTTCGGTGTTTTTTTTCCGCCGTTTGGGGTTCATGTTGTTATGAATTAAAGAAGCAATAGGGGAATCGTCGATTATTGCATGAGCTTGTGTTCAATCAGCTTGCCATGCTCGTATGTTGATTCGAACATTTGGATTTTTATTCCAGCTTTATTTTCTTCCCATTCTTCCCATTCGCCATGAGGCTTTCCGTTTTCATAATGCCTTAAGGTTTTCATCATGAATTTCCCGTGTAAAAAATGGTTGAATTGAAAATGTACCCAATCGTTGGATTCTTGTGAGGGATGACTTGGGAAATCTCCTTGTTTTGCTTTTTCTCTGGCTTCGACTTGAAGGCCTACCCAAGTTTCGGCTTTTTCCTCATGATGTTCGCCGTCTTCAGCTTCTTCTCCATGTCCGCCTCCCTCAGAATCTTCATGCTTTTTGTTTATGGGTGTAGTAGACCACACTTTTTGACTGCCTTGTAGGAGTCCGTTTTGATATTTATACTCGTAAGCGATGATTCCAAGAGGAGTCCACTTTTTGGAATTTCCATCCAAGAGTCCATTTTTGAAATCCCTAAGGTACCTCATTTGACCACCGTCGTAACGCGAAACGGCTTGACCTGTAAAAGCGAGGACTTCGTTGTTTTCGACATCCTTGAATGTGCCGTTTGCATTTTTTCTGTAAAAGCGAAAATTTTCAATATTATCCCATTTTCCATTCTCGTTTTGGTCGTAAAAACGTTCGCCTTCATCAGGAACCCCATTTCCATTAGAATCTATTACTTTTTCTTTGTAGTGTAATGTTAGCTCTGCAAGAGATACTTCTTCTTCGTTACAGCCAACTAGCGTGAATACAATAAGTAAGGGTATTATGAATTTTCGAAACATGGTTTGAAGACTAAATTTTTTAGGACCTTTAACAAGTACAATTCTGCTTCATTTCGGGAAATTATTATAGATATGTAGCTTAATGTTCATTGGATCTAGTTAAAATGGCCTAAATATGGAACGCTTACGATTTGGATTTACATCTATTTTGAAAGCAATAGTTTTAATGGCCTATGAAACAAGACCTTCCGTTAGAAAAAATATTGGATCAAGGAAAAAAAATATTTTCCGTAGAGTTCTTTCCGCCAAAATCAGATGCCATGGGCGAACAGTTGATCAAGGCTGCAGAGAAGATAAAACCGTTAAATCCAGATTTTGTAACAATTACTTATGGAGCGGGTGGAAGCACTCGACAGCGAACACTTGATTACGCCTGTAAACTAAAGGATGAAGTGGGTTTTTCCGTTATGCCTCATTTGACTTGTGTGGGCCATTCTAAGGCAGAATTATTAGATATTTTGAAGAGCTTCCATGATACTGGTTTTAAAAACATCATGGCTTTGCGGGGAGATCCGCCAAAGGGGGAAACGAATTTTAAGCCACACCCAGAAGGACTTGCCTATGCATCGGAATTGGTCGCTTTAATAAAAGAAAATTATCCTGAATTTAGCCTAGGGGTTGCCGGTTACCCCGAAAAACATATGGAAGCTGTTGATCTACAATCGGATATATCTAGTTTGGCTCACAAGGTTTCGCAGGGGGCGTCTTTTGTTACGACGCAACTGTTTTTCGATAACCAGTATTATTTTAAATATGTGGAACTTTGCAAAGAGGCAGGTATTTCAATTCCTATTTTACCAGGGATACTTCCTGCGTTGTCTCTAGATCAATTGAGGAAATTTTGCTCTTTTGGCGGAAGCAGTATTCCTGCAGAGTTAGAATCTCGCTTAACTGCAGTTGCTGGAAATAAAGAGCAAGAAGCAGAAGTGGGTGAAACTTGGGCTTTTGAGCAAATAAAAGAACTGCTGGAGCGCGGAGCGCCAGGTGTCCATTTCTATATTCTTAATCGCTCAAAAACCGTTTGTTCTCTTATGCAACGGCTGAAAGACAGTGGAATTGAAATTTAAAGCGATCCGTTAACAAGTGCTTTAAGTGCTGTAATGTACTTAGCTTTAGTTTTTTCAACGACTTCTTTAGGTAATGCAGGACCGGGAGCGGTTTTATTCCAGTCTAGCCCATTTAGGTAATCACGGACAAATTGTTTATCGAAACTTGCTTGTCCTCTGCCTGGTTCGTAATCATTTGCTGGCCAATATCTAGAGGAATCAGGTGTGAAAATCTCATCAATTAGAATTAATTTCCCGGCATTATCTAAGCCAAATTCAAATTTTGTATCAGCTAAAATAATACCCGCTTTTTCGGCAATTCCACTCGCTCTGTTGAAGAGGTCGATGCTGATGTCCTCCACTTTTTGGCCAATTTCTTCACCGACGACTTTACGTGATTCTTCACGAGTGACTGGCATATCATGCCCTTCAGATGCTTTTGTTGTAGGGGTGTAAAGCGGTGAAGGCAACTTGCTGCTTTCTTGTAATCCGGCAGGTAATTTGAATTCGAAAAGCTGACCCGTTTCTTGATAATCTTTCCAGCCGCTACCAGCTAAATAACTTCTTATAATTGCTTCAATTTCAAGAGGTTTGAGCTTTTTGACGATCATGCTACGAGGGATTAACTCGGGATGATCTTTAAGTGTTTCTTTTAGGACTTCTTGGTGATTTTCAACGAGATGGTGCTCGATAATATCCTCCATTTGATCGAACCAGAATAAACTGACTTGTGTAAGTATTACGCCTTTTCCTGGGATGCCGTTGGGAAGAACGACATCAAAGGCTGACATGCGGTCACTTGCAATAATGAGTAAATTTTCGCCTAGATCATAGATTTCTCTAACTTTACCTGATCCAATTTTAGGATAAGGCAGTCCTTTTATTTCAAGAATTCCTTCATCTCCGAGATTGTCTATGAGTTTAATGGTTTCTTCTTTTGAAAAATTATTCATAATTGTTATACAAATAAAATGTTCATTTGAAGCAACATGTTTTTAGAAATATTCAAAAGGATTAGCTCATGCCCCAAGTAGAAAAATTTATTCAAGACAGTCCGTTTTTTGCTTTATTGCCGAAGAAATGGGAATTTCATTCAAAAAGTACAAGTGCTTATTCGGCAACTCACACCCATTCATTAAAAACTAAAATATATTATCACCATTTAAGTGATCCTATAAACAGGGATAGAGTGTTTCAGGATAAAGTGCTGATCTCTTATGGAATTTTAGGGAATAGATACGAAATATATTCTGTACGTGATATTTTTAATGCCCATTATTCCTTTAGCCAAGAGGCATATCGTTATTCTGGAAAGCAAGTCGGGTAAAATTGATATTGAACCGAAGAAGCTCTTTGGGAAATTGTTTAAACCGCTTCGGCAATTGTTTCCTGGTGCCCAATTTACTTATGTTTTATTTGCAGAGGCGGATTATTTGTTTGATAAGAAGTACCGTTCTTATCGGATGTTGGGAAAAATTCCTAAGCAGATTTTTAAGGAGCTAGCAAAGCATAAAATCCCAACTTTGTTTTTTAACTTCACTGAAACGGAATCAAATTTCAGAGGTATGTGCGACCACTTGATTCTGACAAGTAAGGCATTATCTAAAGATGCGGTTAATGTAAAAGGGTATGTTGAAATAGATAAAGAAGAAATCGTAATATTTAGTGAAACAAGCAAGAGTCCATATTTAAAATTACTTAAAGATCCTGTTCTGGGCACTTATCGTGTAGTTGACTAATGTACTTAATACTGAAATTATAAGAAACTAATTTTTAAAAGACACAAATGAGCCAAAGAATCACTAGACTGAATGAACTCTTTTTAAGAGACGTAAATGATATATTGCGGACAAAATTTCAAACAGAGGCGGTTTATATTACTGCTCAAGGAGTGAAGATATCTCATGATTTGAAAAGCGGGAAAGTGTTTTATTCTGTTTTGGGTGAAACTGAAAACAGTGAACATGCTCGGGCATTTTTTAAGCAAAATGCGAAGGAAATACGTTTTCAATTGGGCAAGCGTATTGTTTTAAAATACATGCCCTTGTTGCGCTATGTAGAAGATGATTCCATCGTGAAGGGGAATTTAGTGCTAGAGACTTTAGATGAAATAGAGAGCACTAATGAAGATTAAGTCTCAAATTGTAGCTTTTAAGGAAACTTTTCTTCAGGCAGTAGAAACACTTAAGGGAAAGAAGGTCGCCGTCATGGGGCATCAGCGTCCAGATGGAGATAGCTTTGGTTCACAGATTGCATTAGTTCGTTGCCTAAGAGAACTTGGGGTGGATGCAGTTGGGTTAAGTGAAGATCCTTTGCCTGGGCGGATAAGTTGCTTTACTGGCGATACCCCCTATTATTTTACAAAAGATTTTGATCATAGTGGCTATGGAATAGTGACCGTTGATTCTGCAGAGATTACTCGTATTGGTGAACTCGGAAAGACAGATGGCTTCGAGGTGTTGCTTAATATTGACCACCATATTTCAAATCAGGGTTATGCGAAATTTAACATTGTTGTTCCGGATGCTGCTGCGACGTGTGAAGTTTTGGCAACTTTGTTTTTGGAATTAGATTTACTCGTTGATCCGACTATGGCGGAGGCTCTTTATCTGGGTGTGAATACTGATACGGGTCGCTTTAAGTATAGTTCCACGTCGGAAAATGTTTTCCGGATTTGTGCTGATTTATGTAAGTGTGGTGCCAATATTGCCCACGTATCTAGAGCACTGTATGGCCAGTTTACTTTTAACCGTTTTCAATTACTAACGAGATTTCTTCAAAGTATTCAGTTAAACAAAGCGGGGAATGTTGGTGTTGGTGTTTTAACATTTAAGGATTATGAAGAAACGGAAACCGTTCGGAATCAGACCGAAGGCTTTGTTGAATATGTCCGCTCGATAAAGGGTGTCGCGGTCGCGGTTTTTATTGAAAAGAATGAGAACAGCTATAAGTCGAGCTTGCGATCTCTTGATGGAGGCGTGCGCGTTGATTTAGTTGCCGCACAATTTGGAGGCGGCGGGCATAAAACTGCTGCGGGTCTGAGTATTGATAATTATGACGCGGGTAGGGACTTTAAAGTAGACTTAATTGCAGCAATCGAAAAAAAATTAAATTAGTATTTAAATGAGAGATCAAGGAAAGGGAGATTTTGAAGGAATTTTGTTGATAGACAAATCAATGGGTTGTACGTCACATGATGTCGTTGATCGCGTGAGAAGAGTTTTGAAAATGAAGCGAATTGGCCATGCCGGAACATTGGATCCTATGGCAACAGGGCTGTTGGTAATTCTTGTTGGTAAAGCGACAAAAGCGTCTCAGTATTTAATGAGTTTAGATAAGAAATATGAAGGGAATATTTTTTTAGGAAAATCTACCGACACTCAAGATGCGGAAGGGAAGGTTTTAGAAGAAAAGCCAGTTCCGGAATTATCGGAAGAGAAGCTTGTTGAATTAATGAATGAGTTTAAGGGGGATCAATATCAGACACCTCCTATGTTTTCTGCAAAAAAAATTAATGGACAGCCTTTGTATAAATTAGCTCGTAAGGGGAAGACGATAGAAAGAGAAGCGAGGGTTGTTCATATCGCGAACTTTAAAATTTCGGAAATGGGCCTTCCTGAATTTGGGTTCATGGTTTCTTGCAGCAAAGGCACTTATGTGCGGACATTAGCGAATGATTTAGGTGATAAGATTGGTTGTGGCGCTCATTTGAGTGCGTTGAGAAGGACGGAAATAGGGAAGTTTTCTGTTGCCAATTCAGTGACAACAGATCGGCTAAAGGAAATGACTCATAAGGAAATTGAAGATCATTTGATTCCCGTTCATCAGGCCGTTCAGGGCTTGGTGTTATAATTTAATAGGATACGTATAACTTATCTTATTATGCAAAAGGGTCCTTTTTGTAGGGAATGATAAGTATATTAGATGAAACGAATGCAGTTCCTTTATTTCCACTTGTTAAAGGAATTAACCAGATTTTTAAAGAACAAGGGTTTTTAAAACAGGCTTTAGGATTAGATTATCGGGAGCAGCAACATGCGATGGCATTGAGTGTTGCTGAGTCAATGATAACAGATACGCCATTGTTATTTGAGGCCGGGACAGGAGTTGGTAAAAGCTTAGCGTATTTGATACCGGGGCTTATTATGGGCATAGAAAGTAAGCGACCGTTTATTGTGTCTTCACATACGATTGCCCTACAGGAACAAATTCTTCAAAATGATTTACCGATGTGCCGTTCATTATTTGAAGGCATTGAAACCTTGAATAAATATATTGCTTTTAAAACTGCTTTACTGATTGGAAAAGGTAATTACCTCTGTAATTATCGCTTAGATAAAGCTTTTAGTTCTCAAGCGGAACTGTTTCCAACAGAGGAGCAAAAGGAATTGGAAAGAATAGCTGATTGGGCTGAGCGGTCCAAGGATGGCATTCGACAAGAATTAAATCCAATGCCGCGACCTGAAGTCTGGGAGTGGGTCACGGCTGATAATGCAGCTTGTAAAAAGGGTAACTGTAATCCACAGACATGCTTTTATCGTAAGGCCCGAGCAAAAATTGAATCGGCCAATTTGATTATTATTAATCATAGTTTGCTGTTTTCATTTATTAATGCTGGAGCTATCCCAGGGTCTAATATTCCGGGGATTTTGTTTCCACATGATTTCCTTGTTTTAGATGAAGCTCATACCGTTCCTTCTATTGCAACGAAGCATCTAGGTATGAGAGTGAGTTCTTATGCATTAGAGTTTGCTTTGAAAATGCTTTATAATCCGTTGAAGAGAAAAGGGCTTTTTTCAAAGCGGTCAATGTCGTCAGATAGAGAACTCGTGGTGGATGCATTGAACGGTTGTTCTGAATTTTTTAGTCACTTGAGGGGCGAGTTCTTGAATGTGAAAGATGTTTTTCGGGTTACCCAAAAGGGGTTTGTCGATACATCAGTAATTGTTCCTCTCCGACGCTTAACTGATCGCTTAACAATGCTTTGTCAGCAGGAGCAAAACACGAAACGGCAGGAAGATTTGGAGGGTTTTTCAGATCGGATTAAAAGTTATGCGAATAGTATTACTTTGTTTATAGAGCAAAGTGAGGAAGATCATGTTTATTGGTTAGAGTCTAGTGGCAAAACAAAACAAATTGTAAATTTGCAAACGGCACCGATTGATGTAGCTCCCTATATTCGGAAATATATATTCAATGCTCAGACAAGTTCCGTTTTTACAAGTGCAACATTGTCTATCAATGAAAACCCGCAGAATTTTAGAGAAAAATGTGGTGCTGAAAATGAGATGTTTTTATTGGAAAACTCTCCTTTCGACTATGAGAATCACACGAATATTTATGTCGTAGAAGATGCACCGAGTTTTGAGTACGATAAGCAAAGTAAGTTACACGAATATTTTGCTGATTACATACAGTTTTGTGCTTCGATGTCAGAGGGTGGGTTGTTGGTTTTGTTTACCAGTTATGCGGAAATGAAGAAAACGGCTTTATTGAACCGGACATCTGTCCGGATTGAGGGACGGAAGATATTAGTGCAAGGTGAAGGTATTCCACGTTCAGAAATGTTGAAAATGTTCAAAGATGACGGGAATGCGGTATTGTTTGGCACAGATAGTTTTGGAACCGGAGTTGATATTCCGGGGAAGGCATTATCTCAGGTGATTTTAACACGGCTCCCTTTTGAAAATCCGAGTCACCCTATTAGCCAGGCAAGGAGTGAATGGGTGAGCGAAAGAGGCGGCAGTCCATTTGTTGATATAATGCTTCCTGATGCTATTATTAAATTTAGGCAAGGGGTTGGCCGCCTGATTCGTAAAACTAACGATAAGGGGGCTATAACGGTTCTTGATTCGAGGATATTAAAGAAGGAGTACGGGCGGCAGTTTTTGGGGGCATTGCCAAAAACTTTATTTACAAAAATGTCAAAAGCTACTAGAACTAAATTGTTTACGATTCCTAAGTAATAGGATTCTGTAATCAACTCTACTCTTATTATGCAAATTTGGTCTTATGGCTATACCGACAAAGGTCCCGTTCGAGAGAAAAATGAGGACAGCTTTCTTGTGGATGATCAACAGTTTATTTATGCTGTAGCAGACGGGATAGGTGGCCTTCCATATGGAAAACTTGCGAGTCATTTATCTACTAATTTTTTGCAAATTTATACAAAAGGAGCCGGTGTTGGTGGTGTTTGGCCAGATTTGAGCAGGGTTATGCCATTGATTAATCAGGCGGTTTCGAAAACAGGGGAGCTTGTCAGCCCTTTGGAGGGGATTGGTTCTACATTAACCATCGTTAGTATTAGAGGTAATAGTGTTTTTGTCGGTCACGTAGGAGACTCAGCCGCATTTCTGTTTAAGCATTCAGGTGAATTTTATAAATTGACCAAAGACCAAACAATGGAGCAGGAAATATTAGACAACGCTGAACCCGGTGAAGTTATCGATATTCCAGAAGAGTATCACCATACCCTGACAAGCTGTATGGGAATTCCTGATATGTGTAATCCTTTTTTCAATGTGGAGGAATTAGAACCCGGGGATAAGTTATTAATTTGTTCCGATGGCGTGACCAATGTTTTAACAAAAGAAGACATGCACGCTATTTTATATCCAGCGGATGATGTCGAAACTTGCACCAAGCAAATAGTGGAATTGTCTATTGAAAAAGGCACTCAAGATAATGCCACTGCGGTATGCATTATGGTGCAATGATTTTTGCGCTATATAATTGAAACCTGTTGCTCCTCTACGAGTTAATTCACCATGACAATTGAAATGTTTGGATTGAAAATATCGGTTTTTAGCTGATAATACCGCTTGCATAAATAAAGAAAATAAATAGATTATATACCAATACCCTAATCTTAGAAACCGCAAATCATTATCTTTCAATGACTAAAGAAGAAATTATTCAAAGCAGTATAACCGAACACGATCTTAAATTTCCTGATAAGGTTAAGGAAAAAGTGCAAGATGTGATATTGGACTGTATGAATGAATTTGTTGCGGAAGAAAACAATTCATTTGAAGACGCTATTGCCGCTTTAAAAACGAAGATAGAAGCAAGTGTTTCTGATAAACCAGGTTTGGTTGCGATTAAAGAAGAAATTAAGAAGTTAGAGATTTTATTTGAGGCGGGATCACAGGCTGATAGAGATAGTGTCATTCAGGGCAATATCGCGAAACATGATTTTAAATTTTCCGATAAGGTAAAGGATAAGGTTCATACGGTTATAAATGATTGTTTAGATACTTATATTGGTGAGGAAAAGCAGTTGTTGGAAGGTGGAATGGTAACCCTAACGAATTTTTATAAAGAAACGCTTGCGAAGGTGGAAGGAGCAGCCCCCGTCTCAGAAGCTGTAGTTGCTGCTGAGGTTGCGGTGGAAAAGCCAGTTGAGGAAAATCTCGTTGTTAAGTCGGCACCAGAACCATCATTAGATATTTCGGTGGAAGAGACACCTGGAAATGTTGAAGCTGATGAGTCGAATGAAAATGATGAAATGCTAGCAGTGTTAACCACTGAAGTGGCAACGCTGAAAAAACAATTAGCTGCCGCTGCTGAAGCGCCTAAAAAAGATGGCGGAATGGATGCGAAATTAATGCAATTAGAAATTGATGATTTGAAGAATAAATTAGCTGCGGCAGGGGGGAAATCTCCTGTTGTTCCAGTTGCTGTTCCAGTTGCTGATACAGTAGCTTTGGATGAAGAGATTGCTTCGTTGAAGAATCAATTAGCGGAGAAGGATAATGAAATTCTTGCCCTTAAAGGCCATCAGGAATCTTCAGTCGAAGAAAATGGCGTTAAAGAAGATGCGAATGAGATGGATGTTGAGGCTTCTACTACAAGCAAAAACATCATTACGTTGGAAGATCTTCTTCAGAAAGAAAAGAAGGCCGTTTAGTTTTTATTTCGCACTGCCTCGTAGAGGTAGATTGATGCGGCAGATGCCAAGTTGAGAGAATCAACATTGGGCTTGATCGGGATTTTGGTTTTTTCAATCCCATTGGCATTTAACCAGAAGTCGCTAACGCCTAAATTTTCACTTCCGAAAACTAAAGCTAATGGGGCTTGAAGATTAGAGTTCCAAATGGTTTCTTTTGCACTGGGTGTTGTGACCGAAATATTAAAGTGATTTTCTACTAAAAATGTTAACAAGGGTTCGTTATTAGTGGAAATTAGATTACTTGAAAAAACTAAACCCTGTGAGGCGCGTATGACATTGGGGTTGAAAAAATCTATATTGTTTTCAGTGCAAATGATTGCATTTGCTCCTAATCCTTTACTGACTCGTAAAATCGCACCAAGGTTGCCGGGCTTTTCGATGTTTTCTAATACAAGAAAGATCGGCTGTTTTTCCTTAGTCAGTTCATCTAATGACTGTTCCCATTTTTGAGAAACGGCAATGATGCCATCTGGGTTTTCTCGATAAGCACATTTCTCAAATACATCAGGGCCTAGCTCGATAATAGGAATCGAAGAGTTACTGATTTTTAAATGAAGGCTTTTCGCCTCTTTGCTTTTTATGAAATCTTCACAAATAAAGTACTCACAAATCGGGACATTGGCATCAAGTGCAGCATTTATTTCTCTTATTCCCTCAATGAGGAATTTTTCTTGAGTGTCTCTATGTTTGCGTTCTCTGAGTTTAACTAACTGCTTAACTTTAGGATTTTGCTTACTGTTAATCCTATTGTCCATTATCAAAAATACGTAAAAGGACAGGTTCTTCTAGGCAGCTTGGAAGCGCATTGATTGCTTTGATCACCTTATCAATAGAAGCTTCGTTTGTTTCATGAGTCGTTAAAATGATTGATGCAATGTTTTTATTTGGCACTTCATCCTGGAGAACGGTTGCAATACTGATGTCGTGATCTGCCATGGCGTTTGTTATTTCAGCTAACACGCCAGATTGATCTTTAACGATTAGTCGCATGTAAAATGTACCTGTGATTTTATCGAGGGTAGCAATCCGAAGGTTGTCTTCGGTTGAAGGACTGTGAGTCCATTTTGGTGCCCCTTGTAGAATTTTTATGGCATCACAAATATCGCTTATCACTGAACTCGATGTTGGATCTTGGCCAGCTCCGCGGCCTATTAAAACAGAATTTCCAACAACATCGCCTGTTATGCTGATGCCATTAAACACATCATCAACATTCGCGAGGGTTTCATTGGTTGAAATGAGTGACGGATAAACACTGACCGATAAAAGATTTTCTTCAGTGTTAAGAGTGATTTTGGCTAGGAGTTTAATTTTGAAACCTAGTCGCCTCGCTGCGTCAATATCGTTTGTCGTAATGCTACGAATACCCTCTGTTACCATGTCATCAATGCTAACCCATTTGTTATGGGCAAGGTAGGCGATGATTGCCGTTTTATGTGCGGCATCAATACCGTCAAGATCGAGAGCTTCGTCTGCTTCAACGTAACCAAGAGCCCGAGCTTCTTTTAGTATTTCTTCAAATGGTAAACCTTCTTTCTCCATTCGAGTGAGAATGTAGTTTGATGTGCCATTGAGAATTCCAACGACAGACAAGATATTATTAGCGAGTAAGCTTTCTCTTAAAACTTTAATAATGGGGATTCCTCCAGCAACACTGGCTTCAAAGAAATATTCGGTATCGTTTTCTTGCGCAACGGCGAAAAGTTCAGCGCCGTGATCACAAATGAGAGCCTTGTTTGCTGTGACGACAATTTTCCCATTTCGTAGAGCTTGCAGTGTTAAATCTTTTGCGAGGGTTGTTCCGCCGATTAGTTCACAGATAATATCAATGCTAGGATCATTAACGATGCTGGCTGGATCATCGGTGAGTTTGTCGCTTGGAATTTCAATGTCTCTTGATTTTCCTAAATCTTTAACGGCTGCCTTAACTATTTCAACCGTGACCCCGAGTTCTTTTTTAAGGGCGGCTTCGTGGTTTTTGATGTTTTTCCAAACACCTTGACCAACTACGCCAAAGCCGAGAATACCTAGTTTAATTATTTTTGTTTCACTCATTTGAACTGTGTTTCTTTGCCTTTAATTAAGCGTTGGATATTGCTTAAATGCCGGACTGTGATTAAGATCGCTAGTGCTAATGCGAATAAAAATTGCTGATTGTTAATTGCGGCGAATTCGGTTTGCTGAAGGGTGTATGCAATAAGGGGTAAGCTGATTCCGAAGACTAACGAGGCAATGGAAACAATCTTACTAGAGTAGTATACTATAAGCCAAACAAGAATGCCTCCTAATAAAACAGTTGGCATGATGGCGATTAATCCACCTATTGTTGTCGCAACCCCTTTTCCGCCTTTGAATTTTAAAAACATTGAGAAACTATGTCCCATGATTGCCGAACTTAACCCCACAATAGCGAGGATTGTAGCACTGTTACTAGGATTAGTAAAAGCATACATCGGAATGATTGCGGCAAGGAAGCCTTTAAGGAAATCTAAAAAGAAAACTAAGTTTCCTGCATTCTTGCCAATTACACGTTTAACGTTTGTTGCCCCTGGGTTGCCTGACCCTTCTTTTAGAATATTAATTCCATGCTTTTTTGCTATTAATACAGCAAAGGAAATGGATCCCAATAAATATCCAAGAAGGATAACCAGGCTGTATTCTACGGTAGGGTTCATTGTTTAGAATTGAACTATTTTAACCGCTTTAATGTTTTCGTGTGCTTTAATTTCTTCAGTAATAGCATCTGCAGGAACGCTATCCATTTCATAGACCGATAGGGCTGTTTCTGCATCATTATTGCGACTGACGGACATGTTCGCGATGTTGACTTTCGCATTTCCTAAAAGTGTTCCAAGGTACCCAATCATGCCTGGAGTATCTTTGTTTTCTAGAATCATCAAATTACTGGCAGGATTGATTTCAATATCAAGGCCCTTTAGTTCAACAATGCGAGGTTTATCATTACCCATCAAACTTCCAGAAATAGTGCAAGATTTGCCATTCGAGTAAAAGGCTTCGACTTTAATTAATTGAGCGTAATCAATTTCAGAATTTGATTTGGTTGATTCAACTTCAATGCCCATTTGTTTTAATTTATAAGGAGCATTCACATCATTCACCATATCACCGCTGATGGCCTTCAAGTAACCTCGTTGTATGGAGCGTGTGAGAGGAATTGTATCAATTTCTCCAAGTGATCCCAAATATGTGATTTTTAGTTTAACCACTTGTTCTTCGGCAGTTTGCTGTAAGATGGTTCCTAGCTTTTCTCCTAAGCCCAAAAGAGGCCGAATGGTCTCTAATGTTTTTGCATCTACCGAAGGCATGTTGATTGCATTTTGAATTTTTCCGTGAAGCAGTGTATCTCTAATAGCTTCAGCAATTTCAAGACCCACATTATCTTGGGCTTCTCTTGTTGAAGCTCCAAGGTGCGGTGTTAAAACAATATTCGGAATTTTACGTAGTTCACTGTCTTCAGCCAAAGGTTCACTTTCATAAACATCAAGGCCAGCCGAGGCGACTTTCCCTGATTTTAAAGCTTCTATTAACGCACTCTCTTTGATGATACCACCACGTGCACAATTAAAAACGCGTACGCCATCTTTCATTATGGTGAACGCTTTCTCATCGATCATATAACGCGTTGTATCTGTAAGTGGCATGTGAACGGTAATATAATCTGCGCGTTTGAAGGCGTCTTCTAAATTCACTAGCTCAATGTCCATTTCGTGGGCACGTGCTTCTGTTACATAAGGATCATAGCCGAGAATAGTCATGCCAAACGCTTGAGCTCGCTTAGCGACTTCTCCGCCAATGCGGCCGAGACCGATAACGGCTAAAGATTTGCCTCTTAATTCGCTCCCTGAAAGCACTTTTCTGTCCCATCGACCTTCTGTCATAGAAGCGTTGGCCTGTGCAATAGGTCGCGTACCACATAGCATGTGAGTAAAGGTTAGTTCAGCTGTCGCGATGGTGTTTCCGCTAGGTGTGTTCATGACAATTACACCTTTCTCTGTAGAGGCATCAAGGTCGATATTATCGACCCCAACTCCTGCACGACCAATAACTTTAAGGTTATTGGCAGTAGACAAAGTATCAGCAGTGATTTTAGTGTCACTCCGAACTATAATTGCGGCTGCTTCTTTGGCCAGTTCTTTAACTTTTTCAGGTGAAGAGCCATAAGCTTCTATCACTTCGAAACCCTTTTGTTCCTTAAGTAAACTAACACCTGTGGCTGAGATCTTATCTGCGACTAAAATTTTCATTATTTTATATTATAAATAGTTATTCTCTTTATATTTTCTTCACTATAAGAAAACCGGACATGTTAGCTGGGTGTGGTTTTGTCGCAAGGGGAAAGTCTAAGAGGGTGCCTAAAAGTCAAAATAAAGTGATCTTTGCGAAGAAGCCTCTGGCTCAAGTGATTTGGTTGCCAGCTTGTTATTTAAAAAGTCTACTTTGTATTATTATATACATTTAATAGAGGCTCTTGGTGCCTAAAAAAAGCCCAAAATAAGTAAACAGGAAAAATATCGTGGAAATGGAGATTATCTACTTTTCAATGGAAGTTGTTTAACAATAGATCGTTGCGAATTTATGGTGAAAATATGTTCACTTATTTGCTGGACATATATTTTGGTTTTTAAATAGAGTGATTAAATAGAAATAAATTAAACGAAAAAGAAACATTATGGCACAAGTAGCAAAAACAAAATCAGCAAAGAATCCAAAAGAAGACGCCTTAAAACTCGCATTATCTGGCATTAATAAACAATTTGGCGAAGGTGCTGTTATGCGTTTGGGTGACGCTACGAAGATGGAAGTTCAGAAAACATCATCGGGTTCAATTGCCGTAGACCTTGCGTTAGGTGGCGGTTTTCCAAAAGGTAGAATTTGCGAAATATATGGGCCAGAGTCTTCAGGTAAAACAACACTTTGCTTAAGTTTGATTGCAGAAATTCAAAAGAATGGTGGTTCGGCAGTTTTTATTGATGTAGAACATGCCCTTGATCCTCGATATGCGAAAGTCGTAGGGGTGGATTTAGAGAATTTGATGGTTTCTCAACCGGAGTGTGGTGAAGATGCCCTGAATATTGCAGAGACTTTAATTCGATCAGGTGCGATTGATATAGTCGTGATTGATTCTGTTGCAGCACTGGTTTCAAGGAAAGAGCTTGATGGCCAAATGGGCGACACTACGGTTGGGCTTCAAGCAAGAATGATGAGTCAGGCAATGAGGCGACTCACAGCTGCAATTGCGAAAAGCCAGTGTATTTGCATGTTTACTAATCAAATTCGCGAAAAGATCGGCGTTATGTTTGGTAGCCCAGAAACAACGCCTGGTGGCCGTGCTTTGAAATTTTTTGCTTCAATTCGCATGGATATTCGTCGAATTGGGCAAATTAAAGAAACTACGGGAAAAGTTATTGGAAATAGAACTCGTTTAAAGATTGTTAAAAATAAAGTCGCACCACCGTTTACGGAGTGTGAGTTTGATATCATGTACACTGAGGGTATTTCTCAAACAGGTTCTGTGTTAGATCTTGGCGTTGAACACAAATTATTAGAAAAGAAAGGTGCATGGATTGCTTACAAAGGCGATCTGATCGGTCAAGGCCGAGAAGCAGCTAAGCGCTATTTAAGTGAAAACCCCAAAGTTCTTACTGAGATTAGAAACTCAATTTTGGAAAAGGTCCAGGTTACTGTCGGAGCCGTTCTTGCCAAGAACGACGAAGATCAGAATGATTAATTCTTCTGATCTTTTTACCTTAACGAAGACTCGATGGGTTAAAAGAATTTTTTGTTATCGCTTTGGTTGAGCGGTTTTTCAGTTGGTTTACGCAATAGTTATTTTTCTATAATTTCTATTTCGTAACCTTCGGGAGCATCAATGAAAGCAAAATGTGTTCCAGAGGATGAGCTGATAGTAGGCCCATCGCTGAATTCAATGCCATGGGATTTTATGTGTGTTTCGAATTCGCTCATGCTGTTAACTGAAAAAGCAAGATGCATTAAGTCTTCTTGAACTTCTACGGGTCCAGAGTTTGGAAAATATGTGATTTCAATGAGTTCTTCGCTCTCAGGAACTTTCAAAAATACGATTTGAGAACCACGTGGTGAAGTAGAACGTTTTGCTTCTTCAAGACCTAAAACATCTTTGTAGAAATTTACCGTTTTATCTAAATCACTAACACGCATTCTTGTATGGAGAAGTTTGTTAACTATATTTTTTGCCATAATTTAATATTTAGAGGTTAAATGAATTCCATTACATATGTGCTTATTGGTAGTCTTATTGTAGGACTACAAGCGACACATTAATAAATCACGCTCAAAGAAAAATTCTTTAGGCAAGGTATCGTAAAGATTAATAAACAGCTCTTGTTGTTGCATGATTTGCATTTTTAAGCGGTCGCGATCAACGAAGTTCAGAGCATCCCATTGCTCTTTGCTGAATTCTAGTCCGTTCCAGTCAATGTCGTCATAATGTGGAATCCAGCCAAGTGCAGCTTCTTTGGCTTTTGCTTGTCCGTTAGAGCGTTCTACGATCCATTTTAAAATACGCGTGTTTTCACCGAATCCTGGCCACATAAAGTTGTCATTTTCGTCTTTTCTAAACCAATTTACATGAAAAATTCTTGGAGGCTCGGCTAGAGTTTTTCACAGTTTCATATAATGACTGATGTAGTCTCCCATATTATATCCACAGAAAGGTAACATTGCAAAAGGGTCTCTTCTTAGATTTCCAACGCTCCCTTCAGCAGCCGCAGTCATTTCTGACGCCATTGTAGCCCCTACATATACGCCATGTGTCCATGAGTGAGCTTGGTAAACAAGAGGGATGTCGTGCATGCGTCTACCACCGAAAATGAAGGCTTTGATCGGAACACCTTCTGGGTTTTCAAGATTTTCATCCACACAAGGGCAATTACTAATAGCGGCGGTGAAACGTGAATTCGGGTGAGCTGCAAATGCTTCGCTTTCAGGAGTCCAGTCATTTCCTTTCCAATCAATTAAGTGTGATGGCGTATCTTTCGTCATTCCTTCCCACCAAACATCGTTGTCATCGGTCAGGGCTACATTGGTGAAGATGGCATCCTTTTCGCAACTAACCATTGCATTAGGGTTTGTTTCATGTGAAGTTCCTGGTGCAACTCCGAAGAAACCAGCTTCTGGGTTCACTGCATGCATGAATCCGTCTTTATTGGGTTTAATCCAGGCGATGTCGTCGCCGATAGTCGTTATTTTCATACCACCTAATCCTTTTGGTGGTATGAGCATTGCAAAATTGGTCTTACCGCATGCACTTGGAAATGCAGCCGTCACATAGGTTTTTTCTCCTTCTTCGTTTTCAACGCCGAGGATGAGCATGTGTTCTGCAAGCCATCCTTCATCGCGAGCTATTTTAGACGCTATACGAAGAGCTAAGCATTTTTTGCCTAAGAGTGCATTCCCGCCATAGCCACTTCCATAGGAAACAATGGTTCGTTCTTCAGGGAAGTGTACGACATGCGTATCTTTTGGGTTACAAGGCCATGGTGTGTCTTCAACCCCATCTGTTAAAGGAACCCCTACTGAATGAAGACATGGAACAAAGAACCCTTTATCCCCTAGGGCATCAACAACTCCTTGCCCAACACGAGTCATCAATCGAGTGTTAACGATGACGTAAGGTGAATCTGTAACCTGAACGCCAATCTGAGAAATTTCGGATCCAACTGGTCCCATACAAAAAGGGATGACGTACATTGTGCGGCCTGTCATACAGCCTTTGAATAAACGCTTAAGTTTTCGGCGCATTTTAGTAGGCCCTTCCCAGTTATTGGTTGGGCCTGCGTCTCCTTTACTATTGCTACATATAAATGTTTTACTTTCTACACGAGCAACATCACCTGGATCTGAACGGAATAAATAACTGTTAGGACGTTTATTTTCATCCAGCTTGATGCACATTCCTTTTTCTTGCATCATTTTAAACAAATTTTCCGCTTCTGCTTGGGATCCATCACACCACTGAATATTTTCAGGGGAACACATCTTTTCCATTTTTTGAACCCATTTAATGAGAGAAGGGTGGTTTAGTTTTAGATTTCCAGTATTCATATAAGTTTATTCGCTTTAGGATGAGGGAATACCTCGAAGCTTGCTTCGTCCTTTGTGAGTTTTGGTATTTGGTAATCTTGAATGCCTCTGGGCTTGCCCCGAGGATGGTTACTTTTGAGTTTTTACTTAGGAATGGAACATAACATTTATGTGAAATGCGATAGATTTAATATAAATGTGGAATAGAAAACTGTCAATTTTAACAACAATTATTTGATGTAAAATTGCGTTGTAATAATCGTCGTTTTAGAAAACAAAAAAACCTGCATTGTTAAGGTGCAGGTTTTTTTGTTTTTAAATTATTTAATTAAACTTATTCCACAATATAAGCATCAAGTGCTTTCCTGATTTTGTACATTTTTAGCTTAGCAAAAATTGGCAACCCTGCTTCATATGGAACTTGAACTTCTCCTTTAATGAGAGGGAGTGCATATTTAAAAAATTGCATATTCAAGCTAACTTGATCTTCATTGATCCAATTGGCTGGAAATTTCTTTTCTTTATTCGCAATATCGCTAAGTGGTGCCAATGCCATATCGCAAGTATAAGGTTCTTTGTCAGATCTGATTAAGACCACCATTTTATCTGACTCACCATCAACCGCTGATTCAACAGCTTTAATACCAGCTTCGTAGGCTTCATCATTGTCTGTTTGTGAAGAACAATGTGCTGCGGCTCTTTGTGTATGACCGAATTTACAGGCACGTGTTTTAGTGCCAAGGTTATCTTCTGTTAATTTTTTAAGATATTCACCTGCTCCACCTAATTCAGCATGTCCAAAAGAATCAGTCGACCCATCTATACTTGAAATATAATTACCATTTTCGTCGGTTAGTCCTTCGCCTACAACAACGATACAATAGCGTTCTTTTTTAAGAACTCTTTGAACGTCTTCAAGGTACTTTTCTTGTGAAAAAGGAACTTCTGGAAGATAAATAAGATGAGGCGCATCGCTTGGGCTATTTTTATCTTTTGCAAGAGCTGAACCAGCCGCAATCCAACCCGCGTTTCTACCCATAACTTCTACGATAGAAACGTAGTCATGTCTTCCCATTGAATCACAATCTAGTGCGAGTTCCTTGATCTGAGTCGTAATGCTTTTGACAACACTTCCATAACCAGGACAGTGATCAGTAATTGCCAAATCATTATCAACTGTTTTTGGAATTCCGATGACGCGTAATTCGTAACCTTTTTCTTGAGCAAGCTCAGAAATCTTTGCGGCAGTGTCTTGTGAGTCATTTCCGCCAATGTAGAAGAAATAGCGAATGTTATGTGCTTCGAATACACTTAAAACTCTTTCAAAATCTTGATTTGTCTTGAGCTTATGTCTGCATGTTCCTAGAGCTGACCCTGGAGTATGGCGGAGTGCACGAATCGTTTGTTGTGATTCTGACGCAAGATCTATAAGTCCTTCATTAAGAATGCCTAGTATTCCATTAAGCCCTCCGTATATTTCTTCGATACACTCGTGATTGAGTGCTTCAGAAACAACGCCTGCAAGGCTTGAGTTTATTACTGCTGTTGGTCCGCCCGATTGGGCAACGAGACAATTTCCGATAAGTTCTTTAGCCATAATTCAATAATCCTATTAAAATTTAAGGATCGTGAGTGTTCATTTTAGAACTGAAATGGCAATAATAAACCATAAAAAAGTCAGAGGTTGATTTTTTTATGATTTCCTAATTAGACCGATAGTCTTTTCGGGCGACGAACTCTGGATCGATGGGCATTTGTCACAACCCCAAGCATTTATGGAAACAACAGTTTTGTTTTATAGAATTTTGCCGGGTTTGTAATCGCCAGCTTTTGGGAATTTTTGTTTCCATTCTTCTACTGACAGGCAAAATTTAGTTGTTTGTGGTTTGGCTAGGCCTGAACTGCTTCCTTTTTCTTTTAAAATTTCAGCGAGTTTATCAGCATTGAGCCCTACTCGTTTGTCGTTAGCTAATTTCTCAAGCAGGTCATTTTCATTAATTTCACCATTACGCAAGTCACGAACGGTTGCAATGGCATGTTCCTTGATAGCTTTATGGACTTCTTCTCTGCCACCCCCATTCTTAACGGCTTCCATTAAAATAGTGGTTGTTAGTAAAAATGGGAGATAGTAATTGTTTTCTTTTTCAATAACGGAAGGATAAATCTCGAATTGTTGCATTATGGTGAGGAATGATTCCAATAATCCATCGATAGCAAAGAATGAGTCTGGAAGCATTAAGCGTCTTACAACAGAGCAAGAGACATCGCCTTCATTCCATTGATCACCCGAAAGATTACTCGCCATGTTAAGATAGCCGCCGAGAATGACTTGTAGTCCATTGATCCTTTCACAAGTTCGGCTGTTCATTTTGTGAGGCATTGCGGATGAACCGACTTGACCTTTTGCAAAGCCTTCAGAGGCAAGCTCATGACCCGCCATGACTCTTAGTGTTTTTGCGAAACTTGCCATGGGTGAAGCTAGTTGAAATAGGGAGGAAATGACTTCGAAGTCGTAACTTCTAGGATAGACTTGTCCCACGGCATTTGCAGCGTAAGGCAAGCCAAGGTGTTTTAGAATACCCGCTTCTAATTCTGCTACTTTATCTTCATCGCCATCAAAGAGGGTTAATGTGTCCATTTGAGTACCAACAGCACCCTTTAGCCCTCTAACGGTGTATTCTGATAAAATGAACTGAGTTGAACGTAGTGCCTTCTCGAGTTCTTCACCATACATAGCAAAGCGTTTCCCTAAAGTGGTTGCTTGAGCTGCAACATTGTGTGTGCGTGCAGTTAGCTGGATATCTGAGTGCTTCTTAGCTTGTTCTCCAATTGCAATTAATGCAGAAACGCTTTTTTCAATAATAAGATTTAGGGAGAGAAATACTTGGAGTTGCTCCACGTTCTCCGTTAAATCCCTGCTGGTCATCCCCTTGTGTATGTGCTCGTAGCCGGCTAGATCGCAAAACTCTTCAATTCTGGCTTTTACGTCATGTCGTGTTACGCGTTCACGTTCAGCTATAGATTTTGTATCAACCTTCCCTTTAACGGATTCGTAGGCACTGATTGCTTCCTCCGGAATATCAAGTCCAAGTTCTTTTTGAGCCTTCATAACTGCAATCCAGAATTCTCTTTCGAGAACGATTTTCCCTTCTTCGGACCAGATTGATGTAATGTCATGCGAAGCATAACGTTGGGCTAAAACATTTGGTATATTACTCATAATTAAAATTTTATTGGGATGCGTGTTTGTCCATGAATATAGCCATTCGATCTGTTGCTTTGATCAAACGGTCATAGCTAGTTGAAAAACTAGCGCGTATGAATCCTTTACCATTTTCACCAAAAGCAGAACCAGGAACTACGGCTACTTCATTTTCTTTTAATAAATTGTGTGCAAATTGAACATCATCCATTTGCGATGCCGCAATCGAGGGGAATGCATAGAATGCTCCCTTTGGAGAATGGCAAGGGAGACCTATTTCATTAAAACGTCTAACAACGAAGTTGCGTCTCTTATGATACTGGTCTTTCATTTTCTTAACACTTTCTTCTCCATTTCTTAAAGCTTCAATGGCGGCTTCTTGTGAAATGATAGAGGCACACATCATGCCGTATTGATGGATTTTCATCATGGCATCGGTCAATGGAGCTGGAGCACATGCGTATCCAATTCTGAACCCTGTCATTGCAAATGCTTTTGAAAAACCATGGAGAAAAATAGTTCTATCTTTCATGCCTGGAAGGGAAGCGATGCTGATGTGTTCTCCATCGAAGGTCAGTTCGGCATAAATTTCATCACTAATAACTAGCATGTCTTTTTCGACAGCAAATGCGGCAATATCTTGAAGTTTCTTTCTGTCGGTAACTCCGCCAGTAGGGTTTGTTGGAAAATTCAATACAAGCGCTTTGCAACCTGGTTCCCAAGAGTCTTTCAAGGCTTGGATGTTTATTGAAAACTGATCATCTGAATGAGTTGGAACGGAAATAGCGTTTCCATGAGCGAGGTTGATACAGGGAGTGTATGAAACGAAACAGGGTTGATGATACATTACCTTGTCCCCCGGATTAATAATGGCTCTTAGTGCGATATCGAGTGCTTCAGATACACCTACGGCAACCAGAACTTCGTCTTCAGGATTGTAATTAATACCAAAGAAGTTTTCAACGTAAGTTGAAATTTCCTTTCTCAAATTTAATAAACCACGGTTATCGGTGTAACTGGTCTTACCTTTTTCAAGGGCGTAAATAGTTGCTTCGCGAATATGCCAAGGAGTGATGAAGTCGGGTTCGCCTATACCAAGTGAAATGGCTTCTGGCATTTGAGAAACAATTGCAAAAAAGTCTCTAATCCCTGAACGGGGTAGAGCCTCCACATGTGAGGCTATAAAACGTGATGAATCAGACATCGAAATTAAGCGCTGATCGCTGGTTTGTCAGGAACAGTACTTTCTGTAACGAGCATGTGGCCTTGTTCTTTATAGGAACGCAACATGAAGTGTGTCGATGTTGAGAGTATACCGCCGATTGTTGCCAGTTTTTCAGAGACAAAAGAGGCTATTTGGCGAAGATTGTTTCCCTTTGTGAAAATAAGGATATCGTAACCACCAGACATAAGATAGCATGATTCTACGGCATCGAATTGGCTTATTCGCATGGCGAGACGATCAAAACCTCCTTCACGTTCTGGACTGATTTTTACTTCAATAACCGCACGGACGATTTTTTCCTCAAACGTCTCTGGGTTGATGACAGGTCTCCATCCTAGAAGAATTTTTTGTTTCTGAAGGTCTTTTAATTCCTTTTCTACTTCGGCAGTAGATAGGTTTAATATTTTAGACATTTGCTCAGTGTCTAAATTTTCTCCTTCTAATAATAGCTCAAGAACAGAATTCATAATTTACATATAGAAAAATAATTTGGCATGTGCAACAAAACTAAACAGCTTCTTTAAAGAAAGTACTGTTTTTGCTTATCAGAAATAGGTAGGCCAACTTTTTCCATCACTTGCATAATGTCTTCCCAGCTTATTCTTTTAGTCCGATTTGTTCCGTTCCTTAATAGATAAGATGGGTGGTAAGAAACCATTAGGGGGGTGCCTTGGAAATCGCTCCATTTTCCTCGAATGTCTTTTAGTTTACGGTTTGGCTCAACTCCTAATAGCCCATTCACCGCTGAGTTCCCTAATGCAACGATTACTTTGGGTTTAATTATTTCAACTTGTTTGATAAAGTAGGGCAGGCAAAACTTCATTTCTTCGGGCAGTGCCTGCTGGGTTCCATTTGCAGCGGGAGTCGTTGGGCGCCAATTCATAACGTTTGCAAGGTAAACATCATTTCTATCCAGGCCTGCCGCCTTGATAATTTTACTTAAAAGTTGACCGGATGGTCCAGTGAAAGGTTCACCGCTAATTTCTTCTTCTTCTCCGGGGGCTTCTCCGCAAAATAAAATATCCGCATTTAAGCTGCCCGTTCCAAATACAATTTTTCCGTGAGGTGTTAGTCTGCTTTTACACACAGGGCAGTTTTCAACTTGTGATTTAAGGAAATTCCACTGAGTTGATTTATTGCCTTCTGGTAGATTAATGCTTGGCGGTTCTGGAAGAGAGGGAGACGTGTTTTCTTGAGGAGTTTGAACGGCAGTTTTGTATTTCTCTTTTTCAATAATGGGCGCTATTGATGGAGTTGGCTCTACCGCTGCCTTAGGGGCTTCGGTGCGCGCTGTTTCTTGAGCCACTTGAGATTTGGGTTTAGCAAATTTTTCTCGTAAGGCCTGCAGGCTTGAAAGGGTCTCAGTTGAGATGAATAAGGAGGAAACTCCAGATTGCTTCATCCACTTTAATTCTGAAACAATGTTTAAGAGCCCTGATTTTAGTGAAACTGGCATTTTGGATAAAGGGCCGTAAGTTGAAAGAGAGGTGCTTATGATTTAATGAGTTTTAAGTAGCTGTTCCATCAATACAATTACTTTTCAGTCGATATTCCCATTTCATGCTTTAATTCTACAAACGCATGGTGAGAATTTTCGACTAATGATTTAACCGTATCTACATTAAAATTAAATGGCGTGAGAAATGGTGAATCTTCCGGTATGTTTAGTTCTCTTTTAGAAAAATCATCGCCTGTTTGAGCAATTAATTCCGTTGAAAATTGTAATGCAGCAAGCATCGGTGATGTTTTTTTAGTCGTTTCAGCAGAATTTTGGTTGAGTATTGTCCCACATGTATTGTTCGGAAAGTTCCATCGTTTGAGAAGAACAGATCCCGCATATGTGTAATTAAAGCCAACTGTTTCAATTTCCCATTCTTCAATGGGCATTACATTATCCCAGAAAACACCGAAACCAAATTCGTTTATAAGCTGGTTTATTAGCACTCTTCCAATTGCATGCAATATGCCAATAGTATAGGCATCATTAGGATCTTCGCCTATGAGTTCTGCTACCTTTTCCATTAAAATGGCAGTGGCAGCGCTTTTTCCCCAATATTCTTCAGATGTGATTCCGTAGCAATCTAAGTCTCTGGATAGTATGCTTTTAGAGATGCTTTTGTTTAGGATTCGAATAACTTCATAGAACCCAACTCTATTTATAGCACTTGCAAGATTGGTACATTCCGTAGCAAAACCATAATAGGCACTGTTGCTGACTTTGATGATCTCTGCAGTGAGAGAACTGTCCGTTCTGAGCAGTGCGACAAGGTTTGACACTTCCAGGTTGGGATCTTTCATTATCTGTATGGACTTGGCCATTACAGCTGGAGTTGGATAGAGTTCATCTATCTTTAACAGGGCTTTTTGAAAGTCTTCTTTGAGTGACATTAGATGGATATGTTAAATTTTTAAAATAAATTCTTGTAAAAGTGGAAATAATTAACATCTTCGTTTTGCTATGTCAAAGATTTGTTCAGTTACAGGAAAACGTCCTACGGTTGGTGGAAGCATCATTCGTAAAGGTCAGTCTAAGAAAAGTGGTGGTATCGGTACTCACGTGGTAAAACACAATAAGCGAGTATTTAAACCAAATCTTCAACGCATTCGTGTGAAATTGCCATCAGGTGAAATTAAACGCGTGTGGGTTTCCGTTAAGGCGATAAAAGCCGGCTTAGTCGAAAAAGTCTAGTTCTGGTGGAGTGACTGCGAATGAGTCGTCATAAAATCGCTATCATTAATGGTCCCAATTTGGATCGTTTAGGTAAAAGAGAACCGGATGTTTATGGAACTCAAACGCTTGACGAATTAATTTCGTCTTTGACTGATCTAGCGAGTGAGCTAGGTGTAGATGTCGAAGCATTTCAATCAAATCACGAAGGTGATATTATTGATAAAATCTCCAGTTTTGCAGATGCTGGAGTTACAGGTTTAATTATTAATCCAGGTGGGTTGACTCATACTAGCGTAGCTCTGAGAGATTCGATTGCTGGTTCTGGGTTAAAGACAATAGAAGTTCATATCTCGAATATTTATTGTAGAGAGGAATATCGTCAGCATTCAATTACCGCAGATGCTTGTGTTGGTGTGATTTCAGGACTCGGTTTCGAAGGGTATTCGTCAGCACTTAGGTATTTGTCTAAAGCGTAAATTTACGTTTTAGAATTTTTAGCAGACTGTTAGATTATGGAGGCGGTATTGGTTGATACATTAAAGCAGTTATTAATGAATCTTGCAGATTGGATGGACCCGCTGATCCCAAATATCTCAATGGCGTTTGTTGCAACGATATTGGTGATTTATGGAAATGATATTAATTTGGTTGTGAAAAAAAGTATGTCACACCTACATTTTATGATTCGCTTTGCCGCTTATATTTTTATTTGTGCATTTGGATATGGAGCTCTCACGGTTGTTTCGATGCAGGTTCTGACCAATGTTTTGAATAGCGTCCCTAAATATACGGTACCGTTTGTTGTGGGCGGACTTTTTATTCTTGTTGGTTTTACCGCAGTAAGAAAAAAACAGGTATAAAACTGGGAAGTAATGTCCCACCTTTGGGCGCTTGGGCAGATTTTGACTAATATTAACAGGGAGGAATATTAAGATTTTTCCTTTTCTTGTTCATTATTATAGGTTTGCGATATTTTTATCGGATTGAATTATTGGAATGATTATTGCAATATGTGAATTATGATGAACCTCGACCCTAATAAATTCACTGAAATGGCAATGGACGCTATTCAAGAAGTCCAAAATATGATGCAGAGACATGGGCATCAAGAGGGAGATACGTGGCATCTATTGGCGGCAGTTGTTCGACAAGAAAATGGGATTGTCCCAGTTCTATTAGAGGAAATGGGGATTACGCTGAGTGCCGTACAACTGAATTTAGAACGAGAGCTGGATAAGCTCCCAAAAGTGAGTGGTAGTGCAGATACTTCACGGGTTTATGTTAGTCAGGCATTAAATGAATCGCTTCGTTTAGCGGATGAATCCTCCAAGAAGTTAAAAGATGAATATGTCAGTACGGAGCATTTGTTTTTAGGGATCGTCGAATTATCAAAACCGGCGACTTTAAAGAAATTTTTGGATGCGTTTAACATTACTAAAGATAATGCATATGATGCGTTGAAAAAAGTTCGCGGGAGCCAACGAGTAACGTCTAGGACTCCAGAGGCAACTTTTCAGGCCTTAGAAAAATACGGGATTGATTTAGTGAAAGATGCAAGATCTGGAAAATTAGACCCTGTTATAGGCCGCGATGCAGAGATTCGTCGTGTTATTAGAATTTTGTCACGTAAGACAAAAAATAACCCTGTTTTAATTGGAGAACCTGGTGTAGGCAAAACAGCAATAGTTGAAGGTTTAGCTCAACGGATTGTCAGAGGTGATGTTCCTGAAGGCCTGAAAGACAAAATTATTTTTTCTTTAGATATGGGGTCATTGGTTGCGGGCGCGAAATTTAGAGGTGAATTTGAAGAACGCTTGAAGGCCGTATTGCAAGAGGTCAAAAGTAGTGAAGGCCGAATTCTATTATTTATTGATGAGTTGCATACCATTGTTGGAGCCGGAAAAGCGGAAGGCTCGATTGATGCCGGAAACATGTTGAAGCCTCTTTTGGCTCGGGGCGAATTGCATTGTATTGGAGCAACGACATTAAATGAATATCGTCAAAATATTGAAAAAGACACAGCATTAGAAAGACGCTTTCAAACAGTACTGGTTGATCAACCAAATGTGGAAGATACTATATCTATTTTGCGTGGCCTTAAGGAAAGGTTTGAGATTCACCATGGAGTTAACATTCAAGATAATGCTATTGTTAATGCGGCGGTTCTTTCGAACAGGTATATTGCGGATAGATTTTTACCAGATAAAGCGATTGATTTAATAGATGAAGCCTGTGCGATGATTCGGACGGAGCTTGATAGTATGCCGGCAGAATTGGATGAGTTAAGCCGGCGTATACTACAACTTGAAATTGAAGAAGCTTCTTTGGATCAAGAAACAGATTCTGCTAGTCGTGATCGATTAGAGACATTGAAAAAAGAATTGGCTAATAATCGAGAAAAGATGAAAGGAATTCAATCACGATGGGAATTGGAGAAAAATTCTTTAGATCGAGTTAGGAAAGTTCGCGAAGAGCTCGAGGCATCCCGCCTTGAAATGGAACGTGCTGAGCGAAGTTATGATTTAAAAAAACTAGCGGAATTAAAACACGGGACTATACCTATCTTAGAAAAAGAGTTACTTGATTTGGAAAATGAGGAATCTGGAAAAGAAAAAACATTTTTAAAAGAACAAGTTACCGCCGACGAAATAGCTGAAGTTGTAGCACTTTGGACAGGCATTCCTATGATGAATTTACTGGAAGGTGAAAAAGATAAACTACTTCGGCTTGAGTCTATATTACATGAACGTGTTATTGGTCAGGATGAAGCAGTTGTTTTAACTTCCGATGCTATTTTAAGAGCGCGTGCAGGGATTAAAGATTTAAATAAGCCGATAGGAAATTTTTTGTTTTTGGGACCCACTGGTGTCGGTAAGACAGAGCTTGCAAAAGCCTTGTCTGAAGCCTTGTTTGATTCCGAAGAAAGCTTGGTCCGCTTGGATATGTCTGAATATATGGAGAAGCATTCGGTTTCAAGAATGGTTGGAGCTCCTCCGGGTTATGTCGGATATGAAGAAGGAGGGCAGTTGACTGAATTGATTCGAAGGAAACCTTATTCGGTTATTTTATTTGATGAAATTGAGAAGGCGCATCCGGATGTATTTAATATTCTCCTTCAGATAATGGACGATGGACGAATCACTGATTCACAGGGTCGAACAGTTGATTTCAAAAACACAATTTTGATAATGACATCAAACATTGGTAGTCGTTTTATTCAAGAGGGTGTTGTTGACGGTGCGATTACAGAAAATACACGAGAAGCCGTAATGGCAGAATTGAGAAGTAGTTTTAGGCCTGAATTTTTGAACCGTCTTGATGATACGATCTTATTTAAACCGTTAAGCTTGAGCGAAATTACTATAATTGTGGGACTGTTAGTCAAAGAGTTAAATCAGCGACTTAGTGACCGCAGAATAACTGTGGGTTTTGATGCTGATGCCTGTAATTGGATTGCAGAAAAAGGTTATGATCCCGTTTATGGCGCTCGACCTTTAAAGCGATTTTTACAGAAACAAGTAGAGACTCGTATGGCGAAGAGTATTATTTCTGGTGATGTAAAAGAGGGGGATAACGTTACTTTTACCCTTAAAAAAGGAGAATTAGAGCAAAAAATAACCTCTATTGATACTGGAAAATAGAGAGTTCGACTAATCGAAACGTGAATTTATTTAGATAAAAACGCTATTTTATCCACTACTTTATGCTGCAAACCATTGAATGTAGGAGACGTAAATAGCGCCCCTACAACAAGTAATAATACGAGTATTATGGTTTCTAGTGAATGGATTTCAAGTTTCATAGCTTTTGCTCAGACGTATAAAGTAACGTTTATTCGCATTTAAAACAATAGGGTAAAAACCCTAATTTATGAAAGATAGGGAGGGATTTTTTTAAATCAGCTATTTTCAGTGTTAGGATAACTACCTAACCATTTAACAAAAGAGCAATTAGCTTTTAATTCCGTTAAAGCTTCTTGGACATTTAGATCGTCATAGTGACCACAGAAATCGATAAAAAAGTAATAATCCCAGGCTTTCTTCTTACTCGGTCTAGATTCAATCTTGCAAAGATTAATGTTTCTCGAGCTCAAAGGCTTAAGTGCATCTTGAAGGGCACCGATCTTATCATTGATTGAAACAACGATACTCGTCTTATCTTTGTCATCTCCTACTGGAGGAGATGATTTTTTTCCAATGATTAAAAATCGAGTGGTGTTGTCTAGATTATCTTGAATGTTTTCTCTAATAACGGGGACGTCATATAATTTAGCAGCCAAACTCGAAGCTATAGCGGCACAAGAGGGATCTTTTTTTGCGATAGTGACGGCTTTTGCCGTACTTTCACAATTGGTTAAGGTCGCATGTGATAAATTTTTGTGGAGCCAATTTCGACATTGGCCGATTGCTTGATCTTTTGAATGAACCGTTTCTATCTCATTTGTAGAACCACTTGAGATAAGGCAGTGGTTAATTTTTAGATAAACTTGGGCGACAATTTTTATATCTGATTCAACAAGCATATCTAATGAATGAAAAACAGCACCTTCATTAGAGTTTTCAACAGGAATGACCCCATAGTCTGCATCATCTTTTTCAACGGCATGGAAGACGTCTTTGATAGTGGAACTAGGAACATATTTGAGGCTAGATCCAAAGTTTTTGATGGCTGCTTGATGAGTGTAGGTCGCCTCGGGTCCTAGGTAGGCAATTTTGAGTTCTTTCTCGAGTGAAATAGACGCAGAGATAATTTCTCTATAAATACTTTTAATTGCTTTATTGTTTAAAGGCCCTTGGTTGAGATTTGAAAGTTTTTGAAAAACTTTCTCTTCCCTACTAGGCACGTACATTGGAGCCGAATCTTTGGCTTTTATTTTACCAATTTCATTGGCCACTGATGCCCGTTTATTAATGAGTGTTACAATCTCATTATCAAGGCTATCAATTTGATCTCTTAGTGGTTGAAGCATATTAGAGCAATAAAGTTAGAGAATATCGTAGGGGAATGCAAGTGAACTGTTAATCAACAGTTGAAGGGATCGATCAAAGGCAAAGGATGGTTTTAGAAATTCAAAAGCCCTTTAGATAGCAAATTAATTACAACTTTCAACAAATTCTTTTATTTTGTTCCAAAGGTTCGAAAGGCCATTTCTTCTGTTAGGAGTAAGGTGTTGCGTGATTCCGACTTCACCTAGAAACGATGGATCAATTTCAATGATTTCATTTGGCTTGTGACCGCTGTATAAATCACAAAGTAGTGATGCGACTCCTTTTGTGATGGATGAATCTGCATCTGATTTAAAATAGCAAAGACCTTCTTTGAACTCTGGGACGAGCCATAGGTTTGAAATACAACCTTCTATTTTGAATGAATCAATTTTCAAATCATCGCTTAGAGCTGATTCGTTTTTAGCTCGATCAATTACATATGCTAAGCGCTCATGAGCATCTTCAATAATTGCAAGATCCTCGGTCAGCGATTGTTTTTTTTCTAAAAGTGTCATGGTTTAAAAGTTTTTCCACATCATGGATTCTACAGGGTAGGGTGTTCTTTCATTATATTTAGCAGATTTTTTGTCTTTGTAGGATGTTAAAACATCTCCTTTAACAACAAAGTAGATAAGTTGCCCAATAGGCATACCGGCATAAACGCGAACTTTTTGGTGAACAGATATTTCAAGGGTCCAGTAATTACAAAAGCCAACATCGCCTTTACCGGCAGTCGCATGTATGTCTATGCCCAGTCTTCCAATGCTCGATTTCCCTTCTAGGAATGGGACTGTATCGTGCGTTTCAGTGTACTCTTCGGTAATACCCAAGTAGGTCTTTCCCGGTTCTAATACAAAGCCTTCTTCGGGAATTTCAAATCGAGTAACTTGATTATGTTTTTTTGCGTCTAAAATAGGGTCAATGTAGGTGGCCAATTTTTCACCTAGATGAACATCGTAACTATTGCTACCTAAACCGGCCTCATCGAAGGGTTCGATGACGATGGTCCCCTTTTCGATGGAGTCGAGTATTTCCTTATCTGTGAGTATCATATCAAAAATTGTTCAATATTTTTAATATGTGTTGAGATGTTGAAGGGGCAAGATAAAACGACCCGTTTTAGACTAAGGTTAAGGATCATTCGTGTAATCGATTCTAATAATCGCGATTACTTATCCCAGAGATAGATTTTCTTTAAATGCTTCAGCGGCTTGAGATAAATGAGACCATTCTTCGTCACTTTTGTATGGTTGAGATTTAGGTATTCGATTTTTTTCAATTCTAGGAGTTCAGAGAGGTCATCGTTAACCAAGTTAGTTTCGGATAAATGCAAACGCACTAGATTTTTAAAATTTTTAAACAATTTAACTTGTTCAGCACTAAGCTGCTTTCTGCTTAAGTCTAACCAAACGATTTTGTCTGCAAGGGGTAGTAGTTGTTCGAGTATTGGTTCGAATTTGTTTTGTGGGACATATTTTAAATTAATCATTAACCCTCCAATATCCCATTTGGTCGCTTCAACTATTCCATTTGCTTTACGAATGAAAGAAAGTTTATCGATGTCTTGCTTTGTAATATTATAAAGTTTATCCACTGCAACGACTGTTTTCTTAGGACTGGATGCTATCGTCTCATCCGCCCATTTTGCGCCGTCATTTATCCACTTTATAATTAAATCGATCTGAGCTTTTGTGAGTGCCTTTTTCTCTTTGGGTGGCATCGCTTTCTTTTCGGGTCGATCTTTTAATAGGCGTTTGACCAGTTCACTGTCAGCAGCGTTTCCCGGAATGATGGCAACTCTTCCGCTGTCACCTCCTTGAATCGCTATTGTTTTATTATCAATGCGGTAGTCGCCCTTTTGTTTACTAGGACCATGGCACTTTAGACAGTTAGCTTTAAAGATCGGTTTGATTTTTGATTGGTAAACAGATGGGGGTAAATTCGATTTGCCAATGATAGTTGGGGAGGTTGTGAATTGATTCGCCTCCTCTATTTCTTCATCTGGAAATAGGAAGGATTCACCGTGAGTTAATGTTCCTCCAAGGTGACCGACTATGAAAGTTAGTAGAAAGGACAAGGCAAGTGCTGTTCGATATGCATTAAGCCAAACATTGGTTTTTTTATTCATGAAAACAAAATGCAAAATACTCGTTACCCAGGAGATGACTGCTAATGCGATACCTGTGTATTGGTGGTTTTCTAATAGATTATCATCATATCCGCCTGTATTGCCCAGTAAGACACCAGTAAGTGCAGCGAGCACGGTTGAGATGTTCCATGTCCACAGGAGATTGCCTAAAAGCTTCTCTCGATTGATCGTTCGATTTTTACTAATTAACAGCTCGATGATGACATTGGCAAAAATCAGGCCAATGGGGAGGTGTAGTAAAAGTAAGTGGAATCGTCCCATTACTGTTTCGCAGTAATTATGATCAAAAAATTGCGGTTACCGGTTTCCCTTTGTTCCCTACCGTAAACGGTCTTCCAGAAGGGGAGTATACTATTTCTTCCAAGGGAAGTCCTAATGCATATCCAATAGTTGCATTGAAGTCATTAACGCTAACTGAATTTTCGGCAACTTCGTTTCCTATTTCATCGCTGGCCCCATAAACTTGACCGCCTTGAACTCCACCTCCTGCAAGAAGGCATGAAAAGACTTTTGGATGATGGTTTCGACCAAGATCACTACTGATTTCAGGGGATCGCCCAAATTCCGTGGAAACAACAACAAGTGTTTCATCAAGCATTCCTCTACGTTCTAAATCTAATAAAAGTGTAGAAAGTGCCGTGTCTAAAGCTTCACACTGAACTTCAATTCGGTTGAAATTATCATTATGCGTGTCCCATCCGCCATAATTTACTTCAACATAGCGAACATCATGTTCGATTAAGCGTCTTGCGAGTAAGCAACCTTGGCCTAATTTTGAAGGGCCATAGGCGGCTTTAATTTCCTTAGGTTCTTTTGTGATATCAAATGCATTAAGGTCTTCGCTTTTCATGAGGGTTAATGCTTCGGTATAGGCGTCACTGTAGGCTCGAACTTCTTTATATTTGTATTCTTTGTGAAAGGAAGTGTCGATCCATTCAGATAAATTGAGTCTAGTTTCAAATTGTTTTACGGGGATGTTTTTATTTCGTTTACTGTTGGCTAAACCTTCCGACGGGTTACCAATGGTTAGTGGCCCGAATTTTTCTTCAAAAAACCCTGCACCTCCAGGGGCATTATTCCCGCCATTTATTCGGATGTTACCAGGTATGCTTGAATTGGTTCGCCCAGAAAGCTTGTTGAGCCATGAGCCCATGCCAGGGTGAGTGATGGTCCCCCTTTTGATATAGCCTGTCTTCATGAAGTAAGCACCTTGGGCATGTGCTCCCTGGGAGGAATTAAGCGACCTGATGATCGCCACTTTATCCATATGTTTTGACATTAACGGTAGATATTCTCCGATGAGAATCCCGTCTGCATTAGTTTTTATGGTTTCTACTGGGCCTTGGGCTTCTGTGCCGGGTTTTGGGTCAAATGTATCAATGTGACTCATGCCTCCGGCCATATATAAATGGATAACATTTCGAGCTTTGGGCTGTTTTCCACTTTCACTTACAGCGGCGATAAGAGAATTGTTTTGTAAGCAAGGAAGGAGGCTTACTCCAAGGCATGCTTTTGCGCTATTTGATATGAACCTCCTGCGAGAGATTTCATCCCTTTTATTGAAATTTCTCATAGGGTCTTTAGCTGATAAAAATAAATTGATTAGTGTTTAGTAATGCCCAAAAGATATCGAATTGGGATTTACCTCTATTTTCTTTAAGTAACGGTAATAGCTTTTTCCTTTCGGCTTCAGTTGGTTTACGAACTAAAACGCCTAGGAAGAGTGTATCTAAGAGTTCATTTAAATCTTGGATCGTTCTCATTTTTCCACCTAGTCCAGTTTTTGCATAAATGATTTGGTTGAACATATGACCATTGAGGCGCATGAGAATCTGATTCACATTCGCTTTCTTAGAATTGTTATCGATAATTTTTCTGTCGGACTGACCAAATACTTCAATGAAATTTCCCGGGTACATAGGAGAGGGCGACTCTGAAGCGCGGACTAAGTTGTTGCCCAATCCTTTCCATTCGCCTTTTTTGTCTTTATAGTATTTTTGTTTGGATTGTTCGCCATAGATCGTGACTTGCATCTCTTTTTTTGCATTTTTTTCTTGTTTTCGTAGTGCCTTGATTTTTTCTATATCTTGCTCCTTGTCTAAAAGTAAGAGTTCTGAGCGAATGTATTTTCTTTTGGTATAGTATTTTGATTCTGCCTTGTTGATGGCGATGAATTTTTCAGCTAATTCGTTGGGAGGAAGTCCCTCTACAATGCTTAATGTTTTTTGTGAAGGGTGCGCTCTTGTGAAATGAAGCCCTTGGCGATTATCTAGATTAGGGACTACCATAGTTAAGCATGAATCCCAAATTTGTTCAGCAGTCATTCTTCTTAGAATCGGGCCTGTGAATAAATAGGGTTTAGTGTGATCTTGTTCGTTAGTGGTAGATTTGCGTTGGTAAACTTTTGTGTTGAGAAGGATGCGCTGAAATGTTTTTAAATCGAAATCATTATCTTTCATAAGTCGAGTTATGTAATTTAACAACTCGGTGTTTGAGGGTTTCGTATCTTCACGAATATCATCGACTTCTTTTATAATACCTATGCCGAAAAATTTAGCCCAAATGCGATTGGCAATGACTTTAGCGAATAGCGGGTTTTCCTTAGAGGTAAGCCAACGGGAGTAACTTTCAACACGAGTGTCTTTATCGTCTTGTGTTGTATGGGTGTTTTTTCCAAAAATTGTATGAGGAACGACAAAATCTTTTTTCTTTTTGTTATTAGTGGCATAATCTGTTGGCTTTGGGAGTTTTTTGTTGGTACGATTAACTCCATATGACAAGGGTCGTGTAAAATTACTAACGGTTCCTTTCAGGGAAATATTTTTCTTTAAGTTAGTCGTTTGTTGTAGAATTTTTCTTGTACTATTTAGCTTTTGATTTTCCTTTATCGGCATTCTGGAGTTAACACCATAGGTATGTGAGGCCATTCCATAATATTCTTCTTGTGTCCATTTTTCAAATGGGTGGTCATGGCATTGCGCGCAAACCAGCTGTGTGCCTAAAAAGGCTTGAATGGTATTAGATGCATTATCAAGTTCCATACCAGGATCTCGGAGGTAATAGCCCGTTGCTCCGTTTTCCCAAGGGTATCCCTCTGCCAACAACATACTTTTAACAATTTTGTCATACGGCATATTTGATCGTATGGCCTCTTTGATCCATTTTGCATAGTAGTAGGCATCGCCACCAGTATTAATATTTCCTGTGGTAGTGATCCTCAACAAGTCTGCCCAAAATGTATACTGGTGACTCACGTAACCTTCTGAATCGAGTAATTTGTCTATTAACGATCTTCGTTTATTGGGGGATTTATTATCTAAGAAGGAAAGACTTTCTTCGTAAGTTGGAATTCTACCAATTGTATCGAGATATATTCGTTTTAAGAATGCGGTATCTGAAAGGGGCGGGTTTAATTTAGCCGAATTTTTCTTTAGATCTTTTTGGATTATTAGATCTATTTTTGTGCTATACTCAAAATGCTTAGCCTCTTTTTTTACAGGTTTAACTGGAGAATGAGGCTTAGGGCTTTGTCCAGATAGATTTGCCATATTTCCTATAAGGAATATGAGCAAGAGATAATGAAGTTTTATAAAAAGAGGGTAATGCATATAAAAGTACTAATATAGTTATAGTACTAGATAACGCAGAGTTCTAGGAAATATTGCAAAAAACCGAAATTAATCGATATTTAAGGGTTTTTTCCCATAATCAGCAGTCACTTTGATTGCAATTCCGCCTCTAACTGCAAAATCACCTTGAACCTGTATCCATTTAGGCCTTAGGGCTTTAACGAGGTCGTCTAAAATTGTGTTAATAACATGTTCGTGAAAAGACCCTTCATTTCGAAATGACCAAAGATATAGTTTCAACGATTTGGATTCGACGATTTTTGTTTTTGGAACGTATCGAATCGCAATTAGAGCGAAATCAGGTTGACCGGTTGCTGGGCACAAGCAGGTAAATTCATCTGTTGTTAATTCGACTAAATAATTTCTACTAGGATTTTTATTAGGAAATGTCTCTAGTTTTTTAGAAGCAGTGGTTGCCCCTGTTCCTAATTCTTTAAGGCTACTCGTCCCTGTTTTTTTATTTTTCATTATCTAAAAAGTTACCATTATTGTAAATCAGTTTACCGTTAATGATGGTTTGTTTAACAACGCCTCTTAAGCTTTCACCAATCCATGGCGAATTGTTAGATTTACTAAAGAATGAATTTTCATCAATAAGCCGTTCTTCATCTGGATCAAAAATACATATATCTGCATCGCTTCCAGCGGAAAGATTGCCTTTTTTAAGATTGATGATTTCTGCCGGTCTTTTTGAAAGGAGGTCGATGGTTGTCGCGAGATTTGCTTTTTTAGAATGATATAGAATTTCTAAGCAAGCACTTAAACTTGTTTCGAGTCCAATGGCTCCAAAAGGGGCGAGATCAAATTCTACATTTTTTTCATCTTGTACATGAGGGCTATGATTTGAGCCAATACAATCAATTGTTCCATCAAGAATACCTTCAATTAAAGACAGTCGGTCTGCTTCAGATCGAATAGGCGGGGTTACTTTAAAATTAGTATTATAGCCTAAAAGCGATTCATCGTTGAAAAAGAGATGGTGCGGTGTTGTCTCTGCAGATATGCTGACACCTCTTTGTTTTGCCCTGCGAATAATGTCGACTGCATTCCCTGATGATACTGATTGTAGATGAATGTGCGCTTTAGTGTAAGTTGCTAAAATAACATTTCGAGAAACAATAATGTCTTCTGCTGCATTTGGCCATCCGCTTAAACCTAGACGAAGGGAAATGGGGCCCTCGTTCATTACTCCTTGGTCAGAAAGATTTCTATCTTGGCAGTGATCTAATATTACCATGTTGAACATGTTCGCATATTCAACGGCACGTCTCATGAGTTCATTATTGTGAACAGAGTAGGTTCCGTTACTGATAGCAACAGCTCCGGCTTTTTGCAGAGAGCCGATAGGGGCTAAGGAGTTTTCTTCAAGTTCTTTTGTTATGGCACCAGTAGGGTATGCATTGATGACGGCGTTTTGTTCAATGATGTTTTTAACATATTGGACGGCGCCGATATTATCACAAGGAGGGTTGGTTGTTGGTTTGCATAATATACTGGTAAACCCGCCTGCACAGGCAGCTCTTGTTCCGCTGGCCATATCTTCTTTGTGAGTGTTCCCAGGTTCGCATACATCCACATTTAGGTCCACTAGGCCAGGTGAAACAACTAGGCCATTCGCTTTGATTATTTGGGCACTTGCTTTTTGATCTTTTGAAAGGCTTGGGACGATTTTACCGTTGAGTGAAAATAGATCATCGATGCAGTCTCTTTGAGCCTTGGGGTCGATGACTCGACCCCCTTTTATCCATAGTGTTTTATCCATCGTAAAATAGTTTAAGCAGTGGACGCATTAGAGCATAAATAGAGAACGGCCATTCTGACGGCAATTCCATTGGTTACTTGTTCAAGAATCACTGATTGGCTGCTATCGGCTAAATCAGAATCGATTTCTACGCCGCGGTTGATTGGTCCAGGATGCATGATGACTGCATCTTTTTTAAGCCATGATGACCGCGTTTTGTTTAGGCCAAACATACTTGTGTATTCGCCAAGTGAAGGAAAGTGAATGGCTGATTGGCGTTCGTGCTGGATGCGTAATAGCATAACAGCATCTGCGTCTTCGAGTGCAGATTTTAAATCATGAGAAACGGTTACGCCAAATGAACTGAAGTCTTCTGGGACAAGTGTTGATGGTCCGGCAACCGTGACTTTGGCGCCGAGTTTTGTCATGGCCCATATGTTTGATCGAGCAACACGGCTGAATAGAATATCGCCAAGGATAGTTATCTTTTTTCCTGCTAAGTTCCCGAATTTTTGTGTTAAAGTAAAGCAATCCAGAAGAGCTTGTGTTGGATGTTCGTGGGCACCATCGCCAGCATTAATAATTGGTAAATCAATCATTTTTGCTAAAAAATCGGGAGATCCTGCTGCTTTATGGCGAAGAATTATCATGTCTGCTTTGAGAGCCTGGATATTCAATGCGGTATCCCTTAATGTTTCTCCCTTAACAAGACTACTGGCATCATTATTGATGGTTATGACGTCAGCACTTAATCGTGTGGCTGCAACTTCAAATGCAACGCGTGTTCTCGTGCTTGGTTCTAAAAAAAGATTTACTACTGTTTTACCCTTTAACGAAGGAAGTTTCTTAACCTTTCGATCCATTGTTTGGCGAAAGGAAGAGGCCGTTTCAAAAATGATTTCAATTTCTTCCTTACTAAGGCGTTCAATGTCTATTAGGTCTTTACGAATCCATTTATCTGCAGTGCTCATTTTGAGATTACTTGTATACTATCCTTTGATTGTTCTTCAGTATTGCTATGAAGTAGCACCATTACCTGATCGGTTGGGTTTGTGTCGATTTTAAAACCACAATAATCAGGTTGTATCGGGAGATCGCGATGACCTCGATCAACTAATGTCACGAGTTCAACGGTTTGAGGCCTGCCTTGGTCAAATACTTCATTGATAGCCGCACGAACACTTCTTCCCGTGAACATGACGTCGTCGATAATGATTAGGGCACTGTTTTCAATTTTATCGAGAATAGTGCTTGCCGATGATTTTGGAATAGGGTTGTCGGATAGGTCATCTCTATGAAATGAGATGTTGATTATACCGTGTTCAAGCACCTTGCCCAATTGCTTGTTTAATATTTCTACTAGGCGTTCACTTAAAACAATTCCGCCGTTTGCAATTCCTGCGATAACTATTTTTTCAGTTTTTTGATGCTTTTCAACGATAGATGAAGCGAGTCGTTCTATCGCTTTTTGAATTTCATTAGGTGTTATCGAATTAGTTGGCATGTATGAAAATCGAGTTATTTATTGGAACTACCCTTGCTCATGAGTTCCGATATGAATGCTTGATTGGAGATGTAAGAATACATTGATTGGAGTTGTTTATCTTTTACATCCATAAATTCTGTTAAGGTTTCTTCACTTGCAGCTTCAACTGACTTCAAGTGAATGAAGTTTCCATTTTCCTTGAGTGTTATCATGTCTGAGATTTCACCGACTGAAACGTTCATTGATTCAGATAAGAGCTGTCGATCCAATTCTTTTGGAGCATCATTGAACGTGTATTTTTCTTGAATACGGTATGTTAGCTGCAATGTTTCAGCGACTTCTTTTAGTGATTTCCCTTCAAGAATTGCTGTTGAAAGCTTTTCCTTTATTTCTTTTCCAAATTCGGAGAAAAGTGTTTTCTTTTGTTCTTTTTTATAATCAGTTACCACCTCTTCTTTGATGGCACTGAGTTCTGGAATCGACGGTTTAATGATGCCATTGAGGAACATTAGGATAAATCCTTTCTCTGAAGGATAAGCATCTGTGAAATATTGCTTCTCAGTTAAATTGAAAACACTTTTCAAGGCTTCGGCCGAAAGCATTTTACTTACCGGCAAGGAACCTTCGCCGTATGCATTTATTTGATGAAGCGTTAAATCGTTTGTTTTAAGATAAGCGTTAAATAAGTCGGAATCTAACCCTATGGCTTGATCGAACAATTGATAAGCGATATCACTTGCAAAGGCCTGTGTTGGCTGTTTCGCGTTATTGATCAAAAAGTCTGTTGTTACCTTTATGATGGTCTTTTCATTTAGATCAGCGTAACTGAGTGGTTTTACAGCACCTTCGGCAGCGTCTATGGGATAGTTGCTCTCGTTGGCTAAGAAATAACGAAATATTTCTTGTTCAGTTGGAGCCTTTGTCTTGTCTATGAATCTTCCGTAAGGAATTAAGCAGTAGGAGGCTTTTCGAAGTTCCGCTGTTTCGTAGTTAATTGAATTTTCTTCATAGTAGTCCGTGATATTTTCTTCGATAATTTCTATTTCTGGAGAATATGCGGCGTATGACAACTCTAAGAATTCAGCTGTTCTTATTGCATGTTCTCGTTTTGTTTCTAAAGCAATTTCTTCGTCTAATACTAGGCCTTTCATAAACAATGCATTGGCAACGAAATTAATACGATAATCGCTTTCTAGGACTGAAGGAATTCGGTTTTCATCAAGGCGGGGATCACTTTTTATTAGATCGATGACTTCAGTATATTTTTCAGGACTGAAAGATCCATCTTCACCTTTCATTGGATAGAGGCTCGAAACGTGATTTTGGATTTGGTCGAGGTTTGGATGGGGGATGTTAAGTTCATCCGCTAGATGTAGCAGTGCAATACGGCGTAAAACATCAGTCTCAACTCCTTGTTGGAAATAGGGTCTTCTGCCAGTGCTAAGAATGCTGCTTGTAATCACATCTTTGACAATCTCATCGATGACTTTTTGTGAATTAAGGTTTATCCCATAATAATCCTGGAACCCTCCTTTTTCTTTTTCTACCAAACCTGGTGCGCTTCCGATTGTAAACACGAATGCGATTACGATAATTATTAGAAGGAAGAGGAAAACCCATCTCCCGCCTTTTTCAAGTAGTTGTTGTATCCAGTTAATCATTTTTTTATGAATTTGATAGGTTGTGGAAAGTTTTTACGTGGAATGCCACCTTTTTGAAATTGCCCCTTTTTGAGAATGACAAGCTTGTAAAGGGCAATGTAGTCGTCCTTAGTATGAAAATAGTATTTTTTGTTATCTGAATCAGACCGAATTTGGATAAGTAGATCGTCTGGGTAAGATGCTTCCCAGTCACCCTCGAGTGTTTTATTATTTATTAGGTCTTCTTGAGCGGCATGACCTCCGGGTGATAAAATGAAATTACAAGGAATACTTCCTATTCCATACGCTTTATCAATAGGAATTTCTCCGTGATAAGTTCCATTTGGTTTTTTTGCACAAGCAGAAAGGAGGATAATCGCGAATAGGAGGCAATTTATTTTTAAAAACCGAGTGAGTGTGTGAGTATTCATAAATTTGAAAAGTCGTGTGTTTGTTTAGGATTTCTTTTTCTTAAAAAAAAAACGTTACGATTTCTAATGTCGATTCTATCAGTGATTTCATTAAAGTTTTTGATAGGGTGAATCCATTTTTCAAGAAGCTTTAATCTATCGTTCTTTGCATCAAAGTAAAACACATATGTCCAAGTGTTAATATTTTTTGATTTTTGACGAAATTCTTTAGTTGTTTTTAGTTGAATATGAAAAATACCATCAGTATTTATTTCACCTCCTACCGTTATGGGTGCTTCGAATTTTTCCCAATCGCCGTAGGCGTAGTCTGTCCCTACTATATCGTTTGTTTCGTTTTTCTCCTCAAAAACCCACCACGCTTGTCCGCCATGCCTAAATTCAAGGCTTTCGTCACCGAGGATATCTGGGAAATTATTTGTATCTAGCGAGTAGTATCCAAAGGGGAATTTGGGAGGAACAGTACTGGCATATTTTGTTAAATCTATTTTCTCAGGGCTTTCTTTGCTGAGAACTTTATCTTTGTTATAGTAAATTATGTTGAGATTTTCGATATTTTTCTTTTCTCGAATGTCTCCTGCATGCCTGGGGTTATTATCCGGTGCATAGATCCATCGTTCCTTAAGCAGTAGGCTATCTTCAACAGGATCATATTTGAATAAATAAGCCCAACGACCGGATTGTATGCTAGAATAAAAAGTGTGGATGAATTCCCCTTGTTTTTTAAAATCGCCGTGAGATCTTCCAATAACTCGCCCATCTTGTATTATTTTCCACCAAGCATGACCCCCAAAGCGAAATTCGAGAAATTCATGACCAAAATAATCGTAATTAGACCCTGCTGGTATAAAGTAATATCCACGAGGGTAGTGTTGACGATAAATTTTATATGTGCCCCATCCACCAGAGAAAAGGACAACGAGAATAAGAAGGGGGGCTAATGTTCTGATTGTTTGCTTAACACTCATTCTTGCTTTTCGGAATCTCCCGCTTTTTGAACCGGAATCCCTGGTTCATCGGAATATCCTTGAGGTCTCTGGTAGCGATTAACGTCCCTAAGAGACATTGTCCCTGTACCGATGGCATATTTCGCTGCTAGCTGATCCATTTTTACAAGCACCGGATTTTTTGTGACACTTGCCTTTTCATCGAGGGTAATGTTTTCCCCATTTTTTGTTATTCCAGCGATTTTCTGATTATCTAAATAGTCTTTTTTATCTTTAAATTTGTATTCTTTTGTATGTTTGTTTTTTGAGAACATTTTGTGGCCGGTTCCTTTGAAACTCTTTTGGTTAATGAGTTTCCCGGAATCGCTTGATTTATTGAAACTTAATCGTTGTTTATCTAGAAATGAAGTGTCTGTATATTTTTTTGTGCTATAACTCTTTGAACCAGAAAACTTAAAGTGTTGAATTTTACCGTTCCGTTTAGTGTAATCCGATGGTTTTAACTGAGCGTAGATTGTTGCAGGAAACAATACTATAACAAAAGCGATAAGCCATTTGCTGGTAAAACTACTGTATAGACTCGAATGCTTCATAAGGAATTCTGTCAGAATATTTACAAAGCGTTACATCGCAAGGATAAAAAGGACCGCTGCACTTAATGAATTATAGTGTTTTTCAATAAATTCATTTAGCATTTCGGCAGAAACTTTTGAGAACCACGATAACTCTTTTGAATACCTATTTAAACTGAAGAAAATCTATGAATAAGAATCAAACAAAGGGTGATGATTTTTCGGTCTATTTCACATTATTTCTTTAGTATATCAAAAAACGGTTTTGAGGATTCCCCTCCATCCAATTGTTATGCTGATTCCTATAGCTTACAAACCTTGATAGGAATATGTTTTGAATAATGAATATAATCTCTATCATTCGATAAAATCTCTAATTTATAAAACACACTACAAGCACATATCAAGAAATCGGT
>CAWUTK010000077.1:0-2539 GCA_963924785.1 uncultured Opitutales bacterium
AGTCCTAATAATCGTCTTTGCTTCAAAAATATTCGCAGCAGTCCAACCGCCCAACATCGTATTTATCCTGAGCGATGACCAAGCTTGGACGGATTATGGGTTTATGGGGCATGCCGATATCAAGACGCCTCACCTTGACAAGTTGGCCGAGCACAGCCTCGTGTTCGAGCGGGGTTACGTTGCCGCGCCGTTATGTCGTCCTTCACTCGCATCGCTGGCAACGGGACTTTATCCGTTTCAGCACGGCATTACGGGAAACGATGTTAATGTCTCCAAAAAACGGGCTGAGCTGGATGTGCCTCTGCGTGCAGCTTTTCACCAAAACCCAAGTTTTATCAAGCTATTGACCGCAAACGGTTATCTTGCTCATCAGTCCGGTAAGTGGTGGGAGGGCTCTTTTCAAGACGGTGGTTTCACTCACGGCATGACCCACGGCGACCCAAAGCGTAAGGGTCGGCACGGTGACGCAGGTTTGTCTATCGGACGAGAAGGGATGAAGCCAGTGACTGATTTTATCGACATGGCCGTCGCAGAAGAAAAACCTTTCTTACTTTGGTATGCACCTTTCTTACCGCATGATCCGCACAATCCACCTGAGCGTTTGCTAAAAAAATATTCGCGCCCTGATCGAGCGATGGACGTGGCTAAGTATTATGCCATGTGTGAATGGTTCGATGAAACCTGCGGTGAGCTGCTCCATTATCTGGATGAGAAGAAACTCACCAAAAATACAGTGGTGGTATATATTTGCGACAACGGCTGGGTTGCTTCCAGTACCAATAAAAATGATCCCAACCAAAAGAAAGCGGGGAAGAAGGCGTTTGCGCTTCGTTCAAAAACCTCTCCTTATGAAAACGGTATTCGCACACCTGTTATGATTTCTTGGCCAGGACGAGTGACTCCGACAAAGGCGCCGGAGTTAGCACAAGGGATTGACATCTTTCCCACGATTGCTGCAGCAGCTGGACTCAAAGCTCCAGCAAGCCTGCCAGGGATCAACTTGCTTGATGAACAAGCTCGGAAAGAGCGCAGGGTGGTTTTCGGTGTTTGCAATGCTTCACATAATATAACTGTCGGAGATACTGATAGCACTATGCAGTACCTCTGGTGCGTGGAGGACGATTACAAACTATTAATTCGTTATCATGGACTGGATACGACACATTACCGAACGCTACATGAATGGGATACTCCACCTGTCCGTCTCTACAATTTAACAGATGACCCGCATGAAAAGAATGATCTGGCGTCTTCGCATCCGAAAATTGTTGCACGGCTTACTACGCAGATTGAAAATTGGCACAAGATAAACAAGAAATAATTAAGGAGGAATGATGAAAGCAAAATTAAGAGTTACAGTTATTTTTCTTTGCCTAACCGGTATTATTTATGGAAAGGCTTCGGACAATGATGCGCCTAAGACTTATGCCGATATGGCCTATGATAAGCATGAGCGAACGGTGCTCGATTTCTGGCAAGCTGAAGGCGAGGGGCCTCGTCCATTACTTATTGTAATCCACGGAGGAGGATGGCTTGGGGGAGATAAATCTCGGTTTTCCGGTACTGATCATTATCTGAAAAATGGAATATCTATTGCGGCTATTAGTTATCGCTTAGCCAAGACAGATCCGCTTCCCACTCCGGTTCACGATGCCGCTCGAGCGGTTCAGTTTCTTCGTTATAAAGCCAAAGAGTGGAACATTGACAAGTCTCGAATTGTTCTCAGTGGCGATAGTGCTGGAGGCTGTAGCGTATTATGGATTGCTTGCCATGACGACATTGCAAATCCCAATTCAGATGATCCCGTTGAGCGAGAATCAAGTCGAGTTTTCGCAGCCGCTGGTGCGGGTGCGCAGGTCTCTATCGAACCCAAACTCATGGAGTCTTGGGTAGGACCTTTTGCTCACCATGGGATGATTTCTGGCGCTGTCGGCGAGCCATCCATGAAAGACGCACTTGATAATTATTCTAAGCACGAACCTATCTTTAAAGAATTCTCTCCCATTAACCACTTAACCAAAGATGACCCACCGATTTTTCTGGCATACAATGGTGACCTAACCGTTCCGGCAATTTCGTATGGGCATGCAATTCATCACGGTTTATTCGGCGTGAAGTTTAAAGAGAAATCAGAGGCAATAGGGCATAGTAGGGTTTATTTGTCTGCTGGAGAGAAATATAAATCGAAGCAATATTTCGGTCCCCGTGATTTCATAGTAAAAATATTACTAGAAAATAAATAAACGCTATGATACGTGTCCCATTAAAATATTATGAATGACTCAACACCTAGCAATTACAGTCTTTCCCATACTATTTATCCGAATTAGACCCAAACGTTCGGTTTATTTAACATCTAGTTATATGACTTGAACTTTATTTGGACACTTCCCTCATCCTCTCTGCTCCCCTGCGCCTCTAGTGAAACGGGCGCGAGTCATTCCTCGTTATTTAAGTGGGTATCGCCATATCATCAAAAATTATCTGAATGAGGAAATTAAGAAAACAGGAAGGACTTCGAACATGTTCCTTAATTCTT
>CAWUTK010000078.1:0-14576 GCA_963924785.1 uncultured Opitutales bacterium
AAGGAACACAATATCCGGACGATTATCGTGTTCCTTGAAAGTAATCGCTAGGGTCTTTTAGTAATTTAGAGAGATCGATTAGGGTTGAGAGCATATTGAAAAGAGTGTAGTTGTTTCCGGTATTGTCAAATTTGTTTATTATTTTCGATTAAACTGACTTTATCTTTCGTTGAACGGCATGAATCTGGATATTTCTTTTTTTGGCTGAAACATGATATTAATTTTCGATATATGCATATACTTTAACTTTGGAAAACTGTATAGTAATGATTCTTTGATAACCGTTATTTTCAAAAACCGCCACCTTATCGAAAAATAAAGTAAAAGGAATTAAATGAAGAATTCACTGTGTATTTTAATCTTACTTCACCTCATTGTATCGGCTCTGTTTTCTCAGAGGGAAGATCATTTAGTTTTTGAAGGAGAGGAGGGGCCTGGTAAAGGGAAGCACGTTGTTTTTCTTTCAGGCGATGAAGAGTATCGCTCAGAAGAATGTTTGCCAATGATGGCTCAGATCTTGGCGAAGCAAGGATTTAAGTGCACGGTGCTTTTTTCGATAGATGAGGCGACTGGTATTGTTAATCCAATGAATCAGGCAAGTCTGTCGCATCCAGAAGCGCTTGATACTGCAGATGCACTCGTTATGGCATTACGTTTTCGTAATTGGAACGATGAGACAATGATTCGTTTTGAAAAAGCCTTAAGTCGCGGTATTCCGATTGCTGCCTTAAGGACATCTACGCATGCGTTTAAATTTCCTAAAGATAGCAAGTGGGCGAAGTATAGTTTTAATGCAAAACCTGGGACAGGATGGGCAAAGGGTTTTGGTCGGGAAATTTTAGGTGAAAGCTGGGCAGGGCACCATGGTAGGCATAGGTTTGAGGGGACGCGTTCATTTATAGAGGAATCAAATAAAGCTCATGCTATATTAAAAGGAGTAGGGACTATCTTTGGGACGACGGATGTGTATGGAGCGAAGCCTGATATGAAAATGGCGACTGTTTTGTTGAGAGGTCAAGTGACGAAAACGTTGGAGTCTGATTCACCTGCAGTTGAAGGTAAAAAGAATAATCCTATGCAGCCGATTGCTTGGACACGTGAGTATGAGTTTTCCAAAGGAAAGAAAAATAGGATTTTTACAACGACGATGGGCGCTGCGACCGATTTATCTGACGCGAATTTACGTAGGCTTGTTCTAAACTCTGTCTACTGGGGTTTAAGTTTACCGGTTCCTGGAACAATGGATGTTAGCTTACCGGGTGTTTATGAACCAACAATGTATAAAGCTGGAGCTCATAGAAAAGGCTTGAAGCCAAAAGATTTTATTTGTCAGCCATTAAAGGGAGAAACTGCCGGGTGGAATTTGAAGATAAAAGAAGGCTCTCGTATTGCATTGCTGGGAAATGGTCTGGGATCGCGCATGCTTGATTATGGTCATTTTGAAACGGAGATGCATCTTCGATACCCTGATCATAATTTGTTTATTCGGAATATTTGTGATGATGGTAATACGCCTAGTTTTCGTCCGCATTCAGGGCGCTCAAATCAATTAGGGTTTCCTGGAGGAGAAAACTATCATCAAGTTTATGATGATGGGAATTCTGCAAATGGAAAAGGTCATTTTGAAACGGATGAGCAATGGTTAGAGCGTTTAAAGATCGATACCGTTATTGCTTTTTTTGGGTTTAGTGAATCTTTTTTAGGTGAGGCAGGAACCGATATTTATCGAAAAGAGTTAGACGCGTTTATTAAACATACTATTAGTAAAAAGTATGATGGGGAATCGAATGTGCAGTTGGCGTTAATTTCCCCAACGGCTTATCAGAACATTACAGCTGACTTGGATGTTCCAAATGGGATTAAAGAAAATAAAAATCTATCTGTTTATGCTCAAATAATGGAAGATGTCGCAGAGAAAAATGGAGTATTATTTGTTGATGCATACACGGCTTCATTGAAATGGTATGGTTCCACTTCAGAACATTTAACGAAGGATGGGGCATTGTTAAATGATGCGGGGTATCGGAAATTCTCACCCTTTATTATAGATGGACTTTATGGAAAGACCGATGCTATCGAAGAGACGCATCGTAAGCTTGTCCATGATGCAGTTGTTGAAAAAAACTGGTGCTGGACGAACGATTTTAAAATCCCGAATGGAGTTCATGTCTTTGGTGGACGCTATAAACCCTATGGCCCGATGAATTATCCCGATGAATTGAAGAAGATTCGTGAAATGACCCTTCTTCGTGATCAAGCCATTTGGAGTGCAGTGAAGGGTGAGAAAACAGACCTTGCTTCACTGGATGCAAAAACACATGTGTTGCGTGATGTCCGCACAAACTATAAGCCAAGCACTAAAAATGGTTCAATCGAAATGTTGGAAGGAGAAACCGCTGCATCAACGTTAAAAGTCCCTAAGGGCTATAAAATAGAGCAGTGGGCAACAGAGACTGAGTTTCCAGATCTTGCAAATCCTATTCAAATGTCATTTGATAATCAAGGTCGACTATGGGTGGCGGTCACGCCAACCTATCCTCACTATCGACCCGGAGATCCTAAGCCTAATGACAAACTTTTGATTTTAGAGGATACCAATAATGATGGAAAAGCTGACAAGCAAACGGTATGGGCAGACGGCTTACATTTACCGATAGGTTTTGAGTTTGCTCCTGAAGGTGTTTATCTTTCTCAAGGGCTTAACTTAGTTTTACTTCAAGATACAGATAATGATGGTAAGGCTGATAAGAGAGAGATCATTTTAACCGGATTTGATGATCATGACTCTCATCACGCCATAAGTGCATTTTGCGCAGACCCTTCAGGGGCTTTTCTTATGGGAGAGGGTGTTTTTCTTAGGACTAATGTAGAAACTGCTTATGGTACGGTTCGCGGAACGGATGGAGGATTCTATCGATATAATCCGCAACGCAGACATTTAGAGCGTCATGCTCAATTGAAAATCCCAAACCCTTGGGGAATTGCTTTTGATGACTGGGGGCAACCATTTTTCATGTATACATCAGGACCGAGTGTTAACTGGATGTTACCCGGCACGGTAAGCCCTCGATACGGTGACTCTATGGGGGGGCGAGACCTTCTTGAGCGAGCACATAGAGTTAGACCCATGTCTGGTATGGAGTTTTTGTCTAGCAGCCATTTCCCCGATGAGGTTCAAGGAGACATGATGCTTTGTAATGTTATTGGATTTAGAGGGATCAAACAGCATGGAATGTTGGATGATGGAACCGGTTATACCACAAAATATCGCCAGGATTTAGTTGTTTCAGAAGATGGAAACTTTCGTCCTGTAGACTTAGAAGTTGCACCTGATGGATCCCTTTATGTTATTGATTGGCACAATCCATTGATTGGTCACATGCAGCATAATGCTCGCGATCCTCATCGTGATCACTCGCATGGTAGGATATATCGAATCACTTACCCTGATCGTCCATTGGTTAAACCCGCTAAGATTTATAATGCGAAACTGCCACAATTATTAGAAAACCTTAAGCTAGCTGAATATCGTTCTCGCTATAGAACCCGGCGTGAAATTCGTGGTCGTGATTCAAAGGTGGTTTTACCGGCAATTAATAAATGGGTAGCTGATCTTGATAATACAGATCCTGGCTATGAGCACCAACTATTAGAAGCCTTATGGGTTACTTGGGGAATGAATCAGCTAAACCAGCCATTATTGCGAAAGCTTTTACAGGCACAAGATTATCGTGTTAGGGCCGCCGCGGTGAATGTTTTAAAATATAACGGACACCAAGTGAAGGATCAAGTAGCGCTTTTGAAGAAAGCAGCTATGGACGAAGAGGGCCGTGTTCGGGTTGGCGCAATCACCGCTGCTTCATGGTTAGATAAAGAGAGTGGATTGTCTATTCTTGGACAGGTGTCGGAAGAGAATGCAAAAGATTCGTGGACAGCGCTGACATATAATAAGGCCAAAGCTCACTTAAATGGAGTTTCGTTTAAGGAACCAAAGACGGCGAAATTAAAGACTAAGTTAAAGGGTGAAGCAAAGAAACTGTTCATGAAAGGAGCGGAGATATACAAAATAGATGGATACTGTGGCACTTGTCACCAAGATGATGGTGCTGGTTTAGATGCTGCGGGGTTTCCTCCTCTCTCAAAAAGTCGCTGGGTGACAGGGAGTGATGAAAGGCTTATAAAATTAACACTAAATGGTTTGTTTGGGCCGATTGAAGTAAAGGGTAAGAAATATCCGGGGCAGGTGCCAATGACTCAATTTCACGCGATATTAAAGGATGAAGAAATTGCTGCAGTTTTGACTTATGTTAGGAATTCATTTGGCAACAAGGCTAGTGCAATTCTTCCAGGGAAGGTGAAGGCTGTACGTGAGGCGACAAAAAATAAGACTGGTTTTTACAGTCCAGAGGAATTGTTAAAAGCTCATCCTTATAAGGCTGCGGCTAAGAAAAATAAAAAGAAGAAAAAATCAAAATGATTCGTCATACTGTTGTTTTCAAGCTGAATCACGTCAGTGGCTCTGATGAAGAGTTAGATTTCCTTCAATCTGCTGAGAAGTTGAAGACTATTCTCGTTGCGAAAAAATTTGAATGCCTACGGCAAGTTAGCTCAAAAAATAATTATGATTTTGGGCTTTCGATGGAGTTTGATTCACAATCTGACTATGACAGGTATAATAATCACCCTGATCATGTCACTTTTGTGAAAAATCGATGGATTCCTGAAGTTCAAGATTTTTTGGAGATTGATTACGAATTGTATACTGATTTGTGAAATATTGAAGTCGTATTTTCTGGATTTGCACTCAGTCGTACAAAGAAAGACCGTTTTTGAGATGAAACTCTCTTTTTAGTATATGATTTTTTTTATGTGTACAAAATGTGATTAATTCACAAAGCCATGATGGCAATAAGGTTGTGCTCTTGCAGGATTTTTCCCCGCATACAGGTGTATAAAGGTTAGGTTGATTAGTTGGGTTTTGGGATTGATCAATCATTGCAACCGCTTGACTAAAAAGGGGGATGGTGCTCTTTATATTATTATAGAAAACTGTCTTTTCGTATTAATTTCACTCTAGTTTTAACAATGCAACCCATTACCTCCATATTACCTGCCGACTTAGCTATTGAAAGTGGCTTGAGTGACGATAAGCGCCGTTGGGTTGCTAAAGCAATCGCTGGGGCAATTTTAGCGGATGGAAAAATTCACGAGAAAGAAAGGCGATTTCTTGAGGCGTTTAGTAACCAATTTTCAGAAGATGTTCGATTAATAGAGTATATCGCAGAATATTTAGGTGATTATGGCAATGACCCTTTAGATCAAATTGATGTACCCCAAAAGCTACGGCTTAAGTTGTTTAAAACAATTTTAGATATTTGTGCCTGTGATTTAGATTTAGATATTAAGGAAATCTATTTTATTAATAATTTTACAAATGCATTGGGTATCACAATTGATAATAAGCAGAAAATGGTTACAGATGCTGTTTATGATGTGAAGGATTCGTTGTTTAAAAGAATTGTTGAGAATCTGGACCGTCAAGAATTGTACTGGTTAGTTAATAATGCCTTAAAGGTTCTTTTTCATTCTAGTCACCATTTTGTTGATAATGAAATTCCTTATGCGATGCACTTTACAGAATTAATTAAGGATTATAACCTTTTTGACTATGTTGCTGATGAACTTGGAGAGGAAAAGGTGACGAGTGGGTTGAGTGATAAAACGTTACTTGATGAAGATTTGAGAATGTCGGTGATTAAGTTTTTGCTTGAATTGACTATGTGCGATGGTGTTTGGAGTGGTGAAGAGTTAGATATTATAAGAGCTGTTGCGAGGCAGTACGGTATTGATCAAGAGCAGTTGGAGTGGCAAATATATTGCGTGAAATCTGGTTATGATTTACTTTTTAAGCAGAACCCTGACGACCTTATTTCTAATTAAGACTTTGTTTCGAGAGTATTTGTTTTTTAATGTTGAACCAAGAAGTTAATGATTTAGCTTCACTGATTCAATATGAAGGAAGTATCAAATAAATGGATAAGAGCGAGCAGCTCTGGGATTCATAACCAGGGTGTTTTTGCTAAGATTAATATCCCGAAGGACACTTATATTATCGAGTATAAGGGGAAGAAGTTAACTAAAAAAGCTTCGACAAAATTAGCACTGGAATGGGAAGAGGAAGCTCGTGAAAAAGGCGAAGCCAATGAAGGGCTTGTTTATATTTTTGAGCTAAATAAACGTTATGACATTGACGGAAATTATCCTGATAATGTAGCTCGTTTAATTAATCATTCTTGTGATGATTCTTGTGAGTCGGTTATTTATGATGGCGGCATTTGGATCGTGGCGACTAGAGATATTAAGAAGGGCGATGAGCTTTCTTATGACTATGGGTTTGATATGTCACATTTTATTGATCATCCCTGTTTGTGCGGATCTGATAACTGTCTTGGTTATATTGTTAGCAAAGATCAGCGGAAGAAGGTTCGGAAATACCTGGTCAAACACAAGACTCCGAAGAAAGCATGGAAAGCGCTGTCCAAGAAGCTCGAGTCGAAAGGTAAGTAATTGTGCTTGTTTAAGTTACATTTAATGTCGAGTATACTGTTGATTGACTAAAGAGCTCTTTATAAAAAGCTTACGTAATTTTAGCTTTGCCTTTTTAGGCTTTATATTTAAAAAATGACCTGGCTTGTTACGGACTTTCGAAATTTAAAATTTGAAATTTCTTAAAAAGTGACTAACCTATTTATTATTATGCATATAGATCCAATTGACCCTACATCTGAATCAAGACGAATTGCTGAATCTCATCAAATTGGTGAGGTTGAGAATAAAGTCAAGGGCCCTGATAACAAGCAGGGGGTTCAGGCTATTAATATAATCGACGAGGAAAAAACTCAAAATGAGAAGAAGAGTCCTGGTGAGATAGTTGATGATGTTTTGAAACGCATGAATGAGGTTGAAGGTGGCTTACGGAATGAGTATGCTGGCCAAGTGAGTCGTCGTATTGAGGAAGATCAGCGGGCTGAAGATGATCGATCTGAGGAGTATAATAAAACACTTCGTAAGGAAGAGGATCAATCTTTCTCTGAACGTGTTTCGCATAAAAATGATGACAAGACTGATCTGAAGCAAGAGTCCCAGAAATTTCATGAAAATAATGAATCTCGACAGGATCAGATGCAATCTACGGTTATGCAAGATGGGGATGATGTTATTTATAAGCAGGGCGGATACTACACTGATAATATTTACGCGGCGCATGCGAATTTAGGGAAAACGGGAACTGATCATACGCCTCAAAATACCCATTTGTCAGCTTAGGTTTTTCAACTGAATCTCTTAGTTGAATCTAGGAAGAATTTGTTTCTTTCTCTGCCGATTGTCTTAGGGCATTTGGCTACGATGACCATGGCTGTGATTGACACTGCTATGGTTGGTCGAATTGGAGTGCTACCTGTCGCTTCTGCCTCTTTTGCTGGCTGTTTGCTTATGTTTTTTTATCTGTTTGGAGTTGGCCTTTGTGTTCCCATTCACATCCTGGTCCCGAAGTTATTGTCCGCTAATAAAAATGATGAAATCCTCGCGGTGTTACAACATAGCCTGCTAATTCTTGGGATTATCGGAATCGGAATAGGATTGTTATTTCAATATGGTGATTCATTTCTTTACATGATGAATCAACCAGTTCCTGTTGTCGATGAGTCACTGGCTTATGCAAAGGTTATGGCTTGGTCACTGTTGCCAGTGTTGTTGTTTCAATGTTTGAAAAATTACTATGAAGCGTTGAATGAGCCTTGGGTGCCAATTGTAATATTGTTTATCGCGAGTGGGTTAAACATATTTTTGAATTGGTTATTGATCTACGGTAACTGGGGACTTCCTTCGTATGGCTTGTTCGGTGCGGGCATTGCGACGGCACTATCTCGATTATTTGTTTTTGTTGTTTTGTTTTTTATTATAACAGTGAAACTTCCACTTTTGATTCGTCGTCTACGTTTGGATATCAGCTCTATTAGATCTATCTTTGCGTTAGGGTTGCCGACTTCGATGCAAATTTTGTTTGAGGTAACGTTGTTCTCTTTTACGGCGATCATGATGGGATGGATTGGTGAAACGTATTTGGCGGCGCATCAGATAGCTTTGAATATTGCGGCTTTGGCGTTTATGGTTCCATTGGGTATTTCGCACGCCGTTTCTATTCGAATTAGTAGTGCCTTTGGCCGTGGAGAGGTTAATGAATATCGAAAGATTGGTTACGGTGGTGTTTTTATGTCCGTGATTTTCATGTCACTATATGGCGTTTTGATTGTACTTAATCGAAGTTATTTACCGGGGCTTTTTGTCGATGATGTGGAGACTTGTTTGATTGTTGAAAATTTACTTTTGATTGCCGCTTTCTTTGCTTTATTCGACGGTGTTCAAGTAACGATGATGGGGGCGTTAAGAGGGCTTCATGATGTGGTCATCCCAACGGGTTTTGTTTTCTTTTCATTTTGGATAGTCGGTTTGTTTTGTGCTTATTACTTTGGAATTGTCTTGGATTATAAAGGGCAGGGTGTGTGGTCAGGTTTATTAGCATCCCTTGTCGTTGCTTCTATTCTATTTGGGATCCGTTTCCATTATTATACGAAGCAATTGATTAAGAACAATTCTTGACTGATATTGAGCGATTAGAGAGGATTGAGACTATGTCACGTATTCGAGTATTACCGGATCAGGTAGCGAATCAGATCGCTGCAGGAGAGGTTGTTGAACGGCCGGTTTCTGTTGTTAAGGAACTGGTTGAAAACAGCCTGGATTCTGGTGCGACGAAACTTGAAGTAGAATTTAGAAAAGGGGGTAAATCTTACATTCGAGTGGAAGACAATGGTAGCGGAATGAGCCCTGATGAAGCGATTCTTTGTTTGGAGCGCCATGCTACGAGTAAGTTGCGAGAAGCGGTAGACTTACAGGATATTCTATCATTTGGTTTTCGTGGAGAAGCTATTCCGTCAATCGCTAGTATTTCGAGATTTTTATTGAGGACCCGTAGTGCTGATCATACTGAAGGTACGGAAATCCTAATTAATGGCGGTAAATTCCTAACAAAAAAAGAATGTGGTATGCCACAGGGGACTCGCATCGAAATCACGCAACTTTTTAGTTCCGTTCCAGCAAGAAGGAAGTTTTTAAAAACAGATAATACTGAAGCCGCTCATATTAGCCATTTGATCCGCTTGTATGCTGTGGCACATCCTGAGGTATCATTTACGCTTATTGAAAATGGTAAAACCTTGTTTTGCTCTCCTGTATGTGAGCGACTCGAAGATCGAATTGCGGAGATCTATGGGACTCGGATCGCAGGGGACTTAATGCCGATTGAAAAGGAGCAAGACGGTTTAAAAGTCTTTGGCTTGATTGGTAAGGTCGGTGTTGGGAGGTCGACAAGGCAGGAGATGATGACACTCGTTAATAATCGCCCCGTCGATAGCCGCTTGTTGAATTTTTCCTTAATTGAGGCGTATCATAGCTATATTCCAAGAGGGAAGTTTCCTTTAGCTTTTTTGTTTGTTCAGATATCCCCGTCGGCAATTGACGTAAATATCCATCCAGCTAAGAGAGAGATTAAATTTCGAGATGAAGGCGTTGTTAGGAATTTTATAATACGTGCCGTATTGGATGAAATAGAGAAGGGTTCGGTTAAGCATGAACTGAAAGAGGATTTTTCTTCAGAGCCTTTTAAGAAAGAATTAAATGTAGAGTTGGTAGCATCTGACGTTGCTGTTGAGAAAGTTGCTGGAGAACAGCCTTTGGTGAAGTCAGTCGCTCAATCTGAGGTTATTGACGAAATCGCACGTTCCGAATTTCAAAACGTTGAAGCGGTGAAGGCTGAGTCTTCTCTAGAATTAAAGAAAAATGAAATTGATTGGGTTTATCTTGGGAAGGTGCGAAAATCGCTAGTTGTGCTAAAGGGAAAAGGGGGCGTTGTGTTGTTGCATTGCCGTGCGGCTCTTGAACGGATTCAATTTGAAAAAATTAGAAAATATTTTCTTGAAGATATAAAGGCTTCTCAGACGCTATTGATTCCGATTCCCTTAGAGTTAGATCCCATTACAAGTGACACGCTAATGTTGTATCTCCCGTTTTTTTCAAAACAAGGCTTTCAGATCGAAGAGTTTGGTCGCAACTTTTTTCGTATAGAGGCTTTGCCTAATTGGCTGGATGAATCACAAGGAGAAGTCTTTATTAGAGATATTATTGATCTTGCGAGAGAAAAAGGCAGCGCTAGAAAATTGCTAGCAGAGGATGATATTGCACGGAAGGCAGCAAAAGATATCATGCAATATCATGATGATTTTAGCGAAGAGAAGGTTTTGGCATTATTGACCGTATTGTTTGAATGCGAAAACCCAACGAGTTGTCCTTTCGGTAAGCCTGTGTACAGGGAATATAGTTGGACTGAGTTTGAGGAAAAATTCGAAAGGCCGGTTTAAGTCACGGTTTATTCGGGCTTATTTCTCTTTGGTTTAGGGCCTATTCCCTAGTGGTTTTGGTCTTGAAATCACGAGATTTTGTGCTACCTTTTATTGATAATGCAAAACTATCAGCGAGCCTATTTACCAGAAGTTGAAACTGTGGAAATACCCATGTTTTCACCAGTTGACTCGAGTACGGTTTATGAACGCTCGAAAGAAACACAGCAGTTTGTGGATGATCTCGAAGCTTATCAGGCTAATTGCGATTATAAAAATATGAACAAAGCCGCATCTAAGTTGATTGGGGTTGAATTTGATAATGTGGAATTTTGGTTAGCCTTGGCGGAGTCAATGATTTGGCATTTTCATCCGTTAACCGCTCTTAATACTTTAGGTAGCATACGTTTTCTTTTTCCACTAAATGCTCGAGTTTATTTTTTGAAGGCAAAGTGTTATGCTTTGATTGGACAGTTGGAATCGTCTTTTAAGGAGCTTGATTATGCTTTCGATAGAGACCCCGCATATGTTCAGGTTGCTGAGAATGACCCTCAGATGTACTTCGTGTTATCGATGAAAGCTCGAAAAGCGGGCGCTGAGTAATTAAGAATGACCTGTTAAGAGGACATGAGTAGCCGTTTCAACCTCTTATTGTTTGCAAATAATAACTTCTCTGTGCTAGAGTTTGTTGATTAATAGCGAATTACAATAGAAGAAAGCGGTGAATAGAGTTTATATTAAAACATACGGGTGTCAGATGAATGAAAGAGATTCTGATGCTGTAGCCTCAATGCTCGTCAATCGTGGTTACTCGATGGTTAAGGATGAGGACGATGCTGATATTGTTTTGTTGAATACGTGCAGTGTTCGAGAACAAGCTGAGCAAAAAGCTATTGGTAAAGCTGGCTATTTAAAACGTCGAAAACGAAAGAATCAAAATTTCATAATTGGTGTTATGGGATGCATGGTTCAAAATCGAGGCGAAAAATTATTAGATCAATTACCTGATGTTGACCTTTTGATCGGGACGCAAAAATTCCATCATGTTCCTGATTATTTAGACTCATTAGTCGCTGATCGAAAGAACGAAACACCGACTCCATCCGCAATTATTGATTTGGGCGAAGAGGAAGGTTCCCAGAATACGATCGTTGGTCATGATTATGATATTAAGAAGGTGACTTCTTTCGTGTCAATTATGCAGGGCTGCAATATGAGTTGTAGTTTCTGTATTGTCCCCAAAACAAGAGGTGAAGAAAGGGCAAGACCGATTCAATCAATCGTTGATGAAGTGAAAGGCTTGGTTGAAAAAGGGACACGGGAAGTGACGTTGCTGGGTCAGATTGTTACCAGTTACGGTCGGCGCGAGATAGCTTTTAAAGAGAGTAAAAGCCCATTTGTTCAGTTACTTGAGGAATTAAGTGAAATTGAAGACCTCAAGCGTATACGTTTCACGTCTCCGCATCCTCGTGGATTTAAGGATGATCTTGTACAAGCGTACAAGCGTCTTCCAAAGCTTTGCCAATATGTGCATTTGCCTGTTCAGAGTGGTTCGAATGATATATTGAAAGCAATGAACCGTCCCTATACGAGAGAGCGTTATATGCAGCTGATTGATGAGTTAAAGGAAGTTGTCCCCAATATGCATTTCAGTACGGACATTATTGTGGGTTACCCGGGCGAAACTGATGAGGATTTTGCTTTAACGAAAAAATTATTTGATTACGTAAAGTTCGATATGGCATTTATTTTTAAGTATAGTCAAAGAGAGGGGACTCCTGCCGCTGATATCGAAGATCAAATTCCTAAGAAAATCAAGGAGGCTAGGAATCAAGAACTCCTTGCTGCGTTGACGTCGTATTCGAATGCTCGAAATGCTTCTTTGATCGGAACCACAGAAGAAATTTTAGTAGAAGGTCCGGCTAAAAAAGGCGAGGGCATGTATGTGGGAAGGACGAAGGGTTACCGTAAGGTTGTTTTCCCAGGAAATGAACGACTTGTCGGTGAATTAATTAATGTCAAAATTGGTTCTTCAACGGTTACTTCTGTTTCTGGAACCGTTGTTTGATCAGCGTTTTTACTACAGCTTGTAATATTAATTAATTGTTAAAAAAAAACGCACTGGTGCTTGATAAATTTAAGCTTATCGTTACACTAATAGTATGAAGAATATTCCAAACTTATATGTGAAAGATGGGTGTCCATGGTGTATGGAGGCTTTAACTTTTTTCAACAATCAAGGCGTTGAAATTCATGTTTGCGATGTTGTCGATAACCCCGTTCAAATGGAACGGATGGTTGAACTGAGCGGTCAAACCTTAACGCCAACATTTGAATATGGGGAATTTGTTGTATCCGATTTTAGCATTGATGAGTTCATGGCTGAATTGGAAGAAAATCCAGAAGTTAAGTCAGAACTCGGTATTATTGGTGAAAGCCTTTAGGGGTTGCCACCCATTCTAATATTGGGAAATTATTAGAATCAAATTCACGCCTGATATGAGTTGAATGCCTGCGATGAAGACACAAATCATAAGGGTCCAGTTGAACGCCTTTTGATTAATTCTATCGTGTAGCATTTTGCCCATAAGGGATCCAATAGGGACTAGAGGGAAAAGGATTAATGTTATTTTTAATCCGACTGTGGTGAATAAGCCAGCATAAGCAAATATCGGTATTTTTGAAATATTGATCAGTGCAAATGTCCATGCAACTGTTCCTACAAATAAGCTTTTGTTCATGCCTTGAACAAACATAAACATTGAAACAATTGGCCCCGCTGCATGTGCGAGAGTTGATGAGATCCCTGTTAGGATCCCTGTGATTAATGATGATTTGAAACCTGGCTTGAAGGGCTGGAGATTTTTAAAAATGGTTTCTTTGAATAGAATATATATAGCGAAGACAATCGCGATGATCCCCACCATACATTTAAGTGATCGTTCGTAAGGGGCAATGCCTTGCTCTTCTATTAATACCCAGAATACGCCACCGATCAATATCCCTAGAATGCAAAATGGAAAAAAACTGATAACTTTTTTTATATCTTTTTGTGACCGAAAATGGTAAATCGCATTTAGATCGAATAAGACTAACATTGGAAGCATTACGGCTGCGACATGTTCGATCTTCATTACCAGTGCCATTAACGGATAGCAGAGTATGCCTATGCCACCTGCAAAGCCTGATTTGCCTATTCCTTGGCTGATCATGCCAAGAGAAATCATTGCCCAGAAGACAGCAGGAGGCGTTCCTGGAATCATGAGTTCATTTGAAATGTTATTTATGGTATCAAGCATTGCTTGGATTATAATGCATAATCTGGTTTATTCCCTGTCGGATGATGAATACCTCGAAGCTCGCATCGCTTTGTAAATATAGAAGTTAGGAGTCAGGATCAAGGAGTCAGGATTAGGTTGATCAATAGGTCTGCTCTTCTTCATTCTAACTTCTGTCTTCTGAATTCTAATATCCCGTAGGCTTGCCTCGGGGATGTTTATGCTTGTTCGTTTTTTGATGTTAAAGAAAAAGCCTTAAAGTGGCTGGCACTTTAAGGCTTCTTAAATAAATTATACTCGTAATTAATTTTAACCAGCGAGTTGAGAGGATCCCATTAAGTATTTATCACATTCACGTGCAGCCCCTCGGCCTTCGTTTATGGCCCATACGACTAAACTTTGACCTCTGCGAACATCACCTGCAGCAAATATTCCAGGAACACTTGTTGTAAATGTACCATGCTCAGCTTTGATATTGCTTCTAGGATCCCTGTCTAGATCAAGTTGTTCGATGAGTTGATCTTCTGGTCCAAGAAATCCCATCGCAAGTAAAGCTAATTGAGCTGGTATGACTCTGATTGTTTCGCTTTTTTCTTGTGGAGAGAATCGACCATTTTCGTCTTTTGCCCATTCAATATCAACTACTTCAATCCCAGTTAGATTCCCGTCGTCATCTCCGATGAACTTACGAGTCATTACTAAATACTCTCTCGGGTCTTTCCCTTGAACCGCTTCCGCTTCTTGTTGACCGTAATCGACACGTAAGGTCTTAGGCCATTCTGGCCAAGGATTGTCTTTGGTTCTTTCTGTTGGAGGTTGAGGCATGATCTCAAGTTGAACC
>CAWUTK010000079.1:0-16938 GCA_963924785.1 uncultured Opitutales bacterium
TCTACAACAAAACAGATTTTCCCGGTATTAATTAAGAACACATTTCGTTGTTGTTCATTTCCTAAAAAAATCATTAGCTCTTTTGCATGAATATTTGCATCATAGGAGCATCTGGTTACTCAGGAGTTGAATTAATTAAAATTCTAGCCGCACACTCTGCGGTTAACCTTAAATACGTAACCTCTCGAAGTTTGGCCGGTCAATCAGTTGCAGAACAAGTTCCCCAACTCAGCCATGCACTAAAAGATCTTAAATTCATTGCTTCAGATCTCAATAAACTTCCTGCACTGGATGCGGATATTTTCTTTCTAGCACTCCCACATGGCGTTGCCAGTACTTACGCTGAAGTTCTAGTTAAAGCAGGGAAAAAAGTAATTGATCTCAGTGCCGATTTTCGCCTCAACTCTGCCGAAACATATAAGGAGTATTACGGACAAGAGCATCCAAATAAAGAGCTACTAGCAAACTCCGTCTATGTTATCCCCGAATTAACGCCAAAAGAAAAATGGCATAATCAAAACTTGATTGCTTGCCCAGGATGCTATCCAACAAGTATCATTGTTCCACTTTATCCATTGCTAAAAGAAAAAGTAATTCCATCAAATGGCATTATTGCAAATAGCTATAGCGGCATCAGCGGTGCAGGGAAAAAAGTCGAAAAAACCTACATGTACTGTGAACGCGATGGAAGCGCAACGGCATATGGCATTCCAAAACATCGGCACCTTTCCGAAATAGAAGAACAACTATCTGACGCAAATGGGAACGAATTATTAATTCAATTCAACCCCCATCTCGCACCAATGAAACGTGGTATTTTGACAACGATCACCTTGCCTTCATTGCCAAACACATCAGAAAAAATGCTCCTTTCTATTCTTAATAAATACTACGACGACAAGCCTTTTGTAAATATTCTAGCAAAAGGCAAATTCCCCGACACCAATCATGTTGTCGGAACAAATCGTATTGATATATCACTTAACTATGATCCTCGAACCAAGAATATCATAATTAACAGCGCGGAAGACAATCTACTGAAAGGTGCAAGCGGACAAGCTGTTCAAATCATGAATCTGCTTATCGGTTGCAAGGAAACAGAAGGCCTTATCGCTTAATAATATTTTTTAATAACAATAAAACATCATGCCCCTCATAGACAAACTTGCCCATAAATTAAAAAAACATCCCAAAAGGATTATTTTCACCGAAGGAACCGACCCTCGCATCTTGCAAGCTGCACGGAAAATTGCATCAGAAGCGGTCAGTGTGCCTATTTTATTGGGCGATAGAAGCGTCATTAAGCAATATGCACAAGAATTAGACATCAAGCTCGATAACATTCGAATCATCGATCCAAACCGAAGCGATGAAATTGATGCCATGCTAAAGTTATTAAAATCATACAAAAGATTCCATTCACTCTCTGATGAAGGAGCCAAAAAGTATGTTTTAAATAAGAATTATTTCGCCACATTAATGTTAAAGTCAGGACAGGTAGACGCTCTTGTTGGAGGTGCGACAACTACGGCCTCTAGTGCATTAAGACCGCTCATCCAACTCCTTCCAAAGCAGCACAATGTAGACACTATTTCCTCGTTAATGCTAATCGACTCCGATGAAAACGATCTTAGTAACAACGAAACCCTATTCATGGCAGACTGTGCGGTTATACCAACGCCAACGACAGAGCAACTCGCAGATATCGCAATCACTACCGCTGCGCTTAGTTACCACCTAACAGACATACTCCCAAAAGTTGCAATGCTAAGCTATTCTTCAAAAAGTGAGTCAAACAGTTGTCCTTCTATAATAAAAATGAGGGCGGCCACTGAACTCGCTCAGCAGAAATCAAAAGCATGTGGCATTCCTATGGAGATAGATGGTGAGTTACAAGCAGACGCAGCTATTGATGCATCGATTGCTGCAGCAAAAGGGATCAGTGGTAATGTTGCAGGTAGTGCAAATGTTTTAATATTTCCCGATTTAAACAGTTCAAACATTGCCTCAAAACTCGTTCAAATTCTTGGAGGTTTTAGAACTTTTGGGCAAATTCTAACTGGCTTTCAAAAACCAGCAGTTGAAATAAGTCGTGGGGCAAGTGCTCATGAAATCTATGGAACAGCAATCATTGCTGCCAGCCAAGCCATTAACCATAACTTACTTTACCCGACCAAAGCACAAGAAAAATGAACGAAGAATCCTATTCTCCATTTTCGTTAAACGATATGGATAAATCGCTTTTAACAGCACCAAAGAACACCAGAACCAAGCGTATCTTTGTTGCAGGCACCAGAATGAACCAAGGGAAAACCACCTGTTCACTCGGTATATTTAACGCCCTTAGCAAAATTACGAATCGCATCGGATACATTAAACCGCTTGGTCAAAGATTTGTAACCGTAGGGGAAATGAAAGTTGATGAAGACTCCGTCTTACTGGATCGATTCTTTAATTTATCCAATATTCCCATTAAGGCCATGAGCCCTGTAACAGTAGATTCAGGTTATACTAGAAAATATCTAGAAGACCCTAAGCATGAACTGCCACATAAAGTTGATGAGATCTGTCGAGCTTTCGACCGTGCCTCTTTTGACAAAGATTACATTATCATCGAAGGTTCAGGTCACGCAGGTGTTGGTGCATGCATTGGACTGTCTAATGCGGAAATAGCAAAATTACTTAACGCGAAAGTTATTTTAGTTGCTGAAGCTGGAGTTGGAAGTGCTATTGATGAAATTTATTTAAACAAAGCCCCTTTCGATCAACTCAAAGTTCCCGTCATCGGAGTGATTTTAAATAAAGCACTTGGAGATAAAAAAGAAATGATCCGTGATTACGCAGGCAAGGGTTTGAGAACGCTTAATGTTGATCTATTAGGTGTCCTTCCTTTAAAACCGCTACTTCATGCCCCCAATCTGTCTCAGCTAATCAATGAGACAGGAGGCACTTGGCTCAATGGAGAAAAAACTGCAAAAAATGAGCGTATCACCCAAATAGTAATTGGCCCAATGACACCCACGGGAAACACCGATTATATGAAACGGGGTGTTTTAATTTTAGCAACAGGTGCTCGTGAAGACATTTTAGAAGGTGCAGTTTCTTGCAATAACGAACCAGACAAACAAGTTTCAGGAATCTTCCTTACAAACGGAGTTCGTCCTCGTCAAGAAATCATGGAAATGCTCTCAAAAACAGATATCCCTGTTATAATTTCAGAAGATGACGGCTACAAGGTCATGTCACGTATAAATAAAGTCAGCGTTAAGACGCAACCTCAAGATGATGACAAATTTGAAATGATTAATGATTTATTTCGAGAAAATATTACGATTCAACCGATCATTGATGCATTTGAGAAAACGCCGAATACTGTAGCCTAAAGAAATGTTCCCAAGAACCCTAATATCGGTTCTGGCCAAATTCCTAACATTAGTAGCGCTAAGGCAAGGAGCACTAGAACAGTGTTTTCTGAAAAATTACCTTTTATTTGAACAACTGCTTCATCCGCATTTGTGACCAAAAAAGCTTTTAGTATTTTTATATAATAATATAAAGAGACCGCACTCATACATAACGCAAACGCAACCAATAGGTGCCCAACATGCATTCCATCCCCTGCTTTTATCACAGAATAAAACAAATACATTTTGCTCGTAAATCCAGCAAATGGCGGAATACCTGCAAGTGATAATATGAAAACCAAAAACAAAAACCCCAATAACGGTGAAAACTTCCAGCAACCTTTAAAATCTGCCAATGTTGCATCCCTGCCTAACTTATCACTCATTATCGATATAACTCCAAAAACGCCAACACTCGCAATGGCGTAACCAATAATATAATACAAAGCAGAGATCATTCCATCAAATGATCCTGAAATATAGCCCAGCAACAAATAGCCCCCATGCGCTATAGCGCTGTAAGCCAATATACGTTTTACATTCGTCTGCTTCAACGCTCCGAAACTACCTACCAACAGACTCAGCACGCACAAACATATCAGCATAGTAATAACCATTCCTAAATAATCAGGATGAAATAAAAACGGTTGTAATATCTGCGTTAAAACAAAAACAGCGCCTACTTTTGATCCTGCGGCGATCCAAGCAGTCACTGGAGTAGAAGACCACTCATAAGTATCTGGTGCCCATAAATGAAAAGGAACGACTGCAATTTTGAAACCAAAACCAACTATTATGAATAATATACTAACAAAAATTAATTCTTTTTGACTTGATACAGAATCCAATATCATAGGAATTTCAGATAAATTCAGGGTATTCGTCACGCCATAAAGATAACTAAAACCAAACAATAAAAAAGCTGAAGCTAAACCGCCAATTGCAAAATACTTAAATGCCGCCTCCGTTGCCTCTACGCTTTCTTTTCGAAATGCAGTCAATGTGTACAAGCATAAACTAACCAACTCTATCGCAATAAAAATAATTAATAAATGCTGAGTCATTGCTAAAATTCCTGCGCCAATAACGCTTAACAGTATCATGGCATAATGCTCGCTCACATGCTCACAGACAATATTATCTTTCATAAATATAACTACCGGAATAGCTAAAAGATAAATCACTATTTTGAAGAAAAAAGACAATGGATTTAAGACAATTTGGCCGCCAGATAGTTCGATATCAATTCCTTCGCAATAAGCAAACTGAGTAATCAATACCGCAACAGCAAACAATAAGCCACTAACTGAAATCCTCGAAACTAAAGCACTACGAACTCTACGGTCCTTCTTTTGCATGACACCATAATCAACCCCTAAAACAGTAAATGCAGTTAGCAATATCAATACATCTGGAATGATAGCTATAAATATTTCAGTATATAGATATGACATAATTAGTTAATAGTAGTTTCTAAAGCTTTCAAAATAGGATCAAGGCTCGGATATATAACCTTACTTAAAACGAAAGGAAATAATCCAATTAACATTGCAGTCGCCAGTAAAATAAAAAAGGGGATAACTTCATAAAACTTTAGCTTTGGATATGGAGTAAGACTCGACTGACTGCCCCCCTTCGCTTTTGTAAAAAAGGCTTCATGCACAACAATTAAAGTATATGCAAAGGTAGCAAGAATTCCGAGTCCAACCACAATCAATAACCAAAACGGTAAATCATCTTGCTGCCATGTACCTATCAAAATTTGTATTTCAGCCATAAATCCGCTGAAACCGGGTAAGCCCATAGACGCTAGCCCTGCAATAATAAAAAACCACGTAATCGTTGGCATGCGCTCAAACAATTGATCGAGTTCATCAAACTGACGCGTATGAGTCCTTTCGTAAATCATTCCACCCACAACGGCAAACAACATTGCACCGATAATCCCATGTGAGAACATCTGTAATACCGCACCATTTAAACCAACTGCATTTAATGTAGCTAATCCCAATATGACAAAACCCATATGACTCACACTCGAATATCCGATAACATATTTGAAATCTCTCTGCCACATTGCAATCAATGCACCGTATAAAATATTAATAACTGCAATAACCGCAATCGCCGGAGCCCAATACTTTGCGCCGAAAGGCAACAACGCAATGCCTCCTCGAAGACACCCATAAGCCCCCAGTTTCATAACAACACCGGCCAACAACATCGACGCAGCCGTTGGCGCAGCTGAGTGGCCCGTTGGTGCCCATGTATGAAAAGGAACCATGCCCGCCAAAACAGCAAACCCAACAAAGATCAGCGGGAAAACGAAGACTTGAAAATCGCGGCTCAACTGAGCGTGCATCATTAATTCCTGAATATCGAATGTCCCTAATCCCGAACTCAATCCAATACTAATAAAACCGATCAAAGCAAATGTACTTCCTACGAATGAATACAAAACAAGCTTCATCGCCGCATATTCCTTTTTCCCACTTCCCCATATTGAGATAAGAAAGTACTTCGGGATAATTGCTATTTCGTAAAAAACAAACAACAGGAACAAGTCCATTGAAAGAAAAACGCCATACACGCCTCCAATTAACACCAAGTAATAAGCAAAGAATTCATTCACCCGCTCCTTAATATTCCAAGAAAAGAAAACCCCACACAACGCAACAATCCCGGTCAATATCAACATCGATAAACTTATCCCATCATAACCGACTTTAAACTTAGCCCCAATGGTTGGAATCCACTCTGCCTCTATCACATTCTGGAAAACCTCTCCCTCATTCGCCTTATCCATGTCGTAATTAAAATAACAACAAAGACTCAAAACCAATCCTGCAAACGAAGTCAGTAAAGCAATGCTCCGAATCAACCTGTGATTAGAGGCAGGAATCAATGCAACAACCGCACCTCCTACAAAACTCACTATAACTGTTAATAATCCAAGCATTGATTAAAAAAGGTTTAAAATTAATTCCTGAACAGTCTTATTACTGTAAACCAACCAGACTGATGGCAGGATTCCTATAAGAAAACTCATAAAAACAAAAGGAAGTATCGGTGACAACTCCACTGGTGTAATATCAGCCATATCCGAACCTTTAGGTTTTGGACCCGTGAAAACATTACGAATAGCATTTAAAATAAATACCCCTGTGGCCAAAAGGGCTAACGTCGCCAAAATAGTTTGGGTCGGAGCTAGAGCAAAACTCCCTGAGAAAATTAATATCTCAGCAGAAAAGCCTGCTAGAAAAGGTAACCCTAAAGATGAAAATGCGAGAATCCCAAAAATTGCCGTGAACTTCGGGATAACATTTCCCAATCCAGACATTTGATCAATTCGATCCGTCTTTGTTCTACTTTCCAAAATACCAATCATATAGAATAACCCTGCTGCGACAATTCCGTGAGAAAACATTTGAAGAATTACACCCTGAAGGGCAAGTGAACGGGCATCCAGAGGAGTGTCCTGTAAAACAAACCCCATCGCAAAAACACCAAAAGCACAATAAGCAACGTGGTTCAATGAAGAATAGGTCATAACCGCTCGCAAATGCTTCTGTCGCATCGCCGCGAATGCACCCAACAGCAATGTCGCCAGTGCGAATCCAATTAACCATTCTGCGTGAGCTTGCATCGCTTCAGGAAACAATGGCCAAACAATACGCAAGAAACCATATATCCCCATCTTAGAAAGAACACCCGTCAAAAACATCGTTACAGGGATAGGCGCCTGCGCATAAGTCGGTATCTGCCAAATATGAAGTGGGACCAGAGGAACCTTCACCCAAAAACCCATAAGTATACACAAGAAAATCCAGAAATAATAATCACCGAGTAAAAGCTTAAGTTGTCCATCCTTAGCCAATTGCGCCAACTCAATAAAATCAAACGTTCCCGTTTTCACATAAAGAAAAAGGAATGCAATCAACATAGCAACACTACCTAGAACAGTAAACAGTACAAAAGAAATTGCAGCCTTGTGACGATTCTCGCCCCCATGCGTTTTAATCAAGACAAAGATGGGGATCAAGCAAACTTCCCAATACAAAAACCATTGAAAGAAATTCAATGAAGTAAAAACCCCGTATAATGCAGTCACTTCCAGTAACAGCATAATGAAATAAGTTTTCACATTCTTAGTTACAGATAGAGAAGCCATTAACACGAGTTGCGTCACAATTGAAACAAGTAACACTAACAACGCATTAAATCCATCAAGGCCGACATGATACTCGATGCTCAAAAGAGGAATCCAAGCAAATTTCTCCTCGAACTGTAATCCTGCCGATGCATCAAAATGATACAAACAATAAGACGTCATTAACAAAGAGCCAATCGCACCCATAAAGGCAGTCGTTTTAATATAATTCACGCGACGAGCGGGCATCAGCAATATTAAAAATGCCGCGAATAATGGAAGTAATGTTATCGCCGTAATCATGATCCGAATGAAACCCACATTATAATTCCGAGTAATAACACTCCTATACTAACCGTCCGTAAATAACCTGAAAAGAAACCATTCTGCATACGCGTTGCAATCGGAGCACTTTCTTGAACAACATGACATACTCCATCAAATGCTAATCCATTTATAAATTTCTCGTCGGTTGTTTCCGCAAAGAACTTTGCAAAAAACCTGACAATTCCAACCGTAATAAGCTTTTTAAGATTTAATATTTCATCTATCAATTGAGCAAAACAACCCAACCCGTCCCAAACTTTATAAATCGTTCCATTATAAACTTCATCCACATAAAACCGGTTTTCCATTACTCTATAGATCGGTCCAATAAGCAGCTCTAATGGATCGGGTAACCCTTCCCCGAGCTTACCTCTCTTATAAAAAACATAACCTAAGAATATTCCACCAAGTGATATACAATAACTGATAATCACTACGATCTGTAAATGCTCTGCATGATCTGAACCATCAAGATAGTGATTCACATGAAAACTCGTTGCGACATATCCACCCACTAAAGAAATAACGGCTAATATCATCAATGGCACGGTCATTTGCAAAGAACTCTCATGCGGTGATTTTCGGCCACGGTATTTTCCCAAGAAAACATACACGCATTGCCTCGTCATATAAACTGCCGTTAAAAAAGAAGCTGATGCACTGATCCAAAAGATCGGCTGACTTTTGCTCCATGCGGTTAAAAGAATCGCATCTTTACTAAAGAACCCAGCGGTAAAAGGGAATGCACAAAGTGCAAGCGTTCCAAACAAATAACAGACCGAGGAGGTTGGCATATATTTAAGAAGTCCTCCCATTTTCCGTATATCCTGTTCATCATGACACCCATGAATAATCGAACCAGCGCCCAAGAATAATAACGCCTTAAAAAACGCGTGCGTTAACAAATGAAACATTCCAGTTGCAACACCACCTGTCCCAAGGCCCACCATCATCAAACCCAACTGACTAACAGTCGAAAATGCTAAAATACGCTTAATATCATATTGTGCTAACGCAATTATCGCTGCAAATAAAGCCGTCGCTGCACCAAACCATGCAACCACACTTAAGGTAATAGGATCTGCCGCAAACAATGGATAAGTCCTAGCAACAAGAAATACTCCTGCTGCAACCATCGTAGCCGCATGAATCAAAGCAGATACTGGCGTTGGGCCCTCCATCGCATCTGGCAACCAAATATGTAATGGTAGTTGGCCTGATTTTCCTATCGCCCCCACAAAGAAAAGGAGTGCGACTAATCCTGCTGCATTCAAACCAAGAATAACATTGGTATGCGAAGTCAGCATAGTAAGTCCAATGTCTTGTAAGATTCCAAGCCCGTTACTACTATAGAAAACAAACGTTCCCGTATATTTAAAAACCAAAAGTATACCTATAAGAAAACCGATGTCACCCACTCTCGTTGCAATAAACGCTTTTTGAGCTGCTTTTGCTGCTTCTGGTTTATGAAACCAAAACCCAATCAGCAAGTAAGACGCTAGCCCTACAATTTCCCAACACATAAAGAGGAGCAATATCGAATTCGCGATAAGGAGTCCAAGCATTCCAGAAGCAAACAAACAAAGGTAACAAAAGAATCGAGTCTTTCTTTCATCATGATCCATATAAGACCCTGCAAATATAAAGATCAACAAACCAACAAATGTCACCATCGCCAACATTGAACCCGTTAAGGAATTCAATAACACCCCTAGCTCAACCGACTGTGATCCAGCTCGCAGCCACTCAAAATTAAAAAACAAAGCTCCATCCAAATGCCATGTCATATAAAACGCTTTAAACGATAAGACCAAAGAACCTAGCATAGCGATCATTGCAATTGAAACGCCCAAGCCCTTTGATTTCGGATTAATCAAAGCAATCACTAAAGACGCAACTAATGGTAATAGCGGTATGAGCGCTATCCAAAGTATTTCTGACTGTGATACGGCTGCCATTATTATTCTTTCAACCGGTTAAGTGCCTCTGTGTCCAGTGTCTGATAGTGACGATATATCGCGATAACAAGCGCTAATCCAACCGTTACTTCTGCTCCTGCTACCGCAATTGCAAATAACGAAAACATCGTTCCCATATGCAAGTCTGGAGAAGGATTGTATCGCCAGAAAGCAATGAAGTTTAAATTCGCAGCGTTAAGCATAATTTCCACACTGATAAGAACAATAATCGCATGTTTCCGAGTCAACACTCCTACTAAACCTACTGTAAACAACATAGCTGATAATAATAAAATATATTCGAGCGGTATCATTTCGACGACTTATTCTTATTTTCAAGTTTGTAAGTTAAAAACAATTTTGAACTATAATTACGAGGAACCGCAACAACAACTGCTCCTATCAATGCGGCCGTTAATAACACTGCAGTCAACCAAAGTGCAGGTGTATTTAAATGCATCAACTGAATACCAATTTCCTTCACAGAAGGAGTGATTGTTTCAACAGCAGGTGATGATGAAAGTTCTGAAAAGGCCAAGCCTGGAATTAAAACTCCAAACAGCATCAATACCGAAATCACTAATCCAAAGAACCAACCCCTTGATAAAATCCTTTCAGATGAAGCACCTGATATATTACGCGTCATCATCACTCCAAATAACACAAGGATTCCAATTGCCCCCAAATAAACAAGTATTTGAACAACCGCTAAGAATTCTGCCATGAGCATTAAAAAGATCCCTGCTATAGCCATAAACAGTAGCAGTAATGAATAAACAGCATAAATCAAATTTTTGAGAAATATCGCAGAAATGGCCCCGGTAAGAGCAGTGATCGAAAGAATGATGAATATAATAGTCATTATGCGAATTTATAAGTTCTCTTTCGAACAATCCTTTTATCCTGGTTAACGCGAGACAAGAAACGGTAACTCGTCCAAAGCACTCCGATTGATACAGGCCAACCGTAATACCAAGGGGCATAATAATAAAAGCCAGCGACAAATATATTAATAAAGGCCAGTGGCAGTAAGAATTTCCACGCAAAACCCATTAGCTGATCCACTCGTAATCGAGGCATTGTTCCGCGAATCCAAATCATCACACACATCAGAAAAAACATTTTCGCAAAAAACCAAACAAAACCAGGAATTAAATAAGCTTGTGGATCATCACTCCAAGGAGGACGAATATTTGGGCCATTCCAGCCTCCTAGAAACAAGGTCACTCCAATCCCAATAATCGCAAATGCACTCACGTATTCCGAAATGAAAAACAAAGCATATTTAAACCCACTATACTCGGTCATGTGACCGGCGATAATTTCAGAATCGGCTTCAGGGATATCAAAGGGAGAACGGTTTGTTTCAGCCAATGACGCAACAAAGAAAATTAAAAATCCTGCAAATCCCCAAGGTGTAAAAACAAACCAACCTCGAATCTGTCCTAAACATTGAAACAGCGGGTTATCGGACTCAACCCATGGCTTGTATTGCTGTGCTTCAACAATCAACGAAGTGTTCATGCTGCCCACCATCATCACAACAACAACCGCAGACAAAATCAAAGGCATCTCATAGCTCACCATTTGAGCAACTGCACGCATTCCACCTAACAATGAATATTTATTACGCGATGCCCAACCCGCAAGAAAAACCGCGAGGGTTGCCAATGAACCAATAGCGAAAAAAAACAATAAACCTGAATCAATCGCAACAGCCGTCATATTTCTAGCCAATGGCAAAAACGCTAAACCCATCATAGCAGGGATCATTATAAAAATGGGTGCAAGCAAATGCCCCCATTTATCAGAGCGTGTTGGAACAATGTCTTCTTTCATTAACATCTTTATTCCATCCGCTATCGGTTGAAATAAGCCAAAAGGCCCAACACGATTGGGGCCATATCGATTTTGTATCCTCGCTAAACCTTTTCTTTCTAACCACGTCGTAAATGCGAAACATCCAGGAAAAATTGCAATAAGCGGGACAGAAGATAACAACACACCTACTAAAAAACTTAAGTAAGGTGCATCCGCAAAGTAACCGACAATCAAACGTGAAAGCTCTACTAAAATTTGGTCTGGGTTATCAAAACTCATTCAGCACCCTCCTCTTTCTTCTCTTTTGCTTCAGCGGCCTTTTTCTCAGCAGCCGCTTTTTGCCTAGCTAGCTTTTTAGCCTCTGTTGCCTTTTTCTTTTCAGCCAGTAACCTTAATCTTTCATCAGATGCCTCCGCATCTTGAGGATGAATTTCATGAAAATACTCATTTGATTTTAGTAATTTCTTTAAATCAAACAAAAGTCCGTCAAAACGATCCGTTGTAGCCAACTCAAACTCGGAATCCATCCAAATTGATTCAAACGGGCAAACCTCAACGCAGATCTGACAGCCCATACAAACAGACATATCAATCTTAAATTCCGCAGGCCTTTTTAATGGCTTCCCATTTTCATCCTTTGCCTTCTCGATAATAATACATTTAGGAGGGCAAGCTTTTTCACATTGAAAACAAGACGTACAACGCATTCCCGCATCTGCGTCATCGCCATCAAAAACAAGGAAAGGCACATTTCGACTGAAATGGCTAACGGTTGATTTCTCTTCCGGATAAGAAACTGTCGTCAAACGCTCTTTACTAACGTAACTTCCAAAAAAGTTCTTAGCTGTTACCACCATTCCTTTCAGTAAACCTGAACCTGACATGATATTAGAAGAACTCATTATCGGTCGAGCTCCCCTAATACTATATCAATGCTACCAAAAATAATAATAGTATCGGCCAATTTATGACCAATGCATAAATCTTTTAACACCGTTAAGTTAATCAATGAAGGCGGCCTAATGCGGTAACGATAAGGATTAACGGTCCCATCGGCTACGATGTGAAAACCCAACTCCCCTTTCGGACTTTCAATACGAGAATAACTTTCGCCTGCTTTGGGCTTAATCGTTTTTGAAACCTTACCCATAATTTCCCCATCGGGCAAGTCTTTCAGTGCCTGCTTCAAGATAGAAATACTTTCACGCATTTCCAGCATGCGAATCATAAACCGATCAAAACAATCGCCCACTTCACCTAACGGAATCCTAAAATCAAAACGGTCATAGATTCCATAAGGGTCAGCTTTTCGCAAATCATAATCGACGCCACAAGCCCTTAAAACGGGGCCCGTTACACCTGCATTAATCGCAAGTTCTTTTGACAAAACACCCACATGCTGAGAGCGGGCTATAATAATTTCATTCTCGTTTAGCAAATCTTCGTATTCATCAAGGAACGCAGGAAATTCATCTACAAGCTTCTGACAAGCTTCCACCCATCCAGGCGGCAATTCATTACGCAAACCGCCAAAACGAAAATAATTACACATCATTCTCGCACCGCTCACCCATTCAAATAGGTCTAATATTTTTTCTCGTTCTCGAAGCGCGTACAATAACGGTGTGCCGATTGCGCCTAGGTCATTAATAAAAAAACCTACCAACATCATGTGATTCACCAACCGAGTCAGCTCTGCCATAATCACACGAATATATTCTGCACGCTCAGGAACTTCGATATCAAGCATGCTCTCAACTGCGTGCGCATAAGCCCAATTGTTCGTCATTGAACATAAGTAGTCCAATCGATCCGTGTACGGCATTATCGCCGGATAAGGTAAATCTTCTCCAAGCTTCTCATGGTTACGGTGCAAATACCCAAAATGCGGTACTAAATCGACAATTGTCTCGCCGTCGAGTTTTGCATCCATCCGAAATACGCCATGCGTACTTGGATGATGAGGCCCCATTGCGATCTCCAATATATTGCGCCCTGGATCATCCTCATGTGGGTATACTTTAAAATCTCTGGGTTTCGGAGCGTCCATCACTTATTGCTTTTATTCGCCTCAGATTTTTCCAATACAGTATCATGAGCTGTTGGCTCATATTCATAATCGTCAGGCTCCTTGTAATCTTTTCTTAAAGGAAAATCTTCAAATTCTTCCCACATGAAAAGCCTTCTCAAATCAGGATGCCCTGTAAATTTTATTCCAAACAAATCGTAGACTTCTCGTTCTTGAAATTCAGCACTACGATAAAGCGGCATTAAAGACATTGCCACAGGTGATTCGCGATCCATTAACCGCTGCTTCAAAACAAATAGCCCACCTTTGTTCTTCATTGAATAAAAGTGATAAACAACCTCCATGTAACCAGGGATTTCTTTTATTTTAGTCTCTACCTCGCCCTCTTCTTTTTTAAGTTCTTCCTTCTCTTCCTTTGGCAAATAATCAACCCCCGATACATTACTTAAATAATCGAGTTCATAACCTGAATCTTTCTTCAAAAACTCGGCCACCTCCATAACTATATCACAAGGAGCTATCACCGCATCCGATTTCTCATCGCGCTGAAGTGCGGGAAACCGTTTCAATAAAGCGTCAATGTCCATGGCAACCATCACACGCTTTTTTTCCTTCAGGATCCCAGACTTCCGGATTATAGGGAGGCTTTAAATCATGCTTATCAAACTCAGGAACCAAAAACTCTCGGCATTCTTTTTTGTAGGCGGGGTTATTTCGACTGCCCTCTAAAATAGTCTTCTCATTTCCAATCCTTTTCTGAAGTTCCATGATACCATGCAATAAAGCTTCCGGTCTTGGTGGACAGCCAGGAATATGAATATCAACAGGAATATAACGATCAATCCCTTTTAAAACATTATATCCCTGCTTAAAAGGCCCACCAGAAATAGCACATGCCCCCATCGCAATCACCCATTTAGGTTCGGGCATTTGGTTATAAATTCGAACGACTTGTGGCGCCATTTTCTTCGTCACTGTCCCTGATACTATCAACAAATCAGCTTGTCGTGGAGAAGGACGAAATACCTCCGAACCAAAACGTGCCATATCAAAACGAGCCGAAGCCGTGGCAATCATTTCAATCGCACAACAAGCCAAGCCAAATTGGACCGGCCAAATAGAATTCTTGCGACCCCAGTTATAGAGTAATTCCAAGCTAGTGACGATAACACCCGCTTGCTCCATTTCAGTCTTCTCTTGCTCTGTTGCTTCTACTCCCATTCCAAAAGTCCTTTGCCCCAAAGATAAATCAAACTCTCTATTAATATTAAAATAAATATCGCCATAGCAATAAAGCCACCAATGCCAATTCCCGTAAAAGCAACAGCCCAAGGATAAATGAATATCGCTTCAATATCGAACAGCACAAATGCTAAAGCATACAAATAATATTGCAGCTTAAACTGAACCCAAGGATCCCCCGAAGAAATCAGCCCACACTCATACGTTTGATTCTTTGTTTTGCTCGGCTTTTTCGGAGACAATACGTATGCAATAAGTAAAGGGACTAATGCAAATACCATAGCACCCACTGCCAATGCCACTAATACAAAATATTGCTGGTAAAGGGCTAGAGGCATCTAAGTCTGGATCGAACTAAGTGGTTTTCGAATGATATCATAACGAATAAGTAGATAAATGAAGCAACGCTTCAAGTCAATGTGTTATTCCTTGAAATGAGGGGGTTATAACAAATATTAATGCCTATGTTAACCTGCCATGCTCACGCTCAAAAGAGTGAGAAAAAGCCCTAAATAGATACAATCCCAAGCTTAATCGCATGAACAATTAAGCGAGGTAAATCATGTATATTTAACTTACCCTTAAGGCTCGTAATATGATTATTTACAGTCTTTGCATTAATATCAATTTCCTTGGCGATGTCTTTCACTCCAAATCCATTTGCAAGAAGTTTCAAAATCTGCTTTTCACGTTTCGTCAAACTTCCATCCAACTGATCCATCATGCGCAACGCTTGCCCCATGAGAACTGAAACCTTTTGACTAAAATAGGACTCACCGGAAACAATAATTTCTATCGCCTTTTCAAGCTCCTTCCAGGAATCGTCTTTAAAAACAATTCCATGAACGCCTGCAGTAATCAATTCTTTCACAATGTTGATCTTTTTGAACGCCGTAATACCAAGGATTTTAACCTCAGGTTGATTCTTAAACACTATTTTGGCAACCTCAGCTCCTGTCATATCAGGCAACAAAGCATCTAATATAATGATGTCGGGATTAATGGTTTCGAGTTGAGCAATTGCTTCCTTACCGTCACCAACCTCTCCAACAAGCTCATACTTATCACTTTGTTTAACAACAATAGAGATTAACTCTCTCACCATTGCATTATCTTCAACCAAAAGTATTTTTGTCTTATCCATATCTAGTGCAATAAAACCACTTACTCCCGTTTTTATCAAGAAAAATTCCCAGAAAAATCGGATTATTGCAGTAAATGCTTAAAGTGAAAAACGGATTTCCAACAGGAGATCCTCCACATCGTAGTTTCACTTTGGTTTATTTAAGTAATTACCTAGAGTCTAAATTTCAAAATGAGTTGAAGGTGAGATGAAAATATATGCCTGATAATTTACTTCTCGCAGAATAGGAAGTGTTCCTTGAAGATACTGCTTGTATGGAAACCGGGGAGATTACTTCGATTATTACCAAAAAAACATCAATGAACATTAACACGTTTACCACAAGTCACTTAACACCCAATAAAAGTGATTTTGAAAGTAAAATTATTCGGATTATTAACCCATAAGCCCTGCATGCTTTGTGAACTTTGCGAGAAATAGTCTTGATGAAATAGGAAACCTGGAGTGGGTCTTGGTGGGGCTGGCGTTTGTTTTTGGACTGATTTTTTTTTATAAATTACAAAGGTGGTGGCGTGGTTTCCTGGGAAGAAGGCAATTCAGGCACGGGAGTAAAGGAGAATTTAAAGCTAGGAAATTTTTGGAAAAAAACGGATTTCAAATAATTGATGAGCAAACGAACTTAACATCAACTATATCTTTGAATGATAAGCCTTTTGATATATCAATGCGGGCTGACTATCTGGTGGAGAGAAACGGGAAACGAGCGATTGTTGAGGTTAAAACAGGCAAACGTGCAATCGAGCCCTTGAATATTCATACGCGGAGGCAGATTTTGGAGTATGCGTGCTTCTATGATGTCGATGAAGTTTATCTTTTTGATGCAGAAAATATGGATCTAGTGAAATATGAGTACCCTCAGTTTG
>CAWUTK010000080.1:0-17322 GCA_963924785.1 uncultured Opitutales bacterium
CTTAGTGTCATGTAGGAAGTGATTACGAAGAATGGTGCACTTCAATAGATTAGATCGGATAATGGGAGTGAGTTTATCGCAAGTGTCATTCAGCGTTGGTTAAACGATCATGAAATAAAAACAATCTAGAAAGCCCTTGGCAAAATGGTTTCATTGAAAGCTTTCAGAATAGATTGCGTGACGAAAGTTTAAACCAAGAGTTCTTTTTAAGTTTAACTGAAGACTGGAGAGAATTTTATAACGAAGAACATCCTCATGGCAATCTTGGCCTAAGGGTCCCAATTGAATTTAAAAGAGATTTTGAGTTGACTCGCTAGGCAAAAACTTCCGTTCGGACTACGCCTGTAATTTAACGTTAACTTGCAATGAATCGAATTTGAAGCGAGAAATAACAAATAAACAGTAACCCTCAAACGGGTACGAAAAACTAGACTATACCAACTTTATTTAGCAAGTATTGTGTCTGCCTTTTGTCGGGAGAGAGGGAGTTGGTCTCTTTTTCGACAATAGCGCTGTGAATAGAGGGGATAAAATGGGGTGGAAGACGGAGCTCGAATCCGCGACCCCCGGTACCACAAACCGGTGCTCTAACCAACTGAGCTACATCCACCATACTGAGAGACAAAACATTATTTGGGTAACCTTCTTTGTCAATATAGAATATCTACTGAGGCTAAAGTTTCCTAACGATGGATTTTGCAATGCCTTGGATTGATAGGCTTTCTGTTGGTTTCATCAAAGGGTAGTTGACGTTTTCGGCTTTCAAATAAGGAGATGTTCCGCTTGGTTGCATGAATCGCTTGAGGGTTGTTTCACCATCAATGAGGGCGGCTACAATATCTCCGTTTGAAGGGTTACCCGTTTCGAGGATCACGGTGTCACCGTCGTAAATTCCTGCGTCAACCATGCTGTCGCCTCTAACTCTTAGGGCAAAAACTTTATTGAGGCGATTAATGCCAGCTGTTTCTGAATCGATCTGTAGGCGTGCTATTTCACCTGATGATTCAACTCTATCAGGGTAACCGGCTGCGATATTTCCATAAATAGGGACATCGACAACTGGAAGAAAGTCATTTTCGATGGTTTCGTCTAATTGACTAAGCGTCTTTTTCCTAGATCTAACCTTGTTTTTATCTGTGAGGTGATAACTCCTAGCCTGTCCGGGGACGCGTTCTAGGTAACCTTTTTTCTCTAGGGACTTGATGTGTCCCATGACAGCATTGGTGCTTTTGAAATCGAAGTGGGCTTGTATTTCACGAAAACTTGGCCAGTAGCTTTTGTTTTCAAGGAATATTTTAATATAACTAAGAACTTCACTTTGTCGGCTGGTTAGATTTTTCATAAACGTATGTATACGTGATCATTTGTCCATTATCAAGTCTTTTTTCTTGTTTATGCTAAAGGAGTTGTTAAATTTTCAATATAAATGGGGGCAATTATGCACTCCATTTATGCCAATACCGATACGGTTCGAATGAGTGAAATAATTGATAATGAGTGGTTTGATAGATTTTGTCGCGATCTGGGGGATGCGAGCTATGAAATGATTGAACTGTTTATTAAGCAGCTTCCATCTGATAGGAAATTGGTTGAAGAGGCTTATTCTGCTCAGAGCATGGAGGGTTTAGAGGAAGCATGCCATCCGTTAAAAGGAGGTTCAGGTATTTTTGGAGCCGTTGCCGTTTCTGAATTATCTGAGAAGTATGCGACTATGGCTCTGAATAAACATTGGCCTGACTCGACTCAAATGGATGAATATTTTAATGAGATGGATAAGCTGTTAGTTTGCTTAGAGGGCAAACTGAAATCTATTTGAACTGATCGCCTTTGGGCTTTCTAGTAGAATTTCCCTAGAACGTGATCCAGTGCTGAGGGTAGGTCGGGTGTTGAAAAATAGAATCCAGACCCGAGTAATTTTTTAGGATGAGCATGCGTTCCTTGGAAAAACATTTCTTTCGTGGTTTTATTAAGCGTGCATCGAAGCAATGGAGTTGGACACTTAAATACGGCAGAGTGCTTTGCGTGTTGAGCATATATATCTGAAAATTCACCAATAGTGGTCGGTTCAGCAGAGGCGCAGTTAACTGGCCCTGAAATGTCTTTTTCGAGAAGACAGTGTCCTATGCTCCATATTAAATCATTTATAGAAACCCAACTAAAGGGTTGTTTCCCTTTCTCCAATCTTGTTCCAAGGCCATACTTGAAAAGAGGAACGAGTTTCTTAAGTAGACCCCCTTTAGGGCTAAGGACAGCGCCCATGCGGAGGTGAATGACTCGTGTGGTTGCCGATTGAATCGGGTCCCACGCCTCCTCGAGCTCATTGCACATTTTCGCATAGTTTGTGTCACCACAAGGGTTCGCCTCTTCAGCCATACCATTTAAGTGACCATAGTATCCCGCGCTGGATGCATTAATGATGATTTCGGGCGGTGTTTCTAATTTTAGAAGCGTTTCTCGAAGAAGCGTTATGGATTGTAATCGACTGCTTTTAATTTTATCAGATGAAATAGACGTCCAGTTTTTCTGAATATTTTCTCCTGCTAAATTAATCACGACATCGAACTTGTCATTAGGCTTAATGTCGATAACACCTTTGCTTGGTTGCCAATGTCGACTTGATAATTCAGGTTGTCGAGAGAGCACTGTGATCTTATTTCCTTGGCTTGCGAGAAATGGTATGAGTGCTTTGCCGATAAAACCTGTTCCACCAGCAATAAGAATGTTTAGAGGTTTTTCACGCCGCTTATCTGAGTAAAACTCTAAATCCCTCTTTAAAACTTCATGCCGGTATCGGAATATAGACTTCAAGCGGTTGGTAACATATTTTTTTCCTAATATAAAACCGGTTGATCCAAATGGAAGCATGTAGTCAATCGAGTCTTTCATGACTGATGTCACATCATCACCCTTTCGGAAGACGTGCCTGTATCGCCAATGCTTAAATGAACCCTTCTCCATATGTTCGGAGAATTGCCTAGATTCAAAATAGTTCAGTCTACGAATCCGCCAATACCTATTGAATGGACCGAGTTTTATGTTTAAGGCAACTCGTGAACCGTTAGTGATACCTTCATCGCTAAGAATTTCAATGTCTTCCCACGTTGGGAGAAGTCGTTCGAATGCTTTGGATTGTTCATGCCAACGAAAGGCTGTATCGACATCTGTCGGAAGAGCCGTTTTAACTCTAAAGTAATTGGGGCGTAATGTGAGTTGGAAGATTTCTAGCATAAGGGTATGTATTGATTAAAAATATATCAGTAACATTCTTCTGGCACTTCCATCACCTTGGGCGCTTGCTTTAGTGAACCATTTTTTTGCGATGGCCTTATTTTGTTCAACGCCGTGTCCCCCAAGATACATCATGCCTAAATACCGTTGAGAAACTCCATCTCCTTTCTGGGCTGAATTAGAGAAAAGTTCAAGAGACTTTTCATAATCTCTCACCGAGTCCTCCTTGAAGTAAATAATGGCTAATTCTCTTATTGCTTCCACGCTACCAGCTTTGGCGGCTTTGTTGTATTCACTGATTGCGTTTGAGTAGTCACTATTAAATAAGGCGTATTCTTTAGCTCTTGAAATATGTTCTTCTATTTGGAGATCAGTTAAGTTTCTGGTGGAGTCCTGGGTGTATGATCCACTGTTTTCTTTGATATTATACTGTGCTTTTCCGGATAGGGTTAGCAGACTATTTTTATTTTCAGAATGATGATCTGTCGTGATTGGTTCTGTTACAACGTAGCTTGAAGTGGAGTTTTTTATGACGTTATTTTGTACGATTGCGGATTCAAATTGTTGAAGTGCCTTGACTGCAGGCTTGAAGCCTTGTTCAGCTACCATTGTTAACCAGTGGAGCCCCTTTTCTATATCCTTACTTGTTCCTATTCCGTTAAGGTGGGAATTCCCGATAGCATATGCGGCTGGTAGGAAACGTCTATCTGCTGCAAATTGAATGAGCGATATGGCTTCTGCTAAATCTTTTTTAACACCGATTCCTTTCGAATAAGCGATACCCAGATTATAGTGGGCTGAAGCGTCATTCAGTCTTTTTGCTTTTTCAAGTAAGCGAATGCCTTTTTCTGTGTTTTGTTCTGTTCCTATGCCGAGTAAGTAGATTGATCCTAGAGCTGCCGTTGCAGGAGGGAAATTTAAATCAGCTGATCGTTGATAGGATGCAATCGCATTTATATAGTCTTTAGGGTCTGAAGAGAAATAAATTTCACCCATGCAATAGGATGCGATAGGGTCGTTGTTTGAGGCAAGTCTGACGAGGGATCCTGAGAGAAAAGCTTCTTGGAAGTATGTGTTCGCTTTGAGTGCATCTCCTTTAAGGATATTGAGAGAGCCTAAATTGCATATACCAAAGGGGTGTCCTGATTTTTCGGATTTGGTTGCCCAGAGAGTTGATTGCTTGATGTCGATGTGGTCTATGTTTGTGCCTGTTCGATACAGAATCGAGAGTAACCCTTGTGCATAGGCATCGCCAGAGAATGCTTTGGTTTCAATTTCATTAAACGTGTAACTGTATTCTTTGGAAAAACCTTTGTTGCTGGAAATTACTAGAATCAGGCATAGGATGACGTAGCCCTTGTTTGTTAATGTTTTAATAGAGCCAATGGAGTTATCTAAGGCTTGAATTATTGAATTAAGCATATATCGTGGGGCTATTAAGCTGAATTATTTTCAAATGTCAAAAACATGGTTTAAAAATATGATTAAGGTTCAAACGAAAATTCGAGTTCGATATGCAGAAACCGATACGATGGGAGTCGCCTACCATGGTAACTATTTAACTTGGTTTGAAGTGGGACGAGTCGATTTATTGGATAAAATGGGCACGCCTTATCGTTTGTTGGAAAACGATGGCTATATGTTGCCCGTTGCCGAATGTCATGTGAAATTTTTAAAACCGTCCCGTTTTGATGATGTTTTGACCATCGAATCGTGTATTGAGGAGAAACCTCGGGTGAAGATAGTGGTTCATTATAACGTTTACCTTGAAGGTAATGTTATCTGTAAGGGCCATACCGTCCATGCTTTTATTGGAGCAGATGGCCAACTTCGTCGTCCCCCTGAAAATTTCATGAAGCAGGTGAATGAACTTTGGAGTTAAGTAATGGATGAGGTAGGTATTTTACTAATTGGTCACGGAAGTCGTGATGGTCGCTCAAATGAGGGCTTTTTAGAGTTTGTTGAAAAATATAAACAAGGGTGTGGGATTACACAGGTCCGCTATGCATTTATTGAATTAGAGGAACCTGGAATTGAGGCAGAATTGGAAATTCTTGTACAAAGTGTCCAGAAGGTCATTATTGCGCCTTTGCTACTATTTAAAGCCGGTCATGCGAATGTCGACGTTCCGGATGCCGTTAATGGGGTAAAAGCAAAGTTTCCCAATCGCGAGTATTTGATTGTTGATGCCTTTGGGGTTCAAGACAGGCTCGCAGATCTAATGACAATTCGAGCTAATGAAACAGCGATTTTACAGTCAAATGACTCAAAGGAGGTGACGGTATTAGTTCTTGGACGCGGTGCGAGTGATACTTCCGCTACGAGTGATTTTAGCAAACAGGTTCGTTTATTTGAAGAAAAACAGAGGTATTCGTGGGTATTACAATGTTTTGCGGGTCGTGCATCTCCTTCATTTCCAGAGGCTTTAGCTTTTATTGAGAAGCTGAAGCCAGGGAAGTTAGTGATAATCCCTTATTTGTTTTTCCCCGGAATATTGATGCAGAAACTAGAAGCTCAACTTGCTAAATTTTGTAAGGAAAACACTTGGCTAGACGTTGAAATTGCCGAAACCTTGGGTTCGCACGACATCGTTGTTGAGTTGTTCGCGAAGGAAATTAAGAAGCTATTATGACGACTTCCGTCGTCTAGGTGGTTAGGCTTTAGCGTATTAGGCAACTAGGGAGTCAGTCGGAGATGAAGGCAGGCTTGCCTTTAACTAATAGCCTAAAACCTACAGCCTAAATTCCTAGCTTTCCTACCGTGAATGTATTTCGCCGTCAGGATGAAATTCCGGAAAGGTGAAGGCAAAAGGGACTCGATATTCGTAATCAGCTCCATTGCTTTGCTCGGTTACTGTAATGTTTCCAACATCTTTTCCGCTGGAAATAACCACATTGTCTAGAGCGGAATTTTGACCTGGTTTCCAGCGAATCATAATGCCTGAAGTGATGATAATTTCTCTTAGTTTGATCAACTCTAGTGGCCAAGCATGTTCTCCTATGACAAGTAGGCGTGACATTGGTGGCAACTGTCCAGTGTAAGGAGTATCAAGAAAAGCGGTTTCGTCAGAATTGTCATATCCGGGAAACGGGTTTGTTCCATAGATATGGGCATCGGGATTTCTCGGATGGAGAATGTCCGCTTCTGCGGTTCTTGTCCTATAGGCGCCGAGTGACTCTAGTCGACAGGGGACCTTTTCTAGTGTTTTCCCTTGATGCTCTCCAAGAAGGCACTCACCCGTGTATTGTTGCCACCAGCTTTTCGTCTGCTCGTCGTAGAGTACGGTATTTGACTTCCTAAGCATCCCCGAAACAGCAAATTGGAGCGATTTTTTGTCTATTTGGCGCTTATAGATGACCCCGGTATTCGTTAGAGGGCAATAAGTGATGGCTATTGGTATTTCGTTAACGACATCATTTACGACACCGTGATAAATTAGGATTCGGATGGGGTAGGCTCTGGCTACTTTACCGTTAACAAAACTGATGACAGGTTCAGAGTCTGCTATCGGTTCTTTATCTTCTAGTGTTTCAAAATAGGGGCGATCAATGGGTTTCATCGTGTGCCTAGACTTCCCTCCCAAGTAAATCTCGGAGAGAGGGATGGTCGCATTAGTAAAATCAGATTCTGGCCAAGAGTTTTTCCAGTGTTCTTTGACCTTTGGTTTTCCGCATCCCATTAGGAATAAGACGGGTAAAATAAGTGCGATGAGCTGATTTCGGCTTGAGTTCATGTGCTAATAAAGATTTTTGACAAAAATGAGGACTATGGCAATATGCTCAAGCATTAACTTAAGAGCATTCAGGAATTAAAACCAATAAATTTCGCTAATTAAATTATATTTTCAAAATTAGTGTAGATTAGTGTAGATTAGTGGTTTAGTTTTTTGAGAGTTAATAGAGTATTTATTTAGGTTTTCGAAAATATGGCAGGTTTTAATAATAGTAGATTTTTAAAAAGCAAAGGCGTTGTTGCGGTCTGCTATTTGCTTGGTTTGTTCGTTTTCCCTGTGATGAATTTGCAGGCAGAATTGCACGAAGTTGACCAGTTGAGAACTCATGTTGAAAAGTGGGTGGAGACAAAACAGTTGATTTCTAGTGAGTCGAGTCAGTGGAAAATGGATAAGATTTTACTGAAGGATACGATTCGATTACTCGAACTGGATAATGAGGAACTGGATGAAATCATCAATGATTCTGAATTGAATTCAACCGTCTCAGCTGTTAAGCGAGCAGAGTTGGAAACGAAACAAATCGACTTTAAGCAATTAAATACGGTTTTAGGGGATGAAATTCAGCAATTCGAGAAACAGCTATTTACCGTATGGCAAACGCTTCCTATTTCATTAAAAGAGCGATTGAAGAATTTAGCTGAAAATTGGGGTGACGAATCAGAGCATCAAAAGAAAAATAGTAAGCGCGTTTTAAATGTGACGCGTTTTATGAAAGAGGTTGAATTATATAATGCATCTGTGAATTTGGAAAAAGAAATTCTTGAGATAAAGGGCGAACCTGCGAGGGAGTATCAGGTGATTTACCAAGGTCTATCAGTTGCCTATTTTGTCAATGATGATGGAGCCTTTTCGGGATATGGTTTTCCTAAGGATGGTGCCTGGCACTGGGTTTTTCGGAAAGATATTTCACCTAAGGTTACGAACCTAATAGCTATGCATGAAGGAAAGAAGCGTGCGGCATTTATTGATTTACCTGTGCGATGAGTTTTAAAGAAAAATATATCGGGGTGAAGTTGTTAAGCGCTACTTGTTTAGTCCTAATGGCGGGTTTCCTTAGTGCGAGATCCGTCAATGAAGCCATCTATTATACGAAGCAAGATATTGATAAAGCACTTAAGGAGCTTTCAGCAGTGCGTGGTTCTATTCATGAAGAGAAATTGCCACTTGCGAGACAATTGCAATTAGTTAGAGCGAAAAATAATTCGAAACAACGTGATGTGAAACGCATCTTAGGGGTTAATGATGATCACACGCTAGGACTTCAGGAACTTGAAAAGCAGGTGTTGTCGAAGGAACAAGAGCTGTCTTACAGCTTAAGGTTGTTTGAGGATTACTTTAAACATCAACAGGTCGAGATGCCCGTTGCTGAAAAAGCAAGTTGGACTGAAGTCTTTAAAACGATGACGAGTGATGAGCAACTTGACCTCACAAGTTCATTGGCTAAAGAGAGCACTGTTTTCGCTAATATGAGTATTTCGATAGATCGACTCAATCGACTGACTCAAGCAGGTTATCGCACATTTGAAGGGAACGCCATCGTTCCTGGTGGGATTGAGGAGAAAGGCGAGTTTGCAGTGGTTGGGCCTCATTCTTATTTTTTTAGTGAAACAGCTGGAGTCGGTCTACTCGATCCTTCTGAAGCCATATCACCGAAAGTGCTTTCTATTAGAGAAAAAAAAAATGTAGTTATTCGGCAATTTTTTGAATCCACTGGCAATAGTTTGCCTATCGATGCCACTGTCTTTGATGCGATTGAGTTAAGTGCGGCACGGGATGGCTTTGTTGATGAAGTTAAGTCTGGAGGATTTTGGATATACCCGATCCTCTCATTTGCGGTCATTGCATTTCTGGTGGGTATCTTTAAGTCTTTTGAAATATATGGTGTTAAGCGTCCAAGTGATAGACTATTAAGTGACACGATTACATCGGTTCGTGATGGCAATTGGGAACTTGCGAATGAGTTGACTGCAAGTGTGGATGGGCCTTTTGGGGAACTGATTAGGGATGCCGTTAAATATTCGTCACAGAAAAAAGAAGTTTTAGAAGAAATTCTTTACGAGAAGATTTTAGAAGCTCAACCTATCCTTGAGCGTTATCTTGCGTTTATATCTGTTATTGCAGCAACGGCACCGTTACTGGGTTTGCTCGGAACAGTGACCGGTATGATTAATACATTTCAGCAAATAACTATATTCGGTTCTGCTGATACGAGTAAGCTTGCAGATGGTATTTCAGAGGCGCTCATTACAACGAAGTTCGGTCTAGTTGTTGCCATTCCTGCATTCGTTATTCATGCAATCCTCTCTCGTAAAGCCCAGGGCGTGCTTGCTTCGATGGAGAAGTTTTCAACATCATTCATTAACGGAATTATTCGTAAGTCTGATGATACTGCGGATAATGCGGAGTGAATTGAACGGTCATGGCGGATAAAGCGATTGAGATATGGATGACGGGGGGTGTTATTATGATTCCGTTGGCGATCCTTGCCGTTTTTATTTACTTCACCGCTTTTGAACTCCTTTATTTTTTTAGTCAGGGAAATTACCGTTCTATCGGACGAAAATCTTTAGAGAAATGGATTCATTCTCCCGGTGAGGCCGAGGGTTCTCTTGGTGAAGTGATTGAGTATTCGCAAGAAGATTTCACTTCTAGTAATCGTATTCAAAGTAGATTCCAAGAGATCATCGCATCGCATATTCCATTGGTTGATCGAAGGCTAAAGTTTTTGTCGAGGCTAGTTATTGCTGCACCGCTATTGGGTTTGCTGGGCACAGTGATCGGTATGCTTAAGACCTTTGAAGGTTTAGCTATGGATATCGGAGGAGTAATTCATCTAACTGCAGGTGGTATATCCGAAGCCTTGATTTCAACTCAAACAGGTTTACTCATCGCCATTCCGGGATATATTTTAAGTCATTGGGTTCAACGGCGGCGTAATGAACGGCTGGAGCTTTTTGTTTGGATGGAGTGTTCAACATTGAAAAAATTCAACTCTGTATAGACTGTGAGAAAAAGAACTTTAGTTGGTAATCAGAAGGGTCCTGAAACGATTAACGTTTCTCCACTGATTGATATGGTTTTTATTTTATTGATCTTTTTTATAGTAGGAGCCGTTTTTGTAAAAAAACCGATAGTAGATGTTAACAAAATTCCTACTAAGTCAGGTTCATTACTGGCACAGGATAGCTTGTTGTTTGCTGTTACAGATAAGAATGAACTCTATTATGGCGCAAAGGTTATCACGGTTGATGATCTAGGGATTATTGTTCGTAAAAAATTAAAACGCTCGAAGATGTCTGTTGTTCTTCAACTGGATAAAATGTCCGATGCCTCGTTTGTTGCTGTTTTGCTTGAGAAATTAAGTGATCTCGGAGTTGATTCCTATTTATCCACAAAGCAGAAATTATAAATTGAGGGGTTTGGCGTGAGGCGAAGCTTATGTGCGATAAATAGGATTTGCCAATATGCACCGATCTTGAGACAATATTATTGATTATGGTACAGCTTTTCAAATCAACCAAAGTGTTTTTGTATATACGTTATAGTTTTTACTATAATTGTTATTTGTATTTCTTTAGACCTGCTTGTTATCGGCATATGGTAAAGCAAACTCGGAATGAAAGCGTGTTTCTTAAAAAATTAATAGGCAAGGACTGTCTTGTTTTTGATATTGGCGCCCATGTTGGAGATAAAGCCGAAATGTATTTAGAATTTGCAAGAAAAGTTGTGTCGGTTGAGCCTGATCGGAGCGGTATTCGTATTTTGAAACTAAGGCATGAGGGTAATCCTAAATTTACTTTAGTATCAAAAGCTGCAGGCGACAAACCTGGGAAAAATAGCTTTTATACTTTGGGTGACAATTCTTGCTTGAATACTCTTAGTAAAAAGTGGGTGGATAGATTAGGCGATGATTCGAATCCTAAATTCGAGCAGCCATTAAAATTAAATAATAGTTATGAGGTTGATGTAACAACGTTGGATGAGCTTATTGGAGAATTTAGATTGCCCGATTATATAAAATTAGACGTTGAGGGATTTGAGGAGAACGCATTAAAGGGGTTGAGCCAAAGGGTGGATTACATTTCTTTAGAAGCTAATTTACCAGAGTTCCGCGAAGAATCGATCCGTTGTATTCAATTAATCGATGGACTTGGGGAGAATGCTAGATTTACATATAGTTTTAGTGAGGGATTGAAAGGAGTTCTTCCGGAATATATTAATGCCACTCAGATGAAAGAACTCATTCGTGATACGGAACATGAGTTTATGGAAATTCTAGCGAAAACGGTGTAGTTTAACTTGGTTTTACTGCAAAATTGGGTAGTTTTATTTTGATGACAACGGGCACTGATACGAAACAAACAACCCTAACCGAATCTGAGTGGTTAGCACTTGAGTTAGCACATCATGATCGTATGTCTGAATGGTTGGAGCCAGAACTCAAGCGTCATACGCTTCATGATTATCATCCCATTCATGATTTCCTTTTTACTTATTACAGTTTTAGGCCGGCTCTGATGAAGCGCTGGAACCCGCAAGGAGGAGTAAGTTTGAAGGGTGCGGTTGCAAAACGTTTTTTAAAAGATCGTCGTTATGCTGAGGATGAGAGTGGTGTTTTCTTAGACAGGGCTAAATTGTCGAAGAAAGAAATGGATCGCATTAAGTGGATATATGACCTTCTAAAGAAAGCAGAAGTTCGTCCACCACAGTTTAATTGTTTTGGGTTACATGAGTGGGCAATGGTCTATAAGTCGGAAAATGTGAGGCATGAATCATTGCCGCTGCGTATGAGTATGGATGAAATTACTAAAGTTGTGGATTCTCAGACGATTTGCTGTTCCCATTATGATGCTTTTCGTTTTTTCACCAAAGCGGCCGAGCCGTTGAATACGATTAAACCTGAGCATGAAACACGCGATAAATTTGAGCAATTCGGCTGCCTTCATTTCAATATGGATTTGTATAAGTGGTGTTATAAATTAATTCCGATGGTCAGTTCCGATCTAATGGCTGATTGCTTTTTTCTAGCTTTAGATGCCCGGATCGTTGATATGCGAGCAAGTCCCTATGATGTGAGTCAATATGGATATGCGCCTATTTGTATCGAAACAGAAGCGGGACGGCTCGAGTATGTTAAAGAGCAGTCGCGTATTCTGGAAAAGTCAAAGCCGCTGCGTGAAAGGATGTTTGAAGAGTGTGAGTGGTTGTTGAAGGGTTAGGTTTTTGTATACGATATTTTTTGCCCTAAATTTACAAAATATAGATGATTGTGCCCCTTGTATTAATCTCTTAATTATTGTATCTTTAATTACAGTGTTCCGCTTAACACAATTATGGGGAAGATGACTGGTTTTAACTTTTAATATAAAACATGTGTAGATGAGGAAATTTCTAAATATTTCACTTTGGATGATTATATTATCCTTGAATGTAAGTGGTGACAGTGGACAGGCTATTTATTTGAGAACCTGTTCTGCTTGTCACGGTCCTGAAGGTGAACCTTTTGCACCCGTGTTCCCACCACTGTCTGGAAGTGAGTGGTTAAAAGGTGAACCGGATCGTGCGATAAAAATCGTATTAGGTGGTTTGGCAGGAGAGATAACGGTAAAAGGTAAAACCTATAATGGTCTAATGCCTGCACAGGGTGAGTTATTAAACGACGAGGAGATAGCGTCGTTATTGACTTATCTGAGAAGTTCATGGGGATTAAGGGAGGAGGCAGTTTCTGTTGAGAAGGTTAAAGCGATTCGTTCTAATTTTAAAGTGAAGTCGGGGGAAGGGAATTTGGCAGAAGATATTTTAAAGGAGCACCCAGTGGCAGATTCTTCATTGTTGCAGGATATTCGTTATAGGGGCCATAGGGGTGATAAGGGTCGGCCTATTTGGGATCCTAGTCAGAATGTTAAGCGGTTGAAAGAATTGTTGTCCGATTTTGAGGCGTTTGTACCGAATTCTGGTAAAGAGGGGCAATTGATTGAGAAACATAGGCCATATTGTTACATCGAGATGAAGGCGAAATTTACGGCGGCTAAAAGCGGCAAGTATGTTTTTAAAGCAAAACCAGGGCGCTATATAACGTTTAAGATGGCTGACCAGGATAAGATAATTTCTAGCGGGATGATGATTGAGGTTAATTTAGAAAAAGGAGTGCATGACCTTACAATTATAAACTGGGGTCATAAATGGCAGGGTATGGGACTTTACTTCGGGGTTCGGGTGCCTGGTGAGAAGGATTTCATTAATCTATCTATGGGTAAGGATCCTAACTATCTTAAGGTGTCAGAAACGAAAACGGCCTATTATAAGAATCTCATGAAAGGAACAGGTCCAAGAAGTTTATTGGCTGCATTTCCGAATGAGCTAGCTTTGGTTTTTGATGAAGAGAAGTGTGACATCTCGATGTTGAGCTGTGGCAACACGATTGATGTGAACACGCATTATGTTGGCCGAGGAATAGGAGCTGCTTTAATGGAAGGCCGAAGTGTTGTTTACTTTCACCCCGAGAAAAGCGAGCGCCGATACATCGGAAGGCAATTAGGCGAACAACTAGCGCCAACATTTATGTATGAAAGAGATGGGTTTATTGTTGATGACAAGTTTACACCGGTTGAACCTTATTCCCTAAAAAGAAAACTTACTATTTCGGTAAAGCGAGGCGTTAATTCTAAAGCAAGATTTTTACTGGCGAACGGGTTTGATTTCAAAAAGGAGGGTAATGTCGTTCATATTAATGCTTCATGGAAGATAACGTTTGATAAGGATCCTGTCTTGGAGGTGATTAAAGGAAGAAGTGTTTTGTATTTGCCAATAGGAAAAACAGGGGCAAAGGCGACAGTTTATAATCTAGAGTATATTTATAATGATGAGCAGGGTTAAAAAAATGAGAGCGATTTATATATTATCTCTGTTTTGCATATACAGTCTATGTAATGCAAATCCTTATTATAAAATTGAAACCCTCCCATTACCTGAGGGAGAGGTTATTGAAGTTGGCTGTATGGCTCTTTTAGATGATGACCGTATAGCTGTAGGTACAAGACGGGGTAATATCTGGGTTGCATCTAATATTGGAGCGAGTGATTTAAGTAAAATTTCGTGGACGCGTTTTACAGATGGTTTATATGAACCGTTTGGACTTTATTCGAAAGAGGGTTGGTTGTATGTAACGGATAAAACCGGTCTTTTCAAATGTAAGGATTCAGATGGAGATGGAATAGCGGATCGCTTTATATCAATTAATAATGAATGGGGGTTTGTGGGAGACTACCATGAATTTGCTTTTGGCTCAGATCCAGATGCGGATGGAAATACTTGGGTAGCACTCTGTCTTACGGGGTCTGTTAATTCACCTAATCTTTTTCGAGGTTGGGCTGTAAGAATAACACCCGAAGGTGAAATGATTCCAACTTGTGCCGGTCTTCGTTCTCCAGGTGGTATCGGCTTTAACCCTGAAGGCGATGCTTTTTATACAGACAATCAAGGGTTCTGGAATGGATCTTCTTCTATCAAGCATTTAAAGCCGGGTCGTCATTTAGGGAATCATAGTGGTGATGCTTGGTATGATAAGGCTGATATCGGTTCTAAACCACCTCTTCCTTTGAAAGGGGCTACTGTTTACTCGGAGAGAAGTCGGAATGATGTGTTGTTGCCTCCCGCGGTGGTTTTTCCACATGAGCGTCTTTCACATTCTCCAACTGGAATTATTTACGATCATACAAACGGAGCCTTTGGGCCTTTTGGAAATCAATTACTTGTTGGGGAGCAGACTAATTCAGAATTGGAGAGAGTTTTTTTGGAGAAGGTTAACTGTGAGTATCAAGGGGCTGTCTTTAGGATGCTAAAAGGTTTTGGTTCAGGTCCATTGTCTTTAAGGTTAAGTGACGCAGGCCAGCTTTTTGTCGGGCAAACCTCTCGTGGATGGGGGAGTAAGGGGGCTAAGGGTTTTGCACTTGAGCGCGTCACTTGGAACGGAGAATTACCTTTTGAAATACTGAAGATGGAAGCTCAGGAAAAGGGTTTTAATCTAACATTTACAGAAGCTATTTCTAAAGAGAGTGCAACTGATTTAGCTTCTTATGCAACTGAGGCATTTACTTATAAGCATCAGTCGGGCTATGGTAGCCCTGAAATAGAAAAGCATACACTAAAGGTTGTTTCTGCAATTGTTGCTGCTGATGGAATGTCTGTTAACCTTGAGTTTGATAAGTTAATTCCAGGTCATGTCCATGAATTGAAATGCAGTGGTATAAAATCATCAGAGGGCAAGAGTCTGGTGAATGATACCGGTTGGTATACGTTGAATAATATTCCGGGGAAACCGTATTCGTATACTCTGCCAAAAGTTGATGTTTTTAATTTCCATCCTAAGGATGCCTCTATCAGTGATGGTGGCGTTCGTTATGAGGTCGCTCCTAAAGACGTTCTCGGGCATTGGAAGAGCATAGATACGGTCGTTTCTTGGGAGTTTGAGAATCCTGAAGAGGTAAGCAGAAAATTAAGCATACAGTTTTCCAAACCATCAACCTTTGGTGGAAAATTCGTTATTCGATTAAATGGAAAAGAGGTTGCCGTGTCAGAAAGTCTAGACACTAAGAGTTGGAATGGTTTTAAGACAGTGGATCTAGGTGCCGTCAAGTTGCCAAAAGGGCATTGCAAAATAGAAATACAGGCGACGGAGATTAATGGTTATTTAATGAATCTGAAAAATCTAAATTTGCGTTAGGGATTTGCGCTAGTTTTCAATGAAGGTCACCGGTGAAACACTAGGGTAACTAGAATGAATGAAGTCATATGTGTGACCGAATTAGTCTTCCGTTATACTAGAAATTATTGGAATAAATTGCGTTTTCTTTTATAGTGGATGTATGAGAATTAAACCTTTTCAAATATTTCCCTACCGAGCCTTCATCTTCGCTTTGTTAATGTGTTCTTGTGAGAACGAGTCAGTGGTCCCTAAACAGAGTGAAACCAAGCGTCCCAATGTTTTGTTTATAGCGATCGATGATTTGAAGCCTGCTTTGGGTTGCTACGGGAGCGACTTGGTTAAAAGCCCGAATATTGACCAGTTACGCAAAAGGGGGGTAACCTTTTTGAATGGAGGAGTATCGTGATCACGTCTTGAATTTGTTCAATGCTGGTAGCGGTGATAATTCATATAAATGGAAGATGTGAGATAGTGATGTCGCACGCATGAAACGTAATGAGACGAATAAAGCCAGAGCGATTAAACAAGGAAAGAAGCCTCTTGTTCCAGATCTGCTATGGCGAGAAGGTTGTGTTCAAGTTGGGGAATGGGCAGTAAGAAATAATATAGAGCTGCGTGGCCATGCATTGATTTGGCCAGGTTTCGGTCATATGCCAAGTCATTATGAAAAAGCTCACAAAGATGGCACGCTGGATATGAATCAAGCACTTAAGGATATTCAGAAGTGGTTTGCTGAAGCCGGTGAGTTAACGGCCGCAACTACAGTCGAATGGGATGTCCTAAATGAACCTCGCTCTAATCATGATATTCAAGATGTCGTGGGCGATGACATCATGATTAAATGGTTTCATATGGCGAAGCAGTATTTCCCAAATCATCGCTTGTTTGTGAATGAATATGATATTGTCGTTTAAATAACTCGCGCCCGTTTCACTAGAGGCGCAAAGGCGCAGAGAGGATGTTAGCAAAAGGTTTAATGTAGAAGTCGAAACTCCTTAAAATAATAAATTGAAACTCCAAGCCTCTGCGTCCCTGCGTCTCGAGCAGAGCGGGCGCGAGTCAGTTTTTTCAGCGGTAATAGTTTCCTAGTGATGGCTTTAGCGTTAGAACAATGATTGTGTTTATCGGACTTTCAGTCCGTTTTCAACCTATGCACTTTCAGTGCATAGTGGTTTTGAGTATTGTTAATGTTGTTTCCTGTGATCTTGTTTTCACAGGACAAGCCTATTCGAATCGCATGTGTTGGAGACAGTATCACCTTTGGTCATGGGATTGCATCGCCTAAAGTCTTTCTATCCTTGCCTGTTCCCGGATTTATCGACGGAGATCAGATCGACAGAATGCGCATAAAGGATGGGGTTATTCCTATTATTACAGAAGTGGCCTCTGCGAAGAATCTCCCTGTGATTGATTTCTATAATCCTAAAAACGGCAGTAGAAAGGGAAAATAAAGCATGATATTGCCGCAAATAATTGATATAAGCGGAGATGCAAATCAAAACCAAGATCATGCTCACTCGCCAAAATGGCGAAAATAAATTAAAGGTCAATATTTCAAATAAAAGTGTAAAAAAATCGATTTCTACGCCATCGGGAAAAGTGAAAGTAGCGTGGTCAAAAGAAGAAAAAACAACGAGCATGGGAGGACTCGTTTACT
>CAWUTK010000081.1:0-3336 GCA_963924785.1 uncultured Opitutales bacterium
TTGATAAATCTACCTTTATAGTGTATAGGTAGATAATCGAAATCCCTCAATTAGCCTTGAGATCTTATAAAAATCCAGATTAGTCATCATGAGAATCTTTTCAAATATCATAAAGACAGCTAAAAACTGCTCACTTTTCGTCCTTGTTAATGCCTGCGTATTTGGCCAAACCACAACGCCGCCAGTCGAAGCAAAAACGCAACAACCTGAAAAGTTAACAACCACTCACAAAATAGAATTAGACGACCCGTTCTTACTCGACCAAACAATTGCCGCCGTTTTAAGCAAATCAATAAGTGACGAGGTCAATATCAAAGCGGTCGCTCTGTATGCGAGAATGATCACCTCAACTACCTGTGAAGTTGCCATCAACGAAAAAAGAGATATTCTGGAAGTTGTAGAAACAACCACTTATTCTATCAACAAGTTTTTAGCAAGACTCCCAAGTAGCTCAAAAGTTGATTGGATCGAGTTAACTGCAAAAGTAACAGATGCCATCATCACGGGATCAATTCGCTCTGCACTTGTTAGCAAAGTGAAACTATCCCTACTAGCAAAATCAATCGCTTACTCAACGGCTCTTCCTTACATGGAAACAGATACCTTTGCTCATTCCAACTTGGTAAAAATAGCGAAAGGTATTAATTTTGGTATTCCTTACAAATTCATTGACTCTGTACTTCGATCAGCTCCCTCACATAGAGCGCCAACAATCATACAAAATATTTCAAGAAAAACTAGTCACGGAACAATCGCCGCGGCAATTGAGGCCGGAATTGAATACGAAGATTTCGTACACGCTGCAACAGATGCATTCTCATCCAGTTTAATAACCGTAGCTGCTAGAAAAAAATTGGGGGTGAAACGAATTGCGCTCTTAACGAAATATGGTTCTCGCGGAATCATGGCAGGAACAATTGATGCCACAACCGATGCGGCTCTACCCATTGGCAACATGGGTGCCATTATTTTATCAGATTATGCAGGCAAGATCGAAATAAAAAGAGAATCAACCGGCCTCATAACACCAAAGAAATCAGTTAAGACAGGGCTTAATCTCCATCAAGATTACATTATAACAACAGGCAACAATTCAAGTGCGACGCTACTTTTCTCAAATGGAACAATCACTATACTTGAAGAAAACTCTCAACTCATCGTCGAGAAGTTCACTCAAGCACCTTTTGATGGAAGCGAAAACCTCGCCTTAAATTCAATGAGAAGTGAACCTAGTTCATCTCAAACAAGTTTAAATCTCAAATATGGAAATATTTTATTCGACATTAAACCCCTAGCAAACGATTCACTTTTTCAATTAAAAACTCCGATTGGAACATCTAAGTTCACTGGAAACGGTAAAGCCGGCTCAGCTCCAATCAAAACAACACAAATGGTTATTCCACAGACAAAAGGCCAAATGCCTTATTTAAGTGCATTAATCACTTCGAGTCTACTCGCTCAAGCATTAGATAATGAATCAACAAGTTCAACGACATTAGGCCAAGCGAAGTTTTCTGGAACGGAAATAAATACAAAAGGTGGAATATCAGTAATACAACCTTCCCCATCGAATCCGAATTACACAAGCACTAGCACAATCACTCAAGGCGAAGGTGGCACATTCAACTCCCCTTCTGGCGAATCATTTCCTCTTTCTCCTGGCATTTCCGTTAGCGGTGAAGCAACACGCACAGGAAGAATATCGGGATCTATTCAATCCGCTCCAGCAAACCAAAATTCGGTAAAGCGAATTACCAATAAAGTCGCTTCGACTGAAAGCATTGCAGATAAAACGACTATCAGTTCAATTCAAGAAGCTAAATCTGAAACTGAAGCGACCGCTAAAGTAGAAGTTTCTAAAAAAGCGGCCGAAGTATCAAAGAGAGTTTCTCAAGGTTTAGGTAAAGCCGGAATTGGTGCTATTGAGGCAAATAATTTAACTGATCCTAGCGGAGAGATTACTTCCTCAATGAATGAAGGGACTATCGTAGGAACAACTATCGCCGCATTAACAAATGGATTACAATTACTTCAAATCGTTCAAGCCACCTCAAGCGGATTAACTCAAGGTGCGGCCGAAAAAGCCCTGCAAACAGGCGTTGATCCAGAAATAATCATGGATGCTCTAGATGTAGGACAAAACACGGCTGTCGATTACTTAACCGATCTTAAAACACTCCTTCATTCTGATAGTTCAGATGTTTTATTTGGCGAAAAATCAAGTGAAGACATTGGACACCTAGTGGATATCATTAAGGGAAACAATAAGTCTCAACTATCCGAACTCCTCGGTGCCGACTTCACCTCCATTGATTTTTTAACCCCTGCTCAAATGAAAGTATTCAATGCTTTAGGTGAAAATGAACGAAACGTATTATCACAGCTTAGCGTTAAAGAAAAAACTATATTAGGGACACTTGAACCCGCCGAAATCCAGGTCATTACAAATTTAAATGCCGAAGAAATCGAAGCCGTTCGAAATCTATCCAGAGACGAGCTCGTTGCAATTAGAGACTTCGATGTAAAAGAACTCGACAATATACAAGCAACCGTTTCTCAAGCCGCACAAGATGGATTATTTGCAGCCTTTGACTCTCAAGCGAACGAAGCACCAAAAGCAATCGTAGTTATCGATCCTGACCTTAATACTTTATTTCCAGTGACAACAGTTACCTCAACGCCCTCAACGCCCTCGGCAGTGACGATTCCTGTCTCAACAGAATCAACACGTGCAGATGTTATAACTACCAGTGTTGTTGATAATGCAAGTAATCCTTGGAGACCTGGTGATGGAACATTTGGAATTGCGAATGGCCTTAATGGTTTAGGTATTACTGGAGAGAACTGGGGAACAGACCCTAATACGGATAGTTTTACAATCACCTATACAAATGGAGTCTTAACAAATATCGGTAATCGGTAATAAATTTTTTCTATTATATTATTCTAATGAAAATCCGACTTCTGTTATTTATAAACCTTGTACTGATTAATTTTAATGGTTATTCGCAAAATCAAGTCACTTCAACTGCAAGTATTGAACAAATCCCCGAAAAAACCGAAGAGCAACTGGCAGAAGAAAAGTTAAATGAATTCCGGCAGCAAGTTCTGGTAAATTCGAAAGAACTTAGAAACAATAATCGACTAAATGTAGAAGAAGTCGATTTTTTGATTAAGAGTATCAAAAAAAACCTGAATGAGAAATTCAAGGAAGCTAAAGATTTAGATGACATAATTCTTCAAGTTCACACGATCATGGCAACAACAAGTCAAGCGGCACTGGAGAATAAAGCGGACATGTTGGACACTGTTGAAAAAGTGGCGATTGCGATTAAT
>CAWUTK010000082.1:0-11323 GCA_963924785.1 uncultured Opitutales bacterium
CCAAGGTTTAAGAGTGAAGGGTAAAAGTCATAAAGTTGCAACCGTCGCCGTTATGCCGAAGCTTGCTGTTCTCGCTAATGCTATTATCAAAAACAATGACTTTCAACTTGCATAAAACAAACACAGTTGCTTCATGGTTAAACCCACAAAGCATCCATCACATTTCTTATTCAAAATTTATCTAAAGAATCTGTTTTCGTGTCCTTTCGTGGTTCAAATCACAAAGCATCCGTCTCACTGTTTCCTCTGTGCCTCCGTGGTAAAACTTAAAGAATCCGTTCGGTTCCACTCTGCAATTCGTTAGTGAAGATTAGTGTTGATCAGTGGTTAAGTCATAATACTTCGATTCATCAGTCCTAAATCATACCTAATCAGGCAACATTCTGTGTGTTCTGTGATTTTTGTGGTTAATTATTTTTCGTTTCTTTTGTTTAAATTGAGTTGAAAGCACGAAGATTAAAGCGGCCACTTAAGTTGTTTACTATCAATTGATAGTATTCCGTCAAATAGGGGTCTATTGTGGACGCTTATTTGCACTCACTAATAACCGAATATTAATTGACTATAACAAAATAATAGGTACATTATTGTGTTATCGATATCCCATAAAAACAGAAGATTAGGATATCTTGACATCTGATTCCGGTGAACCCTGAAATGAAATCAAATCAAATAAAATGTTTAAGAAACTGTTAGTCGCCGCCTTTTTGCTGTCTTTTCTCAGCGTAACCGTTGCTTCGGCTAAATCGGATCGGCCAGAGAAGCCGAACATCATTCTGCTACTGACTGACGACCTTGGTTGGCAGGATGTGAAGTGCTACGATATCGATGAACCGTCACCGATGGAGACACCGAACCTTGATGCATTTGCAAAAAAGGGAGTTCAATTTTGGCAGGCGTATTCACCCGCACCAACGTGCGCACCGTCGAGAGCTGCAATATTGAGTGGAGACCATCCGGCTCGTGCTCAGATGACACATGTTTCTGGAGGTAAACCACCGCATGCACATAGTGACGGGTGGGCGATAATGTCGCCGTGGTATAGCGTCCGTATGCCGGCCGAAAAGGTAACGATTGCAGAAGCGCTCAAGGCAAATGGTTACACCACTGGGCATAGCGGAAAGTGGCACGTTGCCATGCGTCACCACGCTTATCCGCAACCGGAGGATCAAGGTTTTGATTACACGCGTAATAGTCGTGGCGTGCAAAGTGGCATGAAAAATCGTGTTACCGGATTTGCTACTCGGGATCCGAAAGATCCGTACCGTTTAGATGAAAAGGGCTTTCCCTTTGATCAGACAACTGAGGATGCCATGACGTTTGTGCGGGAAAATCAGGATAAACCTTTCTTCCTTTATTTTGCGAGTTGGCTGGTTCACACGCCAATCATGATGCACAGCGAACAGTTGTTGCGGAAATACGAGAGTAAGCTAGGAGTGAAAATTACTGAAGCGCACAAAAAGGGATGGACCGAAAAGGGGCAGAAAAATCCTTTTTACTGCGCGATGATTGAGCAACTCGATTATTATGTTGGCAGGTTGTTTAATTACCTGGAGAACACAGATGATCCACGTTGGCCTGGACACAAGTTGATCGAAAACACTTACGTTATTTTTACTTCTGATAACGGTGGCATGGAGGGTCATCCAGGAGAAATTATTACCGACAACTATCCGCTTGATAAAGGTAAAATCTCGGCAATGGAAGGTGGCACTCGTGTGCCGTTGATAATTGTAGGACCAAACATTCCGCAAGGGGTGCAATCTAATGTGATGGTGAACGGGCTTGATTTTTATCCGACAATTCTTGCGTTAACGGGCACAGAGAAACCGGCCGGCAAGCAGTTTGACGGGTTGGATATTTCTAAACTATTACTGAAAGACCCAACGGATGCTTCTTTGATTCGAACCAAAGAGGGCGCGGTTCGTGATACGATGGCTTGGCATTTCCCTAATAGCGCGGCTCAGGAAAGTACGATTCGTGTCGGCGATTACAAACTCGTCCGTAACTATAATTCTAAACCCGTGCTTGAACTCTTTCGTTTGTATAGCTCCGAAAACGGTAAGCAGAATAGGGAGGATATCGAGGAATCTAAAAACCTGGCCACTACCATGCCAGAAAAGACAGCGGCAATGAATGCCAACTTGACCGAAGTTCTCGCGGAAATGAAAGCAAGCTTTCCGTATAATAATCCAAATTGTCAACGACTGCCGAAACGAAAGAATGTGCCAACTGTCGTTTCAAACAGCAAGAAAGGAGATGCAGTCGTGTTTACTTATAAGGAAAACGGTGCCAAGGTTGTTCGTGCTAATTTGCTCTATACTACTAACGGAGGCGATCATTATGAAGAGTGGTTCCGTAATCGCGCAACACTGTTGTCTCGTGGAAAAGTCTCAGCGCAACTGCCGAAGGGCACCACCCACTATTTGATTAACCTAATTGATGATAATAATTTCCTAGTCAGTTATCCAAAAATGACGACTAAAGTTAAGCATCTATATTCGACGATCGCTTTGCCGGCAAAATAGAAATTTGAAAGTAGAAGAAATAAACTGAATTGATTTAAAATGACTAAGACGGTAATGATGGAAATTAAACAAAACTGCTTTGTCCTCGCTGCTCGTCACTTGCTGATACCAATCCTATTGGGCAGCTTTGCTGCTTCAATCTGTTTTGCGGATGAAACACGAACCGTGATTCCAATTTGGCCGGAGGGAACGCAGAAGGTGGATTCTTCTATTGAGGAAACAGTGGTGCCGCGTAATTTTGAATTGGTGAAAAATATTCACAATCCCAACTTGACGGTTTTTAGTCCAAAGCATCCGAACGGAGCGGCAGTGGTCATTTGCCCAGGAGGAGGGTATGGTGTCGTTGCATCGGGATTAGAGGGTTATCCGATTGCCGAAAAGTTGAACGAATCTGGTATTACCGCCTTTGTCCTGAAATACCGTTTACCGACGACGATAGGGTCAGATTTCAAACATCCCGTTCCGCTGTCTGATGCATTACGGGCGATTCAATGGGTTCGTTCTCATGCGACCCAATACAAATTGGACACGAAACGGATTGGAATAATGGGCTTCTCGGCTGGTGGGCATCTGGCTGCCACGGCTGGCACATTGTATTCTAAATACAATTTTGGGAACGATGAGGTTTCCAAGGTCAGTTCCCGACCCAATTTCATGTGTCTGGGCTATCCGGTGATTTCCACTCAAAAAGCGTTCATGCATGGTTGTGTTACCGATCCTCTGAAAGCGGGATTTACCCCAGTTCAATTGGAAGAAATGTCATGTGAGCTGAATGTGAATGCGCAGACCCCGCCGACGTTTTTGCTACACGCAAAGGATGATAGAGGAGTGTTGCCGCAAAACAGCGTGGTAATGCATGAAGCATTGAAAAAGCAGGGCATCGCGACGGAACTGAAACTCTACGAAAAGGGCGGTCATGGTTTCGGACTCGGACGTAAGGGGACCGATTCCGCGCAGTGGTCCGATGATTTTATTAACTGGTTAAAGGAACAGAGGATTATTCCTGGCGCGGCCATCCTGCTATCGTCGGCCTCGGCTCTTGAAATTCCGGTTACGGATGTCAATGTGCAGAACGGTCTCTCACATTACAATTGGGTCTGTGAGGATGATTATATTTTGACAACGGTCATGGGTGCGAGTCTCAATCTGGGATTCAAGGATACGCAAAAAGTGGTTATGCGTGTTGATCTTGATCAGATTCAAAAGACGAATAATCCCAATATCGATTACCCTGTTATTGCATGGACCGTGAATGGCGGAGAATTGAATACGCATCAGTTTGCCTTGCAGGAAAAATCCTTGATCCTTTCTTCGGACACTCCCGATCCTGTTATTGAGATTTTCATTAAAGGGATGTCGCCCTTTGGTCGACGTTATGTCGGAGATGTCCCCGGGAATTCTTTGAAAATAACTGGGTTTGAGATTGATGCAGGTGGCACGACATGGCCTGTGACTCTACCAAATAAAATTTGGCTGAACATTGGTGATTCGATCATGTCCGGTGATAGCGCTGCGTATGCTATAGGGCAGGGTCGACCCAAAAATAATGCTTGGGCTGCAGCGGGTGATGGGCGTGCTAGTTACGGTTACCTTTTGGCAAAACATTATGGTTACCAGGAAGCGCGCATTGCTTACGGTGGGTATGCGTGGAAAGGCGGAATGTCGGTTGGGAAGCTGAGTGATCTGATTGATCAAAAAACGTCAACTATTAGCCGCTTGCGAAATGGCATGTTGGATCCAGCTCCAGATGTCGTTCTTATTAACTTGGGTGAAAATGGGGTTCCAGCAAAACAGGTTGTGGTCGCATCGCTGACACGGCTTCGCAGTCGGGTTCCGTCCTCCACAAAAATCATGGTGATGGTTCCTGTTTCCGGGAAAGGGGCTTCAGCTTTGGTTAAAGCTTTTGAGGCTTATCAGCAAATATCCAATGATAAAAACGCCTACTTTATTTATGTTGGCAGGATTAAGTATTCCACTAGTGATCGACAGCATCCTGAGTCAGCGGGTCACCAGACTATTTTTGAGGCCGTATTACCTTATGTTGATGGCGTTTTTGCGGGGAAAGAGCTGCCTAGGCCGATTGTTCCAGAAAGTTTTTCATTATGGGAAAAGCAAGCTCCTGTGGGTGATGGCGCTTTTGAAGCATTACCAGGCACTCCACCTGATTTGAGTAAGCCGGGGACGCTCACTTTATATCACGCTGAAAATGGAAGTGGTTCGCTGGTTGTGGTTTGCCCCGGCGGTGGTTATGGAGGAGTTGGGGTTCAAGGGGCTGAAGGGGTTCGTACGGCAAAGTGGTTAAACAGCTTTGGCGTTTCTGCCGCAGTGCTTCACTATCGTTTGCCTAAGGGACGACACCAGGTTCCGCTACTTGATGTGCAAAGAGCCATCCGCTTTGTGCGATCCAAAACTACGGAATGGGAGATTGATGCTAAGCGAATTGGTGTCCTCGGGTATTCCGCAGGTGGCCATCTCGCGGCGTCTGTATCCACTACTTTTGACCAAGGTGATTCCCAAGCGATCGATCCTATTGATAGAATGGGTTGCCGTCCTGATTTTTCCATACTGGTTTATCCTGTCATCACCATGGGAGAAAAAACGCACAGGGGATCAAAATTGAATTTACTCGGACCCGAGCCCAGTGTGGAGTTAGTCAACCGTTACTCAAATGAGTTGCAGGTGACAAAGGACACTCCGCCTTGTTTCCTTGCTCACGCACAAGACGATGGCCCCGTGCCGCCAGATAACAGTCGCTTGTATTATGAAGCATTACTGGAGCATGATCTGGAAGCTTTTTACCTAAAACTTCCCTATGGCAACCATGGCTTAAATGGCTATAAGGGGCCAATGTGGGATGCCTGGATAAAGGAATCACGGAAATGGATGATAGAACAGGGGTTCGTTTTGCCAAAACAAGGAATCTCTTTAGCCATCAACGAAGAATGATAAAATTTACAATGAAATTAAACGCAACGCAGTCAATGTCCGAGAACGGCATGGTGCTACCAATCTAAAAACAATACAAAAAATACAGTATAGAAAACCAAAAATATGAAATCAGAGAAAAAAAATAAAAAGTTATTGTCAGCCGTTTTGTTGCTGTCTGCTCTCAGTCTAAGTGTTGTGAGTTGTACGAAGCAAGGGCCTGTGAAAAATATTAATAATAAAGTTCCTCAATTGACGGAAACAACAGCGGAACGGGACGCCCGTATTCAGTGGTTTAGGGATGCTAAACTGGGACTATTCATTCATTGGGGTCCGGCTGCAATTTGTGGTAAGGAAATTAGCTGGAGTATGAAGGACCGAATTGAAGGCGGTGATTCTTTGAAAACGGTAGAGCGTGATTACTATATGAATTTATTCAGAGAATTTAATCCTGTTAATTTTGATCCGGATGATATCATGAAGTTGGCTAAAAATGCGGGAATGAAATATTCTGTGTTTGTGACGAAGCATCATGATGGTTTCAGTTTGTGGGATACTAAGGAAAAACACTTTCCGGAAGATTCTGAGTTTCCTGTTAGTTATTCAATAATGGATACGCCGTATAAGAAAGACATTGTCAAAATGGTGGGTGATGCTGCTCGTAAGCACGGTCTCAAGACTGGCTGGTATTACAGCACACGAGACTGGACGCATCCGGATTATTTAAAGGGTGATAATGCGGCATACAACAACTACTATGAAAATCAGGTGGAAGAGCTTATGGCTAATTACGGGCCAGTAGATATTCTTTGGTTTGATCATTGTTTTGGAGATTGGGACCAGTATACGATTGGTAGCTTGTATAAGAAAATGTACAGTTATAATCCGAACTTACTTGTTAATAACCGTGCAGTGCGTGGTCTTAAAAATGTACCCAAAGAGGCTCAGTCGCTTCAAAATGGTGACTATGACACACCTGAAAATCGCATGGGATCATTTCAAGCAGGCCGTGCTTGGGAATCTTGCATGATTCTTTCACCTCATGTTGACCACGGTGGTTGGTCTTATCGACCTGATGCGGTTACACGCACGTTGACAGAAACAATCCGTTTGTTCTCATCTTGTATAACTGGCGATGGAAACATGCTGTTGAATATTGCACCGCAACCAGATGGTTCTATTCGTCCGAAAGAAAGGGCGATACTTGAAGGCCTTGCTCCGTGGATGGCGAAAAACAAAGAAGCCGTTTACGGCACGCGTGGAGGGCCTTGGATAAATGGTTCTTGGGGTGGATCGACTTATAAGGGCCGAACAGTCTATCTGCATATGATCGATCCTACTGATGAGGGAATCGAGTTGAACCGTCTTCCTCAAAATGTGGTTTCTGTCACTACAATGGACGGAAAAAAAATCACATTTGATCAGGATGAAAATAAAGGAACCGTGAAGATGGTTATTCCTAAAGCATTCCGAGACCAACACGTCACGATTGTTAAGCTATCTCTGGACCGTGAGGTTGAAGGCGTCCAATATGGAGCGGCCTTGGCTAATGAATTAGAAGAGGTTGTCCCAGGAACACTTGTCTTTCGTCCAGAAGATGCGACGATTGATGGAGTGGCAACTATTCGCGGGAAGGGTGCAGATGCCGCGATTGTTGACTGGAATGATAAACAAACAAAAATTCGTTGGACACTTGAGTTGAACAGTCCGGGGACCTACACAGTTGAATTGGTTGCCTCGACTTCAGAAATCGATGCTTCACTGATGGTTGTTGCCGGGAGAGGACGTCATCGTCATGCGCCGATTCCAGTAACAGGGGGAGTGGATAGTTTTCAGAGAATTGTTGTCGGGAAATTGGAATTTCCGAATGCCGAACGTATGCAACTGGTCCTTCAGTCGCTGGGTCACAAAGACTGGAAGCCAATTAATATTCGTGAGGTGCGACTGATTCCCTCGAATTAGTCCGTGTCTTGTTTTTTGTAACTACTCACGTAGTTAAGGGATTTAGGCTGTAGGCTTGAGGCTATTAGTTAAAAAAAAGAGGTTCTCTCTCATTCTTTAACTTCCTTCCTAAATGCCTAATAGTCTAAATCCTAATAACCTAGACTACTTAAGTGGTCATGTTTTTTTAATAACTATTAGAATTATTTATAAATCAGGCAGCTTATGCCGATGACAGTTCTCCCTTTAGCAAAAAACACTTGCTAAAGGGAGAGTGAATGAAACATAATTATATCGAACAAAATATCTATCTGAATACTCAAGTCCCCCTTAAAAGGAAAAATATATGAATAGGAATTACGTGTGCAAAGTAGGACTAATACTCCTGTCCTTAACTATATCGCTAACGGCTCAAACAGTTAGTGTGCCTAAAGAGCTTGAATGGAAAATGTTTGCGAATAATGATGTCGCAGCTTGTGCGGTTGCTTTAAGCGCTCACCCTGACGGGGCCGTTTTTGTCGCTGTTGATCAAAACGGTTCTCTTGGCAAAGGCGCAAATAAAGGCTCGGTAATGAAGCTCGTCGATACGGACAATGACGGCACGTTTGATAAAAAAACTAATTTCGCTCCTCTTGAAAGTGTTCGTGGCCTAATGGCTATAGGGAAGAAAGTATACGTTCTCCACTCTACCTGGAAAGACGCCACATATGATACATGTTATCTTTCGGTAGTCGAAGACAATGACGGTGACGGTGTTGCTGATGGGCCCTATAGAGTGCTTGTAAAAGGAATGAGCGCTCCTGAATTTAATAATAGTCGAGGCGTTGATCACTCAACAAACGGTATTCGAATGGGTATCGACGGTTGGATTTACATTGCTATGGGTGACTTCGGGATCGTTGGGGCAGAAGGCACTGACGGAACGAAGCTCACTGTACTTGGTGGGGGTGTTATTCGTGTTAGACCTGACGGAACAGAAATGGAAGAGTATATTCATGGGACAAGAAATATCTGTGATGTCGCCATTGACCCTTTCATGAATGTTTACACTCGCGGCAATACCAATGATGGGGGTGGATGGAATATCCGTTTTCTACATGAAATTCAGTCCGGTGAATATGGTTACCCTAAACTTTTTATTCGTTATACAGAAGAAATGATTCCTGCACTGGTCGATGTCGGCGGTGGTTCAGGTATGGGCGCTATGTATTTTCAAGAGCCCGGTTGGCCAGCAAAGTATAACAATGTTCCTCTTATGGGAGATTGGGGACGCAGTCATGTCTATATTCATAGGCTAACTCCAAACGGCGCCTCATTCACTCAGAAGCAGGAAGAGTATATCAGCGTGGGTAAGATGACTGATATTGATACTGATGGTTCTGGGCGTATGTATATCAGTTCTTGGGAAGGTTCTGGATTTAAGGGAGGCAAAGGCGGTTACGTTGTTCGTGTCACTCCTAAGGGTTGGACTTATAAACCATTCCCTAATTTAGAAAAAGCTTCTGTAAGTGACCTTATCGGATACCTTAAAACAGAAAGTGCAACTTGGCGTTTCCACGCTTCTCGAGAAATCGTTAATCGTAAACTCAACGCGGATAAAGCACTCAAAGCTCTTATCAATGATAAGAGTGCTTCGCTTGAATCAAGAGTGGCCGCTATTTTTACTTTTAAACAACTGAAAGGCAAAGGGGCAAATAGTGCTTTATTCGCAGCAGTTGAGAATTATCCTGAAATTCGTGAGTGGGCTCTTCGTGCAACGACTGATCGAATGCCTCAAAATAAAGGAATTGATATTGCTCCATTTGTGAGTGCTCTAAAAGATTATCAGCAACCAAGAACTCAAGTAGCGGCTGCCGTTTCCCTAGGTAGAATTGGCGATAAAAGTGCAGCTAACGACCTGCTAGCCGCTTCTAAAATTATAAGTGACGAAAAGCCTGTAGTCGTCGAAGAGAAGATTGAAAAAGAAGTTAAAGCTTATGAGAGTTCAAAGATACGGGGTGAGAAACTCGTTGAAGTCGATTTAGACATAACGGGTTGGAGAAACCTTCATATCGCAATTTTAGATGGTGGTGATGGGATAGGTGGTGACCATGCGGGTATATTTGAACCTTATCTTGTCAAGAAAGACGGTTCAAAAGTAAAATTGACGGATGTTAAATGGGCCAAAGAAACAAATGGCTGGGGTGGAACCTTTGTCAATAAAGATGCTCGGAAAAAACCTCTGAAAGCTAAAAATAAAAAGAAGCAATTTGCTTTTGGAATTGGTACTCACTCTGTCGGTTCCATTCATTACAAATTGCCTAAAGATGAGTTCGTCAGATTTACTACAACTCTAGGCCTAAGCGAAGGCGCTCAAGGTGGATCATTGAATATGGCAATAGACAAAAAGCCTATTGGTGGAAAAAAGAAATCGACTAATGACGCCGACCAGAAGCACGCAACTCCAAATAAAAGCATCCTACTGCCTCATATTGCCGTTCAGTCCCTTATTAGATTGAAGGCATCTGAAGCGTGTATCGATGCCGTCGGCAAACCAGATGCTAACGGTGCTTACTGGGCGATGAGATATATGCATGACACTGACATGATTAAGAGTCTTATTGAAAAGCTTAACAGTCAGCTTGATTCCGCCACAGAAAAAGAAGTAATTAAAGTCCTTGTTCGTCTTTACCATACCGAAATCCCATATGACGGAAAATGGTGGTGGAGAACGAAACCAGATACTCGTGGGCCTTATTACTATCTCACTAAATGGGAGGGGACTCCAATCGTTGAATCGGCGTTAAAAGAATTCTGGGCAAAAGCCAGCTATTCTCAAAAAGCGGTTGTTTCAAAATACATGGTCTATGACAGAGTCGAAATTGCTGAAATTGATACCGCAAAATATATTGAATTTAAAAAGAAGGTTTTAGAGAAAGAAGTCAAAGTCGACCTATCAAAGATTGCCAACAAGAAAGGTCAAATTGGTAAAATGTCCATTGAGGAAATCATCTTAGCTCTAGATAGCGTTAAAGGCGATGTGAAGAAAGGTGAACAACTATTTCTTCAACAAGGTTGCATCGCCTGTCACTCTTACAAAAAAGGACAACCTGACAAGGGACCTTACATGGGTGCCATCGGGGGTATTATGGATCGCGAAAATATTGCGATATCAATTATTCGTCCCAATGACAGTGTATCACAGGGATTTCACAGTTATTCTGTGGCAATGAAAGACGGCACCGTCTATTCAGGTTTTATTACAAATGAGCTGGATGGCATTGTTACGCTAAGGACAATTATGGGGCAGATTTTCAAAATAAAAGCTGTTGATATTAAAACTCGCACAGATCTAGGCATATCTATGATGCCTCCTGGACTCGCCAGCGGTATGTCAGTCAAAGATTTCGTTAGTCTGGTCGATTGGCTGAAGGGTATGAAGTAATGCTCAACTAACCATTAAATAAAATTAAAATTATTATGTTAAATAATAAAGCTCCCATTAACTCAGTCATTTTTGCATCTGTCTTGCTAATGTTTAGTCATGCATCTGTTTTTTCAAGTGAAGTTTCATCGCCTGATACGATACATAAAATTGCCTTTGGTTCCTGTGCTAATCAAAATAAAGATCAACCGATGTGGGATACGATCGTTGCAGAAAACCCTGAACTGTTCCTTTTTATCGGTGACAATATTTATGGTGATACAGAAGATATGGCTGTTCTGAAAAATAAGTATAGCAAGTTAATGGCTAAACCGGGTTATCAGAAATTGTTGAAAACCTGTCCTATATTATCAACGTGGGATGATCATGATTATGGGAAAAATGATGGGGGTTTAGATTATCCGAAGAGAGCTGAATCCGCTGAAGTGTTCTTGGATGTGTTTAATGTGCCGAAAGATTCACCTCGCCGGTCAAGGAGTGGCATTTACGGTGCGAAGACATATGG
>CAWUTK010000083.1:0-16318 GCA_963924785.1 uncultured Opitutales bacterium
ATCAGATGAGATTGTTAAGGTGCTACATGATAGGATAGACCATGGTATTATGGGCTATACTAATGTGCCGGAAGAATTGATTCAAATCGTCCAAGATCGGCTCCAAAAGCTGTATAACTGGAATACCGAGCCAGAGTGGCAGGTTTGGATGCCAGGAATGGTTTGTGGATTGAATGTCGCTTGTCGGGCGGTTGGAGAGGAGGGCGATGATATTATCACGGGAACGCCGGTATATCCACCGTTTTTGTCGGCGCCAGGAAATTTCAATCGTCGTTTGAATCGTGTTCCTTTTGTTAATAATGATGGGATTTGGCGTTACGATTTAGAGTTATTTAAGAAAAAGATGACTGCTAAAACAGGGTTGTTTCTTTTATGTAACCCACATAATCCCGTTGGCAGAGTTTTCACTAAATCGGAACTGACAGAGTTAACTGATATTTGCTTGGCCAATGATACTGTGATTTGTTCTGACGAGATACATTGTGAGTTAGTTCTTTCAGAAGATTTACCTCATATCCCTACAGCTACACTTAGTGAAGCCGTTGAAGATAAGACGATTACGTTGATGGCCCCGAGTAAGACTTTTAATATTCCGGGCTTTGGCTGTACATTTGCAATTATTAAAAATACGGAGTTGAGGAATAAGTTTAAACGTTCAATGGCGGGGATTGTCCCTGATCCAGCATTTTTAGGTTACGATGCAACGATTGCTGCCTTTCGTGATAGTCAACAGTGGCACTCGGATCTATTGGCTTATTTGAGAGGGAACCGAGACTATTTAGCTGCTGAAATCGAAAAGATTAAGGGAATTTCGATGACTAAGCTTGAGGCGACTTATTTAGCGTGGCTGGATGTTCGCGAATTGAACCTTGATAACCCATGTTTACATTTTGAGTCTCATGGCGTTGGATTGTCTGATTGCAAACCTTTTGGAACAGAAGGGTTTGTACGGTTGAATTTTGGATGTACCCGTGAAATGCTTGTTGAGGCATTGGAGCGAATCAAGAAAGCAGTTGAATAAGGAACGCTTCTTTTGATCATAAGTTTTAATTAATTCCCCTTAAGTGATTCTTTAAGCTTGATTCAAACTAACAAATATCATTCTTTCTTTATCTTTTTTAACCCACTATTTCAAAATTAAATTCTGATGCAGACGAGAAAAGGTTTTATTGCGAGTTTACTAGCGGCTTTTGCGGCGATATTTATGTTGCCGAAGCAAGGCAAGAAGCAAACTACAGTGGGTCAATCACCGCCTAGCAATATTGCATTGAAGAGGATTACTATAAATAGACCGTCGAATATCGTTCAACGAAAAGATTAATCAAGTAGCGTTTAGGTCTAACTAAAAATTTATAAAAGATGGCTAATATATTCCCTAAATGGAGTAATCTTGTTCCCGCAAAAATTGTAGCTAGTGCGATTCTTCTGGTAGCAGCGATTACAATAGGAGTGACTTATTATTTCACACCGAAAACAACTAGAGTTGGCTATCAGCCGCAACAGCCTGTAGATTTTAGGCATGATTTTCACGTTGGCCAACTCGGATTAGATTGCCGATTTTGCCATAATCACGTTGATGAGTCGGCGCACGCGAATATTCCTTCAAGCAGCACGTGCATGAGTTGTCACCAGGTTATTAAACCTGAGTCTAAAGCACTGGAGCCTATTAGAGAAAGTTTTGAATCAGGAAAACCAGTAGCATGGGTGAAGATTCACGAAGTTCCAGATTACGTTTATTTTTCTCACACTGCCCATGTTAATAGAGGTGTTAGTTGCGTTGAATGTCATGGAGAAATTGATAAAATGGAACAGGTTTATCATGCTAAACCATTGAGCATGAGATTTTGTTTAGACTGTCACAGGAGTCCCGAAGATGTTCTTCGTCCACAAAGTGAGGTTTATAATTTAGATTGGAAACCTGAAAGCATTGAGGCCCATAAGAACATGGGGGCCAAATTCAAAGAAGACTGGAAAGTCAACCCCCCAACATCTTGTTTTGGTTGCCATCGTTAGAATCATTTAAATATCACTGAAATGGATAAGAATAGTTTAGTAGGCCCAAAGTATTGGAAAAGTTTAGATGATTTATCTGAAACACCGGCGTTTAAGGAATGGTTGACAAAAGAATTTCCGGATGGTGCTTCAGAATCCCATGGTGTGAATCGCCGCCATTTTGTAAAAATAATGGCAGCTTCATTTGGACTTGCAGGAATGGGGCTTAGTGGATGTCGCCGCCCAGAGTCTTATGTGCTTCCTTATAGTAAACAACCTGAAAGTGTTATTCCTGGAGTTGCTTCTTATTTTTGTACATCTCGTCCGACTGCGAATGAGAATATCGCTTTGATCGTTGAAACTCAAGAGGTTAGGCCGACTAAGATCGAAGGTAACCCGAGTTATGCTCCAAGCGGTGGTAGCACAGATATTTTTTCTCAAGCGAGTGTTCTTGATTTATATGATCCAGACAGATTGACGAAAAGCAAGAGTGGGAAAGCATCTATTGGCAAAACTAAAGCTTTAGATGAATTAAAAGCTTTAGCTGATGAATTAAAAGCAAGTAAAGGAAAAGGCGTTGCGGTATTAGCTAACAAATCGGTTTCCCCAACGAGAGCTCGACTGGTAGCTGAAATTAAAAAGAATTTCCCTGATCTTATTTGGGCTGAATACGAGCCTGTTAAGCAAGATAGTGTCGAGGATGCCACTCAAGCGGTTTTCGGAAAACGTGTTCGTCCTTATTATAAATTTGAGCAAGCTAAACGCGTTGTTTCTTTTGATAGTAATTTCCTTCACCATGAAGTAGGAAGCCTTGACTATACGAAATCATTTTCAAAAGCCCGTAAAGTTGCTAAATCTGAAGATAGTGCGAATATGAATCGTCTTTATAGCCTTGAAGCGAATTTGACATTAACGGGATCTATGGCTGATCACCGTCTTCGTGTTTCGAATTCAGAGATGTTGAATCACCTTAGAGCATTTGCTGCGATTATTATCGAAAAATCACAAGGGGATGCAAAACTGGTTAAAAAACTAAGATCGTTAAGTGGTCCTATTGCTAACGAAAAATGGTTAAAAGAATGTGCCGTTGACCTTCTGGAAAATAAGGGATCATCTGTAATTGTTATCGGTAGCAATTTAACTGAAGAGGCACATATATTAGCCGTTAGTTTAAATGCAATTATTGGAGCAAATAATAAGACAGTAGAGTATTTAGAGTTAGATAAAGCAACTGCTGGTTCAATCAGTGACGTTTATAAGGCTATTTCAAAGGGAGATGTTAAAAAACTTATTTCATTGAATAGCAATCCAGCCTATAATGCTCCTTCTTCAATTGATTGGAAGTCACTCGTTAAGAAATTAGGAACATTAGTTACTGTTGGTTACCATGATGACGAAACTTCAGTTGATGCAGATATTGCAATCGCAGCTTCTCATTATTTAGAATCATGGGGTGATGGACGAACTGTTGACGGAACATTAGTTCCTGTTCAACCAATGATTGAACCTTTGTTTGAAACATTTTCTGAAATTGAAATCCTTCAAGCCCTTTTAGGCAATAAGCTTGATGCGTACGCTGAAGTGAGAAAAACGTTTAATAAATTAGCCGGAACGTCTGCTCAATTGGCATTTGATAAATTTTTGGCTGATGGGGTGTTAGAAAATAGCCGTTATCAGCAAGCAGCGATTCCTTTTAGTTCAACTTCGTTGGCAGGTTATGTCGCTAAGCTTAAACCAGCTAAACCAGCAATTGCATCATTCTCTGAAATTGAAGTTCAATTTACTCCAAGTAACCACGCTTGGGATGGCCGTTTTAATAATAATGGTTGGCTTCAAGAATGTTCTGATCCTATCACCAAGTTAACTTGGGATAATGCACTTTTGGTTAGTCCCAAATTAGCTAAAGAGTTGCAGGACGAGAGCGGAATTCAGCTTATTCCAGGTACAAGCCCTTTGATTGATGCGGGTGTATTAAAACATCATCAGGGTAAATTTGATCGTGGTCATGAAATGGCAGTGTTGGCAAAAGTGACAATTGGGGGCCAAACCATCGAAGCGCCTATTCATATTCAACCAGGATTGGCAACGTATACTATTATTGCTCCATTAGGATTTGGACGAACCAAGACAGGCCGAATTGGAACAAACGCTGGTTTTAATGCTTATCCTTTAAAAGACAGTGAAACGACTAATTTTCGTTTAGGCTGCAAGATAGAATTAACCGATAGAGAGCATCGTTTAGCGAATATACAAGAACACTGGTCGATGGAAGGTAGAGCCATCATTCGGGAAGCTTCTGCTGAAGATTATCAAGCGAATAGTGATTTTGTTGATAAGATGGGCTTAGAAGCTCACTCGCCAAATATTTACGGTCAAGATAAAGATATGCCGTTGGAAGAGAAGGTTACTACCACTCCAAGAGGATCTTCTGCTTACGAACACCCGGATCATACCGGTGAGCAACAATGGGGAATGACTATTGATTTAAATACTTGTACAGGTTGCAACGCTTGTGTAGTCGCTTGTCAAAGTGAGAATAATATTCCGATTGTTGGTAAAGATGAAGTCTTGCGCGGACGTGAAATGCATTGGATGAGAATTGACCGTTATTATTCTTCAACTGAAGAAGGGACTAAAGATGGTTTGCCGGAAGATGTACAAGTTTCTTTCCAAGGAATTGCTTGTGCTCAATGTGAGACAGCACCTTGTGAAATGGTTTGTCCTGTAAATGCGACTGTTCATGATGATGAAGGATTAAATACAATGGCTTATAACCGTTGTGTTGGAACACGTTATTGTGCAAATAATTGTCCGTATAAAGTTCGACGCTTTAACTTTTTTGACTGGAATAAAAGAGAAATTGGATCGTTTACTGAAGGACCTTTGGGGCCGGATAAAACGGGTGATCTACCAAGTTTACAGAAAAATCCAGACGTATCTATTCGTATGCGTGGAGTGATGGAAAAGTGCACTTACTGTACACAGCGTATACAAGAAGCGAAAATCAATCATAAAGCTAAGCATGAACATGAATCTAACTGGAATGAAGCAGTTCCAGACGGAACAATAAAAACTGCGTGTCAGCAGGTTTGTCCAGCTAGTTCAATTATTTTTGGTGATATTACTGATACCGATTCAGAAGTTTATCATAGTAAGATGGAAGATAGAGATTACTCTCTATTGGGTTATTTAAACGTTCGTCCAAGAACGACATTCTTGGCGAAAATTAGGAATCCAAATCCCAAAATGCCAAATACTTATGCTCAGCCATATAGTCGCCAGGATTATGATAGGCTGAATCCTCATGGTGAACATCATGACGACCATTCAGCTGATTCTCATTCTGATCATGGAAGTCATAAAAATCATGAGCATGAACATCATGACTCTCACGCTCATTAATTTATTTAGCTTAATTTAAAATGTTTAATACTTCAGAAAATACAGCAGAAGCAAGACCAGCCGTCTTAGATAGGCTTGATCCTGTAAAAATTGATGTACCACCGTTGGTTAATAATGACCGTGACTTCCACTGGATAACGGAAAAAATTTGCGGTATTGTTGAAGGTAAAACACCGACATGGTGGTGGGTTTGTTTTTGCGTTGCAGGCTGTATGGCTAGTTTTACTGGCATGGGTTTAGCTTATCTAGTATCAACTGGTGTTGGTGTTTGGGGTTTGGCTAATCCAATTAATTGGGGTTGGGCTATTGTTAACTTCGTATTTTGGATTGGTATTGGTCATGCAGGGACGTTGATTTCGGCAATTTTATGTTTGTTACAACAACCGTGGCGTACTTCTATTAATAGAGCAGCGGAAGCGATGACCGTATTTGCCGTTATTTGTGCGGGTATTTTTCCTTTGTTTCACGTCGGTCGCGTATGGTTTGGCTGGTGGTTGTTTCCTATTCCAAATGCAAATGGTATTTGGCCAAATTTTAAAAGTCCACTGGAGTGGGATGTATTTGCGGTTTCTACTTATGGAACGGTATCAGTCTTATTTTGGTATATGGGTATGATTCCAGATTTAGCCTGTCTTCGTGATAGAGCGACAACTACCTGGAGAAAATATTTTTATGGTGTGATTTCAATGGGGTGGAGAAATTCTATGAGACATTGGAACAATTATGAAATGGCTTACCTCTTGTTAGCTGGATTATCTACTCCACTTGTATTATCTGTTCACACAATCGTATCATTTGACTTTGCGGTCGCCAACCTTCCAGGTTGGCATACAACAATATTCCCTCCTTACTTTGTTGCAGGAGCAATTTTCTCTGGATTTGGAATGGTATTAACATTGATGCTTCCAGTTCGTGCGATTTTCAAATTACACGATTTGATTACGGAGAATCATATTGAGAATATGTGTAAGATCATTTTGGCCACTGGTAGTATGGTTGGTTACGCTTATGGCATGGAGTTCTTCATTGCATGGTATGGATCAAATCCATACGAAGGTTTCGCTTTTGTGAATAGAGCTTTTGGTCAGTATGCTTGGGCTTATTGGATAATGATTACCTGTAATGTTATTAGTCCTCAGCTGTTTTGGTTTAAATCGATTCGTAACAATATCCCATTGGTTTGGATTATTACTATATTTGTGAATATTGGAATGTGGTTTGAGCGATTTGTTATTACGGCAACTTCGTTAGCGAATGATTTCCTTCCTTCTAGTTGGGGTTACTATTCACCAACATTTGTTGATATATTTACCTTTTTTGGAACATTTGGGTTATTTTCAGTATTATTTCTATTATTCTTAAGGTTTTTACCTTTAATGCCACTATCTGAAGTGAAACACGTCCTTCCATCTGCTAACCCTCATGGTCATAGTGATAAACATTGATTTCCTAAATTAGAAATGACAGCTACAAAATACGGATATATTGCTACTTTTGATACGACGCCTGCTATATTTGAGGCGGCTGGAGAGATGCGCGAATCGGGTTATCGTCACTGGGACGCTTTTACACCTTTTCCTGTGCATGGCTTAGAGCATCAAATGGGATTAGAGCGATCAAAGGTTCCTAGATTTACATTAATTGGTGGATTAACTGGGTTCTCTCTCGGTTTGCTTATTGTGTGGTTTATGAATATGTTCGATTACCCTACGATTGTTGGCGCTAAACCTTTATTTAGTCCAATTTTCCCTTTCCCTATTTTTTATGAATTAACAATTCTTTTAGGGGCATTTGGAACGCTTGGAGGAATGTTTATTTTAAATCGTTTACCTCGGCATAATCATCCTGTTTTTAATTATGATAAATTTTATCAAGCAGGAGATGATAAGTTTATGATTGTGATTGAAGCACGTGATCCGAAATTCGATAATAATGAAACGAAAGCTTTCCTGGAAAAAATTGGTGGGAGAGACGTAACGATGATTTCAGAGGATATTGAAAAATGAGATATTTTTTAACATTTTTGGTATTTTTAATAATATCTGCGGTTTCTTTAGTTGGCCTTAGAGGCAATAAAATGGCAAAGCCACCTATTGAAGTTTTTCCCGATATGGATCGTCAGGATAAATATTTAGCTCAAGCTGAAAGTCCTTTGTCAATGAATGGACAAAGTGACCGGCTTCCAATTACTGGAACAGTTGCAAGGGGAAATGAGATTGAAGTAAAGTCCGTGTTTGAGTCCGAATATAATGATTCTAGATTTGAAACCCCAGAACTTCACAGTGGAAAAGATGCTAAAGGCGATTGGATTCGAGGTTTTCCACTTGAAGTGAATGAAGCTTTAATGGGAAAAGGTCGTGAACATTTTGATATTTATTGTGCCGTTTGCCACGGTGCAACTGGAGAAGGTAATGGGATTGTTTCAAAGTATGGAATGTTGCCTGCAAATTATCACAGCGATCGTATTCGCGATATGGCTGAAGGCGAAATTTATAATACAATTACTAACGGTAAAGGATTAATGATGGGAATGGCGGCTAGAGTTAAAGTTGAAGAGCGTTGGGCCATCATCCTTTACATGAGAGCATTACAAAAAATGAAGAATGCTAATCTATCGGATGTACCGCAGAACGAATTGGGTAGACTTACGAAATGAATACCTCAACAACAGTAATGACAGAAAATAAAGAACAGAATGATTACTCAGGATGGGTGCTCATAGTAGGGTGCTTTTGTGTAGTATTTGCTTTAATCGGCTTGTTTAATGGTTGGTCCGCTAATGACTCGCGTCCAGTATTAAGTTGGTTGTTAGGTTTAACTTTTTGGATATCCATTGGTGTAGGTATGTTGTTCCTCACTATGTTGTTTTATGTATTTAAAGCAAAATGGGCGATTATTGTTCGACGTCAGTTAGAGCATTGTTTGTCTGCATTTCCATTGTTGGCTATATTATTTCTGCCACTGTTAATCGTATCTTGGGTTGGTGATCATCCTGGAATCATTTGGAAATGGATGGATCCTAACTTCCTTCTTGCGAGTGGAGATACTGTTGCACAGGACGTTTTGTATAGCAAAAAGGAAAGCTTTCTTAATATAGAGTTTTTCACGATTAGGGCGGTTATCTATTTTGGTGTTTTCTGTGGGCTTTCATTTTTATTAAGAAAATGTTCTTTCACTATGGACAAAGATGGTGATCCTAAATGGGCAGGTCTTGGACTTAAAGTATCTGCGATAGGCATTCCTTTGATGGCCTTTGCTGCAACGTTTGCTGCAATTGATTGGTTAAAGTCTACCGAGTATCATTGGTTTTCGACAATGTATGGAGTGTGGTTTTTTGCAGGTTCGATTCGGGCGGCATTATCGACAACATTTATCATTTGTGCGATTTTAGCTACTAAGGGATACTTGAAGGGTATTTATAAACAAGGGCATCGCTACCAGATCAGTTGCTTGATGTTGGCCTTTACTGTGTTCTGGGCTTATATTACATTTTGCCAATATTTCTTGATTTATAATGCGAACATTCCAGAAGAAACCTTTTGGTACAATCTGAGAGAGTTTAATGCCGATGGAACTGGTTATGGAAAGAACTCATGGTGGTGGGTTGGCATTGCGTTGATTTTTGGCCATTTTTTAATGCCGTTTTTATATATGCTCTCATATAAGCATAAGGTCGCCATTAAGTGGACCATACCAGTTGCAGTCTGGATTTTATGTTTCCACCTGCTTGATTTGTATTACAATATTCTTCCTAAATTAGTGGCAGAGCCGAGTATGCCAATGGGCTATGAGGTTACTACTTTTTCCCCCGTGATATATGATTTATTTGCAGTTGTTGGTATCGGATGTATTTGTGCATGGGCATTTCTTAAGAGCATGAAGACGACAGAACCTATTCCAATTAGGGATCCTAGGATTTTAGAATCAGTAAATCACCACCAATAAATCATTATGAGTAATTCGCCATCAGATTTAGATACACCGCCATTCGAGGATGTTTTATTCTCGTTTGTGTGTGGAGTGATGTTAATTCTTGTATTTTGTTTTATCGCAAAATTCTCTTTTGTCCCTGCTCAAAGTAAAGGTGAATCCGTTATTGATACTGAACGCCAATTGTTATTAGCGGAGGTTAAGGAAGAGGCATATTTGAACATGCATACTTATGCTTTAGTAAATAAAGATAAAAAGATATATCAAGTGCCAGTTCAGCGTGCAATGGAACTAGTCGTTGAGCAGTATCAGAATAAAAAATAGAATTTAACCATTTAGAGACTTAGAGTAATGGAATGTGATAATAGTACGTTTTTAATAGATAAAAAAGCCAAAGTAATCGATGATTCAATAAAGGTTCCTGCTCTTTTGTTTGTACTTTCATCTGCAGGATGGCTTGTTGCTGGAACTATTTTGTTGTTAATTGGGTCTATTCGTCTGACGAATCCCGGTTTCCTTTCAGGATGTGAATATTTTACTTATGGTAAAATTACTGATGCTCAACAATCTATGTGGGCATATGGTTGGGCTTGTAATGTTGTTTTTGGCGTTTGTCTCTGGGTGATAGCCCGCTTGTCTGGCCGAAAAATTGCATCAAGCAGCATTTTATTGGTGGCCGGTTTGTTTTGGAATCTAGCAGTGACTATTGGCGTTGTGGGTATTTTTAAGGGTGAATATACAGGGTTATCATGGATCGCTTTTCATCCAGCAGTGAATACCTTACTGTTAATAGCTTACGCAATGATTGGTGTTTGGGGGATTGTCTCTTTTATGACCCGCACTAATCGGAATGTTTTTGCGGCTCAGTGGTTTATATTAGCGGCATTGTTAGTGTTCCCGTGGATCTTTTCAACTGCTTCAATTGCACTATCAGATAAGATGACGTTGGGTATTCTGGAAACAGTTATACATAGTTGGTTTGTTCACAATTATTTTGCCTTATTTTTAACACCAGCGGCTGTGGGTGTTGCTTATTATTTAGTTCCTAAGTTTACCGGTAAAGCAATAAGCGGGTATTCATTGGCACCGATTGCATTTTGGGCATTGATAATTATTGCACCATGGGGCGGTGGAGAGTTTTTATTAGGCGGCCCTGTTCCAATGTGGTTACAGGCTGCAGGTCAGGTTTCTGTATTATTAATGGTTATTCCGGTTGGTATTATCGTTTATAATATTTTTGGTTCATTGTTCTGCAGAAAAAAGGGAGTTTGTGCTTGTGCGATTCATCCGTTTTCAAAGTTTATCGTTTTTGGAATGTTGGGATTAATTGCCTATACCGCATTGAAAGGGGCTCTTGTTTTCCCTGAAATCAACGCTAAATTACATTTTACGTTTACTACATTAGCGAGTGAATACCTTGGTTTTTATGCCTTTTTTAGTATGATTATGTTTGGAGGGGTTTATTTTATGCTACCTCGCTTACTAGGCAAAGATTGGTGTTCCAAGGAATCCATATTAATGCAATTTGTTTTTTCCTTTACTGGTATTATCATGCTTGTGTTCTTCATGTTGAAATCGGGCTGTATTCAAAGTCAATATGTGGGGCAAGAAGGAAATGTAATGCAAGCGTTACAGGGGCCATTGAGAGGTCAAATTTTAGCAATCAGTTTATTATTAATTTCACACATTATGTTTTTAGGACATTGCTTATGTCTTATTGCATCAGCACTTTGTCCTTGTAAGGCATTGTGTCACGACGAATCAAAAGAGTCTGCTACAGTTAACGCCTAATGAAAAATACAGCATTTATAGTCTTTGGAGTCTTTCTCGCACTCTTCCTGTCATGGAAAGGTATTGTTAGTTGTGGAATACAAAAGCAATTTTTAGATTTGAGCCCTGCTACGAGTTCGCTTGATGCAAATGGCAATAATTTAGAAGATGAACCTACTTTTCCCGAAGTCCACGCAGGTCTCTATGCGATGGGTAAAGATGTTTATGAGGAACTAGGTTGTGTTTCTTGTCATACACAGCAGGTCCGTAGTGGAGATGTTGCATTAGGTCTTGGGAAACGTCAGAGTGTTGCAAGGGATTATGTCTTTCAGAAGAATATGCAATTGGGTTCTTTGAGAATTGGCCCTGATTTAACAAATTTAGGTTTAAGGGAGTTTAAGGTTGAAGGCAAAAAGGCTTCTTTTGAAGATTGGATGTATTTGATGTTAAGAAATCCTCGGATTCTGGATAGCCAAAATTTCATGCCTTCGTATTCTTTTTTGTTTAATGTTAAAATGCGTATGGCTCAGAAATCGTCGAATACACTTGTTTTTCCTGAAAACTCTACGTTTTCACCAGACGAAGGATACGAGGTTGTTCCGAGTAGACGAGCAGAAGCGCTTGTTTATTATTTAAAGAATTTGAAGCAAGACTACGAATTGCCCGAAATGAAATTTACTGGAGAATCTAAGTGATGGCCGATAACGATAAATCAAGTGAATTTGAAAACACTATCGATGGTGGTAGTATTTCAGATGGAGAATTACACAATTTGCATGTAGATGCAGTTTCTGAAAACAGTCGTTCAGGCGAGACTTTCTTTAAGGGTATGCCTTTGGTTTTTCTATCGCTTTCAATGATCTTGATCTTTGTTGCTGGAGTTTATTTTTCTACCTATTCTAAAGGGTTTAAAAGTGATGCCTTTAGCTTAAAGTACACTGGCAGTCATGCTAATAATACTGGATCTAGTTCCGGAGCGGCCGCTGCAGTTGCCGAGATTGATAATTCTCCAGAGGCTATGATTAAAAATGGGGAAAAAGTTTTTAAGAAAAACTGCATGGTTTGTCACCAGAAGAATGGGCAAGGTTTACCTGGTGCATTTCCTCCTTTAGCTGGATCTGAATGGGTTACTGGTAAATCTGAAGTTGTCGCTGCAATAGTATTGAACGGTGTTAGCGGTGCTATTGAGGTAAATGGAACTATTTATAATGGTGCAATGCCTGGTTTGGGTGCATTGTCTGATCGAGATATTGCGGGCATTGTTTCTTATATTAGAAGTGCATGGGGGAATACTGCCGATGCGATTGATGAAGCTTCGGTTTCTGCTCTAAGAGAGAAATTTAGTGACCATCCTAGTCCTTGGACGGCTGAAGAACTAAAAGCTTTTTAATTTACTTTAGAAAGAGTGCATCAGAGTAAAAGAGTGATTTTGGGAAATCATGCTTTTTATAATAATCCTCTGAGCTAAGAGATAAGCGTTTTTCATTTATTTTAATGATGTAAGGCTGTTCCAATATTTGAGTTAAATGATAGAAGCTTAATGTTTCTGCAAGGTCTTCAGCCCAATTAAGAGAACCATAGAGTGAGATGAATCCACTTTGCTGGAGGCCATTATAAGTCATTTCAATGTTAGACAGAGCTAAGTGTGGTCCATCATTTAAAGCATAGAAGGACACCTTCTTTTGTGCGGGGAAATTTCGGCCTTGAACAGGTTCTTTTAAAGAGGTCCAGCGATTTTCTATAAAAGGTAGTTTTCTGTTACTTTTTCCAAATGTTTCTTCAAAGAATTTATCGGTATATGGACTAATTCTGTATATATAGTCAAGAGCGTGAGTTGATTCATGTAAGAGAATATACAAAAGGAGTTGATAGTTATTTCCCGCTTCAATTTCAATTGAGTTTTCCGATCCATTTTTGATAAAAGCGGTGTTTTCTTTATGGGTGAGTCCTTGAGATAAATTGAGATCGAATACATTTGAGTTGAATATGAAGTAGGTAAATATTTCACCTTGATCATTAATGAGCCAGTCTGTTAGCCCAGAACCCATGAATTCGTCAATGAAGTATATTCCGACAACTTTATTTTGTATGATCTTCTGGTTGGCGATAGGTAATAGCTTAACGTAATTTTTGAATAGCTGGATTTGTTGATCACTAGGCGAGTAGCTTTTATAGTCCTTGTTGTCCCATGAATTCAATTGTTTCAAAATAAATGCCGGGGTCGGTTGAATACGATTAGCAATAGAGCTATTACTTTTGAAATCATAAAACCTAATGTTCCTTGGTTTTTCTTTTAGTAAAGATTCAATGTCTAAGGCTAAGCCTTGAGTTTGAAGGAGACTGCAAAACAGCAAAATAAAGTATGTGTAAACGATTGATTTGTTCATGATATCATAGAATAAGGTAAATTATGATAAGTGAAAGTCAAATTTCAGAATATCAATTCCCGGTTTATGCTATTGGTGTGTTTTTCAAAAGATGCTGTATGTTAGTTGTTTGAGAATTTAGGGATGGGTCGTAAATAGGGTGTTTCACGTATTTTGGTTGAGCATGGATTGATGTGAAACTCCATGATTCTCTGTATGGCAAATCATTGAGGAATCTGGTATTAGTATATCATTAAATATGCGTGTTTAGTAAATATGCGTGATGAGATATCCATACTCATAGCTTATTAATTAGGCAAGATTTCTAACTAGGCCGTTATATTGATTGAATCTAATAATCAATGCGGAATTGAGTGGTTCAGTCGTATGCTTCGGCTGAGGTTCATTTGAATAAACTTTCAATATCTTGCTTGGAAAATGTAACAGGGAGGATTGTATTATGAAAATAAATAAAGCGTTAAAAGGTGTTATCATTTTAGTAACGGTTGTATTTGGATATATGATGAGTTCGGAATGTAGGGGCAACCAGAGGAACGGCGATTACATTATTAGTCATAAGAAAATGTTTAAGTCTTCTGCTTTTTTTGAACCTTTGGTTGTGAGAGATGATGCGAATCATGATCGGCTCCAGAAATATTTAAAAGCTTATCCGGAAAAAGTTGTCAGAATGGTGGATCCTGTTATAAAAAATAAAAATCGTGAAGGAATGAAAATAAAAGTGAAAAGACGGGGTATATTGGTCAGTTTCAGCAAGAAGTTTTAATGGCAGGAAAGCGGTCAATTTACTTTTTCAGCTTTAGCCTGGTATATATTTTATTTAGTTGGTTAATATTAGGTTCTTTTGAATTATTAGGCTGGTGGAAATTATTGGTATTTTCAACTTGGTATTTATTAGGGTTATTCCTTTGTTTTTCTATACCTGCGACGTGGTCTAACAAACGAATAGTGCTAACTGTTTTATTATTAGGATTGGTTGTGCGCTGTGTTTTGATTCAAGACACTATTTGGTTGCTGGATGAATTTGGATCAATCCCCAAGCCTGTTATCGATGGAGAAGTCTCCCCTTATCTTCATTCAGTGGACTATTATGATGATTCATTAAGTCTTGGAGAAGTCGAAGTTCCATTGCAAGGGTTTAGTCATCTCCCTCCTTTTTCCCAGTTTTTGATTATTGAAATTTATCAATTTGAAAACCGAGAACTTGTCTATCTTACAGTGTTAGTTTTGGTTGATACGGGAATAGTTCTTCTTTTATTTATATTATTAACCAAGAGGAATTCACATCCTAGGTGGGTTGCCTTGTATGCGCTGAACCCGATGGTCATTCTTTCCTTTTATGGGAGCGGAAATATGATGATGATCGCCCTGTTTTTTGTGCTCCTTTCAGTAGTGCTTGCAGAGAAAAATTTATCCGTTCGCTCATGGTTTATGTTAGGTGTGGCGATTCAATTTGATATGTTATTTTTGTTACTGATTCCTCTTTTCTGTGGGACGAATAAATTTAGAGATATATGGAGTTTGATGTTGCCGCTTCTGACCGCGTTTTTGATTTATCCGAATTTTTTGTTTTCCTTTATTCAAGGAAATTTATTTTCTATTAAATGGGATACCGGTATTTCTTTTTTTGAATTATTTTCCGCAGAAATCAACGCGACAGGTGCTCTTTGGTTTAGTTTCGCTGTCTTAATATTATACAGCGTTTATTTGGTTTGGAAATGTGAAGATTTAAGAAGATCGATTTTTTTTTTTTTTTTCGCATTGGTCCTTTGCTCACCATTATCGGGAATGGGGGTTGTTTGTTGCCTATTGCCTTTTGCCTGTCTGTTCCCAGGAATGGCATCGATCATATTGTTGGGACTATTGGGTTTATTTATACAATCAAAAGAGTTGTTGTTACTTGGTGATCGAGTTGGTTCTTTTCATGGAGTGGTTGTTCTTATTTGGGCCGTTGCCGGATTGATTTTTGTTTGGCAGGAACGATTTGGATTAATGCGATTGTTGTCTTTGAAGAAATACCCTGTTTTTAGCATTCAATATTCGTCTGGTTCGGGCTCGACGCTATCTGTTGTTGTTCCTACATACAACGAAGCGGATAATATCCTTTGCTGTTTAGATTCAATGTTGAATGGAAGTTGTCCTCCTGATGAAATTATTATTTCTGATGGTGGCTCTCGTGATGAAACGTTAGAATTACTTAAATCGTATCCCATTCAAATTGTTAATGCACCGAAAGGGAGAGGGCGGCAAATCCGTAGGGGTGTTGAAGTCTGCACGTGTGATTATATTCTGGTTATGCATGGCGATTCGACGTGTTTACCAGAAACAATTGGTCGAATTAAAGTGGCATTGGATTTGAATGTTAATGCGTCTGGAGGGGCAGTGGGTCAAGTCTTTGATGATGATACCTTGCCGGTGTTGATAACTGAGACATTGAACTATTTAAGGGGTTTTTTATTTAGACAAAGTTTTGGTGATCAAGGACAATTTTTCCGTCGATCGTGTGTGGCTGATTGGGGAGGGTTTCCAGATCTTTTGTTAATGGAGGATGTTGAGTTAAGTGAACTTTTAAATAAGTCAGGGCAGGTACTGTTTTTAGGAGGAGGAATAATGAGTTCATCACGGCGTTGGAGTAGTGAACATTGGTTTACTCGTTACGTTAAAGTTATGTATTTAGTTCTTTCGTATCGTTATTACAAAATATTGGGTAAAAATCCTCAGGAAAAATTGTATGAAATTTACTATGGCAAAAATTAAAATTAATGGGTCTTTCGAAAATTTAGTGGGTAAACGGTAGTATTTCTTACAAAAAGTGTAAGAAATATAATAAATGGGGCTCA
>CAWUTK010000084.1:0-8639 GCA_963924785.1 uncultured Opitutales bacterium
CGCTTGCTCTGACCATCAAGTATTACTTTTGTTCTTATTCGCGTCCATTTTTCTTGATCCATGTACATTCCTCCTAGTTTGGAGGGTGTTGCACTTTTCGTCCGCTATTTTCTCTGCTGCACTTTTGCTCCGCCATTTACAACTAGAATCAAAGGCTACGGGCAACTTCGCTATCAACGGAGGAGCGAAAACATTACATACTGAACCTTTTATTTGAAGAATCCAGTCCCCTTTTTAATCTATCTGGTATATATAATTAGCAGAAACCCGAACTTCAGCTATAGTCTCTCCCCGTAAATTATTAATTTTACCTTTCCAAGTATCACAATCAGAGGTAGTAGAAGCATCAAACAGTTCAACTGTATTCAACTCAGCCACAATTAGCATACTGGAAGACTCAACAGATGGACTAGAAATACTAACGACTCTAACATTAAGCTTATTCTCAACCAACGTGGCAGCAGTCTCCAAACATTTCTCTAATCCACCTGCAACAGATTTTGCGGCATTTTCACCTGTAGAAATCACCCTTTAGACGACAAATCCTATTGAAACAATAAGGACTACTAAAACTAACGCCTTAGCCCAATGTGAATTGGATACTTTATCTACGACCTTAACGACGGCTTCTTCCTCATTCATATTGCAAAATATACAATATTTAAGAGGCCTACTCAAACCATTAATTAATTCACGTTACCCACTTCTTTTGTTGTGGCTCAAATTAAAAACTTACCAATATAAAACTTTAAATGCAGACACGATAATTTAAATCGACTTCTGCGACCAAGAATAAAATCTACAACTCTAGGACGATCAATAAATAGTTATAATCTACTTTGAAATATAAAGGATTTAAGAACTCTTCATTTCTATGATTGCGCTGCCACAAGAATGCTGAGCATAAGGATACTACTCGCAGGCAACGACTTCCTTAGCGGATCTCTTGACTTAAGGTGCATAGCGATAGCAAAAGCCATTAAAATGGCCATTCCAACTGCAGCCGGTTTAACTAAATTGGAATAATAGAGCCCAAAGACCAGCATTGTAGCAAAAGTCAGCTTAAAAAAACCTACCACGTATACGAGATATTGAGGTAGCCCGTAATGAGCAAATTCTTCGTTCATGTTAGTTGCATCGCCCCCTCTCCAGCTTGTGTCTTTATCATAGCGTATAAACCATACGTTATATATTCCAAGTGCAATGATTATCTGTGCTACAGTTGTTATAGTATCCATATTTCCTTTAAGTTGTGGCTGAGTTTGAGTTTAATTGCAAATAAAATGTGGTTGCTTGATGCAGATTGACCAAACAAAAAAAGATTGCAGGAAATGATTGAGCAAAGCTGTCCTTGATTTTTAACCGTACGATAAATCCGCATAGCAAAAGCAGTGAACAACCAGATGACGCTATGAAAGCTAACAAGGGATTATAAATACTGCCAATGAGAAGACCAATACTGCCTAGTATTTCTAAAAGTCCCACCAGCTTTCTAAATTGAGGAAGTCCATATCGTTCGAATTCATTGATCATTCGAAAAGAAAATAAACAGCTAATGCCATAAGCAAATAGACTTATGCTCGAAATAAGCGTGAGTATTGAAAAACTATTCATAGATTTTGCATTGCTTGGTTTTCCGTTCGTTTGATCTTCTGAGATTTCGATCCGAGTATCTCTATCTTTTAACTAAATTTGAAATGCCACCATCGACTCCTAGAACTTGTCCCGTCACCCAACTCTGTTTTTTATCAAGAAACCAAGCCATTGCACTGGCCACATCACAGGGTTTTCCGATGCGACCTAATGGGTGCATGTCGGACAAAGTCTTTCTAGTTGCCTCATTTTGCAAGATAGATGCAGACAATCCTGTTTCCGTTAATCCTGGGGCAACGCAGTTAACGCGAATGTGTTTGGGTGCATAAGTCGAAGCAGCAGACCTAGTGAGACCTTCTACTCCTGCCTTGGCGGCTGAAATGGCATCGTGATTAGGAAACCCTTGAGTGGCTGCGCATGACGACACGAGGACAATTGTGCCGCTTTTCTTCATCATTTTTTTTGTTGCCGACCTAACGACTGCAAATGCACTAGTTAGATTTAGGTTAATTACATCGTAATAGTCATCTACTTTTGTTAAGTGGGCTGGTTTAAGCAATATAGAGCCAACGCAAAGTGCTGCACCGTAGATGCTTCCCTGTAGTTTTTCGACACTATCAAAAAATGTGGCAACAGAGTCAAATGAGGTGGCATCCAGTTCGTAAACGTGCGAACCCTCAGAAAGCGCGGATGCATCATAATTATGTAGATCCTTCACTCCTGCGGCAATCCGATATCCGTTTTCAATCAAAAGATGAACCAAGGCAGAGCCGATTCCACCATTTGCTCCAATTACAGCTATCAAGGGCTTTTCTTCATCTATATTCATTTATTGCAATACTGGGTTCTGCTCCTGTTGCTATTTAAAGCAACAGGGGCGGTTGTGGCTAAAGCTTAGATTACTTAGGTGCTAGTAGGTGGAATAAGAACCGAATCAATTACGTGAATGACTCCATTCGATGCCCCAATGTCGGTTTGAGTCACATTCGCCTGTTCGACTTTTACTCCATTGCTGTTGGCTGTAATTGACAATCTAGATCCGTTTACAGTAGTTGCATTGCCTGTAATAACATCCTTTGAAAGAATCTTACCTGGTAAAACATGATAGGTTAGAATCGCCGCCAACTTTTCTTTATTTTCGGGTTTGAGGAGTTCTCTTAGGGTGTTAACGGGTAATTTTTTAAAAGCTTCATCTGTTGGAGCAAAAAGAGTCAATGGTCCTTGCAGTTTCAACGTATCCAAAAGGCCCGCAGCCTCTGCAGCAGCTATCAAGGTCGTAAAAGACCCAGCATTAGCAGCCGTCTGTATGATGTTCTGTTTAGCGTATTTCCCCGCAGAACAACGAGATTCACATGAATCAGATGAGCCAGCCCAAATCATTGACATTGAAGTAATTCCAGTAAGTAGTGCTATAATAGTAACTTTTGTTTTATTTTTCATGATTGGTTTTAGGTTAATTGTAATTCTGATTTGTTTAATAATGATTTAGCGGTTCAACGATTAACAAAAAAGGTTGGCCACGGTTGATTTTAATTTAAATTAGCTTATACGTATAGATCGGAGATATGAACAAAACCTTACAACTTATTTAAAATTTATTTATTTTAGCAGGTTCTCAATATCGATTAATCCCAAGAATCGAATTGTCTGTTTCGTCTAAATTAAATACTTGTCCAACATTAATCATTGGTAAATCCGCGTCCTTCTAGCTTGCGCTTGTCTAGATCAACTTCATCGGTTCTTGAAGTCGAATTAGAAGCATCAGGCGAGAACCTAGCACTTTCTTTATTAGGGATTTTTTCATCCCCTTCATTTTAATTTAAGGATAAGGGCCTCTGACAGATGCTGTATTGGTAGAAAATTTATTTTCCTGGGGCGGGTAAATGTAAAAATAAAGGATCCCAGTATAATTAAATCGAAAAATTCTCATGACATGAGAAATCATATTGAACTATTCATGCATTAAAAGTTGATTTAAAGTCTATTTGCATTATGCATTAGTCCCTATTGTTTGACCGATTTTCCACAATAAACCCATGATCACATTTAGAATATTCTTAGAAAGCCACTTTTCATGACTCCCATATTAGAAACCAAAGGATTAAGTAAACAATATGAGAGTCGTCTCGTTTTAAACAATGTTGATCTCAAGATAGAACCGGGAGAAAAGCTAGCAATCATAGGACCATCCGGTAGTGGAAAATCAACCCTATTGAACTGTCTAGGAGGCGAAGAAGTACCAGATAGCGGTGAAATTTTTTTTGAAGGAAAGAGAGTCGACAGATATGATGAGGATTTCATGGATGACCTGCAAAGGCATTCACTAGGGAAAATTTACCAGTTCTTCTTCTTGCTCCCACAACTGACTGCTTATGAAAATATTGAACTGCCATTAATGCTTCTTCAAATAGATACTGCAGAACGCAAAGAACGCATTAATAAATATCTTGACCGACTAGGCATTGAGCATCGTAAAGACGCTTATCCCAATGAAATGAGTGGTGGAGAGATGCAGCGAGTTGCTATCGCAAGAGCTCTCGTCAAAAGACCAGCTTTAATTCTAGCCGACGAACCAACCGGCAGTTTGGACAGTAAATCAAGCGATAAACTCTTACTTCTTTTGAACGAGGTTACTGAAGAAGATCAGATTAGCCTAATCATCGTGACTCATGATCTGGATGCCACGAAGATCTGTGATCGCACCTTGGAAATGAATGACGGCCAGTTCGTTTAATACTCATCGGGTATGCTACAGTTAAGAGAATTAGTCTATCTCTGGATAAAGTTTATTTGGAGAAATAGCATAAAGACTCCCACCCAAAGCCTTCTCTTGCTTCTTATCCTCAGCTTAGGTGTAGCGGCTTCACTTTCCATTCGCATGGCAAACCGTGCAGCGATCCAAGGATTTGGCTCGTTCGCCCAAAAGATGTCTATCCAGAGTCAAGGAATCATTAGGCCCTTGAATAAATACTATCTAAACGAAAATGACTATCTTGATTCACAAGCTAAACTTGGCTCCTTGCCAGTCCATCTTTTACCGATATTACAGCAGAGTGCATTACTGAAAACCAATAACAATACAGAAGTCAGTGTGAGTTTGGTTGGCATCGATTTATTCGTCTTGCAGAATATTTTTTCGTCAGATGCCGTCTCTGAAAATCCACTTAAATCTGTAGATCTCAAAGAACACGTAAACGATGTTTACCTGCACCCTGAACTAGCAAAAAGCTTAACATTAGCAGTTGATGAAAAGCTTCACCTAAATATAGGAGATCGTATTTTAACCCCATCAGTCGCAGGGTTACTAACCAACGAAAAAAACCAATTGAGCCTGCCAAAAAACTGGATTATATTGCCTCTGCAGACTTTGCAAGAGAAACTGCAGTTACAGAAACAGTTTAGTAGAATCGAATGTGTTGTGCCAACCGGATCTTTTCAAGTTGAAGTCATAAAGGAGCTAGAGACTACTTTACTCAATCAAAATACCCAAGGGTGGTATTTTGAAAAGCCCGGAAGCGATACCTCTGCGATTGATAAGATGACTGCCGCCTTCCAGATGAATCTAAATGTATTAGCGATGATTTCTGTACTCGTTGCAATTTATCTGATTGCACAAGCTTTGGATGCCAATGTCGTCCGCAGGCGTCAAGAAATATCTATTTTGCGATCACTTGGAATACGTCGCAAAGTAATCCTGGAACTCTGGCTTTTCGATGCCTGCATTTGGGGACTAATTGGCGGAATACTGGGAATTTTTTTTCGCATGGGGCATTTCACAATTCTTAGTAGAGGGCATCTCTCAAACGGTAAACGCAATGTATGCGACCACCAATACACAGGCTGCAAAAATACAACTATCTGATATCTATCAAGGTTTAACCCTCTCAATTGTAGGTAGTGTTTTGGCGGCTTATTTACCTGCTAAAGATGCATCCACTACCCCTGCAGCACAAGTATTAAGAGTCGGTGCAGAGAAATCACAAGGGCTAATCCTGGACCAGCCTTGGTGGGGAATAAGTCTAATCATTTTCGCAATGGCTCTCACATTACTCAAGCCTATAGCAATAGGTCAGGGATCTCCTTTTCCGCTAGCGGGATATGCCAGTTCATTTTTTCTTATTATAGGTGGCACGTTCTTACTGCCTCAAATATTTATCGTTTTTGGCTATTTACTGCACCCTCTAAGCAAAAGAAACGCTCTATTTATGCTGGTTTTAGCGCGCCTAAAAAAGTTGACGAATAGACATGTCTTCGCCGCAGCCGCTCTACTTATCGCCACTACGATGTCACTCGCTATGATAACCCTAATTTCTAGTTTTGAACAGACTATGGTTACTTGGATACAGACCCGCTTCAAAGCAGATATATTCATAAGTAGCCCTATTTCAGAAAACCAAATCTCCGCAAACCTAATTCAATCGGACACATGGGGTAAGATCCTTGAAAGCAAAGGCATTGCTTCAGTTGATCTCTTTCAGCGTTTCCCCATTCAGTGTACAGACAAAAAAACCTTAGTTTGTGGTGCCAATATGAAACTACTGCGAGATGAAAACTTGATTCCCTGGATTTTAAAACCAGAGCCGAATAGTAACTGGTCGGTCTCAGAGGAAACGAGTAAGAACGATATTCTGGTAACCGAGAGTTTCGTGCAACGTTTTCAAAAAACCAAAGGTGATCATATTCTCATTCAAACACCAACTGGCGCCAAGAATCTTTATATCTCAGGTGTATTTGCAGATTATGGAAATGAACAAGGAGCGATCTTGATGGATTTCACCATCAGTCGTCAGTGGTTTGCGGATAGTGCGACAATGAATATGACTCTCTATCTAGATAATCCCAATGAAGCCGAAGCGCTCATTAATAAAATGCGATTAGAGCATACGGGGCTTACTTTTCGCAGTCAAAAAGAGCTAAATGAGCGCGTCATGCAAATATTTCATCAAACCTTTTCTGTAACGTATGCACTACAATGGCTGGGAATAATAATTGCACTTGTTGGCCTTAGTTTATCACTAATCAGTATACTCAGAGAATCGAGTAAGGAACTAAACACCCTACATCACCTAGGCGTCAAAAGGAATGAAATAGGGCAATACTCGGCGTTGGAATCTCTTGCAATCACTCTAACCGGAAGTCTCGCAGGCTTTGTTTTGAGCATATTCCTCAGTTATATTTTGATTTTTGTAATCAATAAGCAAAGCTTTGGGTGGACTTTACAGTGGCAGGTGCCCTTGTCGCAATACTTCTCTCTAACTTTTCTACTTGCAATACTAAGTCTAATACTAGGCTACGTTGTAGGGATTAGAATGAGTCAACTTAAGCGCACTTCAAAATTCCTTTAGTCATGGCTTTTCATTTAGAATCACAAAAAACTTTACTACAGCATCTATGTCATTGGAAAACCCTCGGAATATTTACATTAGCTATTTCGACAACATTACTTCATGGCGAAAATCGATTCATTACAAAAGATGGTTTCACAATACCCAAAGCCCATCAGCCACTCCAATTCCCAAAAGATCACGCGAGTCACCCTGACTTTAAAATCGAATGGTGGTATTTGGTTGGTCACTTAAAGGATAATGCCAATAATCGCTATACTTATCAAGCGACCTTCTTTCGTTATGCAGAAAAAGAAGCAAGTCAGATCAGGCAATTTCATCTCGCTCATATGGCACTACTTGATATTGAAAAAAACAAATACATCCAAGAAGAAAGGCTCTACCCAGATGGAATTCATGCAACTGCCAAAACGGATAAACTAGACCTGAAAAATGGAAACTGGCGTTTAAAAATGGACGAAGAAAGTGGTGAATTATCTCTCTCTGGCAGCATCAAAAGTGAAGCTCTCTTTAATCTCAAACTGACTCCACTAAAACCGCTAGTTCGATTTGGCGAAGAAGGTATATCTCGCAAAGGAGCCTCCCCATCATCTGTCAGTTATTATCTTAGCTGGACTCGCTTGAAAAGCACTGGAACTCTACAGATCGCAGGCAAAGAATTACGAGTTGAAGGAATTTCATGGATGGATCATGAAATCAGTTCCAAACAATTAGATGACAGTCTCAGCGGCTGGGACTGGACCTGCATACAACTTGAAAGCGGCATAGAACTAAAGGCTTACCAACTCAGACAGAAAGATGGTACAATAAGCCCCTTCTCTCAATTGATTTGGATTGATAGAGATAATAATCTCACTTATTTCGACAGCACTCAATTTTCTTGGAATGTTTTAAAAACCTGGACGAGTCCAAAAACCGGCGGAGTCTACCCCATTGAAATTTCCTTGCAGGTAAGACCACCAGGTAAAAAAATGGAGCAGACTTACCACCTTATTCCGAATGCTGAACAGCAAGAAATTGAAGGGGAACAAGGAGGAATAGACTACTGGGAAGGATCCTGTAGAGTATTCAATCCAGCCGGGAAAGCTTTGGGCAATGCCTTTCTAGAACTAACAGGCTACGCGAAAAGCCTCGCCGTCACTGATAAGTGAGCCATCATTGACTTAACTGGATCAGCAATAACGCGTCGTGATCCATTAAGGAAAACCAACAAACCTAGCCGTTCATATTAAGGGATAGTTCTAGATTCAGAACAACTTAGAACTTAACTGTCCAGGCGGAATGCCAATACTGAACAGATTCGCTGTACGTTTTGTTTGGAGTATCCGCAATGAGTGCCTTAATGACATCATTCTATTAACTTAGTTAAAGCTGCGAATGAATACGTCGAGGCCTTACAACCACGAAAGGAAACATCAAGCCATAGGGAACGAGCTGATAAGGCCAAAGCAGAAAGCTATTGAAAAAGAAGGTGTAATCCACTGTCGTGGAAGCCTAGGAGGTATACTGATACACTACTATAGGAAAGCAGCATGATAGTGGAGATTTAACAACACCAGTCGAACGGTGTTCGTATTTTAACCATAAAGATCTCAACTGCAACATGTTGATGATGCGCAGACCCTCTTCTTGGAAGCCGTAAAATTGCACAAGCACAACATCTTTAGGATGCACCCGTAAACTGCGGGATGGAGCAACTGG
>CAWUTK010000085.1:0-5587 GCA_963924785.1 uncultured Opitutales bacterium
AGGCATATCCGGTTCCATGCAAAACTCTTGAGACAGTCATCGTTGAGACGCCTGCTTTTTTTGCAATGGACTTTATCGTTGTTTTTGCTTTTCCTTTAGCTTTCATTATCTATGAGATTCTGGCTGTTAAAATGACGAAACATTATTTCGTTCGCTGTGCGGGTTTGGATTAGACTAATATACTGTTTGTGTTATCAAAACGATCATTATGTGATAATGGAAACATGTTTAAATGTGTTACAAAAGTCAAGTAAGGGTTTTATTTGACAAAAAGGTTCATGCTTCCCCTTTATTTGATATTTCTGTTTTTCACCTCTATTGTCAGCCCTACTCATTTATTCTACTTGGGATATAAGGGTATTTAAATTGATTATAAATTGACAGATTTAGCTCAACAACTACTGTTAGCGATAACCTGCATGGTTATAATCCTTCGTTCTTCTTAAAATTAATTTGTTATGAAAAAGATAATTATGTCCTTTGTTATTAGTAGTTTATCAGCTTTAAGTGGAGTCCAAGGAGCTTCGATTTATGTCAGCCCTCAAGGGAATGATTCGAATGATGGGACTGAAAATAAGCCTCTCGCCTCTTTATATGCTGCACGCGATAAAGCAAAGATGCTGGCTGAAAAAGAGGCAGTAACAGTTCATGTTGCAGATGGTGTTTATTATCTCCCGGAGACATTAACCTTTGAGGCTTCTGATTCGGGAACTGCACAAGCGCCAATTTTGTATAAGGCGGTTAATGAAGGGGGCGCAATTCTCAGTGGCGGCTCTGAATTGAAGTTGAGTTGGGAAGCCTATCGTGATGGGATTTATAAGGCCACCACAGCTGAAGGTTTAAGTATAGATCAGCTGTTTATTAATCATCGTAATCAACGCATGGCGCGTTATCCAAATTACGATGCGAATAAGAAAGCTCAGGCATATCAAGGGTTTGCTGCAGACGCATTTTCTAAAGAAAAGGCCGCGGGTTGGGCTGACCCAACGGGTGGATATATTCATGCGATGCACCGTGCGCAGTGGGGTGGTTACCATTATCAGATCACAGGAAAAGATGAGAAGGGCGAAGTTACTTACGAAGGTGGGTGGCAGAACAATCGTAAGATGGGCATGCATAAGAATTTTCGTATGGTAGAAAACATTTTTGAAGAATTAGATGCAGAGGGCGAATGGTATCATGATGCAAAGACTCGAACACTTTATTATAAGCCAGCTGCAGGCACTGATCTTCAATCTGCAGTGGTTGAAGTGGTTCGCCTTAGGCACCTTGTTGAATTCACCGGTTCAGAGTCTGCTCCTGTGAAACACATTGCTTTTCAAGGGTTTGTTGTGCGACATGCGGCGCGAACTTTTATGGATACCAAGGAGCAATTGCTTCGTTCGGATTGGGCTATTTATCCTGGGGGAGCTTTTACGCTAACGGGTACTGAAGATGTCAGTATTTTAGATTCCGAGTTTGACCAGGTTGGAGGGAACGCGATTTTTGTAAATAATTACAATCGTCGAACTATCGTTAAGGGTTGTCACATTCATGATGCGGGTGCGAGTGGCGTTTGTTTTGTGGGTGATCCAAATGCCGTACGGGATCCGTTATTTGAGTATGGTGAGAAAAACGATCTTGCGAAAATTGATCGTACACCTGGCCCTAAGACCAATAACTATCCGTCACTGGGCGTGGTTGAGGATTGCTTGATTCATGGTATCGGGCGCACTGAACGTCAACCTGCCGGTGTGCAGATCGAGATGGCGATGGAGATTACTGTGCGAGATACATCAATTTACGATACGGCTCGATCCGGTATTAACATTGGTGACGGAGCATGGGGTGGTCATTTGATTGAGCGCGTGGATGTTTTTGATACGGTTCTTGAAACGCATGATCATGGTTCATTCAATTCATGGGGTCGCGATCGTTATTGGCGTAGTGATCAGAAAACCAGTCAAGCGGCAGTCGATAAAGAACCGACCTTACCATTTCTAGATGCCATTAAAACGACAACCATTCGTAATAGTAGATTTCGTTGTGATCATGGTTGGGATATCGACCTCGATGATGGATCAAGTAATTATGATATCTATAATAATCTTCTGCTAACGCACGGTTTGAAACTACGCGAAGGTTTCCGTCGTCACGTGTGGAATAACATCACGGTGAACAATGGGCTTCATCCTCACGTCTGGTATGATGCGAGCAAAGATCAAGTCTATTCCAATATCTTCATGTCTCCAGCAAGACCTGCCAGAATGAACAAGCCGTACATTGATGGGACTATGGTCGACAAGAATTTTTATCATTCGAATAATCAGAGTATCATGAAAAAGACTCGAAAGTTAGGGTGGGATAAAAATTCTATCATCGGTGATGCGATGTTCATTGATCCAGTTAGTGGAGACTATGGTTTGAAAGAAGGTTCTCCGGCTCTAAGTATTGGGTTTAAAAATTTCCCGATGGATCAGTTCGGTGTGAAAAAACCTTCTCTCAAAGCGATTGCTAGAACCCCAATTCTTCCCTTGATGGGATCTCAACCGAAAGCCAGCAACAGTAAAAAGCGTTTGAAAGTAGAGGCTCCGATTGGATCTGATACTAACTGGATCGGAGCAAGGATCCATAGCTTGGGTGGTGAAGAGTTCTCTGCTTATGGTATCACCGCGGAAGCGGGTGGGGTAGCTTTGCTCAAAATTCAGAAGAACTCATTGGCTGAAAAATCGGGTTTTCAAGCCGGTGATTTGATCCAAGAGTTAAATAAGAAACCGATCCCGAATATCGATCAGTTAATAAAAGTATTATCTCAATTGAAAACGTCTGCATTGAAACTAAAGGTGATTCGCAATCAGCAATCCACGGAGTTGTCTTTAACATTGCCTACCTCTGTTCAGGTTGAAACGGCAGCTGATGCGAATGGCTTCGTTGATTTGCGATTGCCAACTTCTCCAAGCGGCACTGTGAGTGCATCCCCGAAAACGGGCAATGATCCACTGAGCACATTGATTGATGGAAAACTTGGCAAAAGTTATGGCCCTGTATTTCCTAATGGAGTGAGCAATGGTGGCTATACGATGGATCTTGGGAGTATTAAACCTATCTTTGCTATTAACAGTTGGTCCTTTGGCATAGGTAAGCGAGGTATGCAGAAAGTAACGTTGTATGGTAGCGATCATTCAGCTGATCCAGGGAAGGATCTTACGAAGTGGTCATTACTGGGAGCTATTGACACAACAAATGCACAAGGCGATAAGTATACCGCAACATCCCTTCGTGGCAATAACGGCAAGTCATTGGGTGCATATCGCTGGATACGTTGGAGTGTCTCTCCTGTAACGACTACCGGCGGTGGTGAAAATACTGCATTTCAAGAATTATCCGTCGAGACGCAGGCCAGAGATTGAGGAGAGATTCCTAAAACCGTAAAACCCTAGTTGACGTTATCATGAAAAGACATTTAGCAGCATTATATGTGAAGGATATCATACGTGTAATCGTTCGTTCTTCTTAAAATTAATTTGTTATGAAAAAAATAATTTAGTCATTTGATTATATTTTAATAGGACACGTACGAAACATAAACTGTAAGAAAAGTAAAATTGAAATCGTCGGTGAATACAAGGACGGTGGGATAAGTGGCTGAAGGAAAACAACGCCAACAAATAATCGAGAACCCACGCGGGGAAATAAAGGAATGACGATATGAAGAGTACAATACAACTTGCGGCAGCGGCCGTTTTCATGATGGCGGTTGCCACCGTAACTTCGGCGATGGAGGAGCCTTCAGTGGATCAATATAACGTGGTGTGGACCACACCCAGTGAGGACTTCAACGGGACCATGCCGATTGGCAACGGCGATCTGGCCGCGAATGTCTGGCTCGAACCGAACGGCGACCTGGTTTTTTACCTATCCAAAAGCGATGCGTGGAGCGGAACCCAGGACCTTTTGAAGCTTGGTCGACTCCGTGTTCGGTTGGACAAACCGCTGTTCCGTGAAGGCGACAGTTTCAAACAGGAACTCGATCTGAAAAAAGGCCGCATCGTCATTCAGTCCACCAGAGGCGATGACACCTCCTCCATCAACTTCTGGATCGATGCCAACCATGACGTCGTGAATATCGAGATCGAGGGGGGCGAAGCGTTCAGCGCACAGGTCTCGCTGGAAACTTGGCGTACCGCCGAGGCCCAGCGCTGGGGTGGCTCCGAGCCGGACACCGTGCTGCCCGCCGGGGGAAATACAATCCGGTGGTATCAACGGAATACAAGAAGCATCTTTGCCGAGACGCTGGAAAACCAACATCTCGGCGAGTTCGTCGATCAATACCAAGACCCGTTGATCAACCAGACCTTTGGCGGGGTTGTTTCCGGCCACGGGTTGGAATCAAAAGACGAAAAGACGCTCATTACAAAAGAGCCGACAAAGAAACTGCATGTGCGTGTGCATGCTCTGACGGCACAGACAGACACAGGGAACGCGTGGATCGAACAGATCGAAAAGCAGCGCATGGCCGTTGAAAACATTTCACTTGAAGACACACGCGAACAGCATGAAACGTACTGGGCGGATTTCTGGAACCGGAGCTGGATTTTTATTTCACCGGGAGCCGCTTCGGTAAAAACAGATGCCGCCAGCATTATTCCATCGAACAACCTCAACTTCCGGTTCGGAAGCGACCCTAATGGCGACAACAGGCTCTCGGGCAAACTCGGCCGGGCCACGCTGGTGAAACGGGCGCTGAGCGATAAAGAAATTGGGAAGCTGGCAGACTCACGGGATGAAAAAACCAGCCTGGGAAATGCAGACATCCTGTTCAGTTCAACCCCTGCCGTGCCTTCTGAAATCGAGGATTCAGCGGAATGGACGGATTCACCGGGAATGACGATTGAGGTATGGGTAAATCCCGATGCAAAGGCAGGGAGCGCCCGCATTCTCGACAAAACCATGCCCGGAAGCAACGAAGGATTACTGATTGATACATATCCCGGCAACAGTCTGCGGGTCATTGCTGGGCAACGCCATTATCAGGTCCCCAACTGCCTGACACCTGATCAGTGGCATCACGTTGCCGTGGTCATCGATGGCGGGAATGCATTCATAAGAGTGTATCTCGACGGCAAGCAAGTAGCCGGGGAAATAGAGCAGAACAGACCCAATGAAACCTTTTCCGTCACCCGCGCCTATGTACTGCAACGCTGGATTCAGGCGTGTGCCGGGCGAGGTGAATTCCCCATCAAATTCAACGGTTCACTTTTCACCGTGGACGGGATTAACAGAAACCGCCAGACAAAGGAATTAGCGGACCACGGACCGGATTTTCGCCAATGGGGAGGATGCTACTGGTTCCAGAATACGCGCGAGCCTTATTGGGCGATGCTTTATTCCGGTGATTATGACCAGATGAAACCCCTATGGAAAATGTACCGGGAGGCATTGCCGCTGCTCAAGCAACGCACGCAGAAGTATTTCAATCACGATGGCATTTTCTGCTCCGAGACCATCTACCCGTGGGGACTCAACCGCGACGGTGATTTCGGTAGAGGCAACAAGGCATTCATCCCTACCAGTCCCTATATCCGCTACTACTGGGACAGCGGTATTG
>CAWUTK010000086.1:0-15475 GCA_963924785.1 uncultured Opitutales bacterium
GTAGAAATTCAAGTGGCGAAACATCAAATAGTTGAAGCCTATGAGGATTACTTTGCGACGGCGATTCTTCGCTATTATGATTGGTATGAGGCTTATCAGACCTTGTTAATTGCCCAGTTTTCATACGATGAAAATGTGAAATTATTGGATGATGTTGAAAGGCGTCAAAAGAAAAGTATAGCACTCTCAATTGATAAGAATAAAATCAGTCTCCAAGTCTTAGCTAAAAAAGAGCGCTTAATTGAATTCGAGGAGTCTTATCAAGTTTCAGAAAATTTGATTCGTGAATCCATTCGCAATCAAGGGGAGTTCCGCTATGTCCCAGATGTTCCATCTCTAAATAAATCCTTTGAAGCGGATCAAGGGAAAAGTCTAGAAATGATTCGTTCCCAAAGTAGAACATTTAGTATTCTAAGGCTGTTAGAAAAGCAGAGTATACTTGAAGTCGATAAGGACGCAGATGATTTGCTGCCGTCGATCAATCTTTTTGTTGCATTAGAGATGCGTGGAGAGGGTAGAACGTTTGATGATTCGGAAAATCTAGTAACAGCTGGACTCTCTTTTGATTTTCCGGCTTCTGGCCAGTTAGAGAATGCCAAGCATGAAACCACTAAGTTGTTATTGAAAAAGCAAAAGCTATCGAACGAAAGCACTCAGCAAAGAGTTGAGTCAAATTTAAAGAATATTTATACACGCTTGAATAGGGAACGTAAGTTGAGAGCAATTGCTAAAGAGAAAATTGCATTGTCGCGAGCGATTCTACGAGATGAAACAGATAATTATTCCTATGGTAAGGTTTCTCTCAATGATTACATTGATGCGGTAAATGGTTATGACCGAAATCGTTTTAGTCAGATTCTCCACGATTCCCTTTATCATAAGTTATTGGTAGAGTGGTTTCGGTTGACCGACCGCTTAATTACAAAGTCGGTTCTCAAGTAATGCGATAGAATACGAGTTATTGCGGGAGGTTAATTCTTTCGTCGCGGCAATCGCCCTAAAAATTCACTATCGACTTTTTTTGTGATATTTGATCTACTCAACCTATGCCAATCGATCATCATCCTCTCCACTCAGAGTTCCCAGATCACATCGACTCGATTCATCGCCTAAAAACAGAAGACGCTCATATTCGTCGGCTAATGATTGAATACGATGAAATCGACAAAGAAATCTTTAGAATGGAGGAGAATATTGAAACTCCCGAAGACGCAGTTTTCACAGTAGAAAAGAAGAAGAGACTGCATCTCAAGGATCAAATTTTGAAAATGCTGATTGCAGAGAAGTAGCAAACCTCCGAGCCTTGAACGGACAACGGTTGATGTGGTAGGAATCTGCCCGAAATTTGCTTAACAAAAACAACGAAGGGAATTATTATGAAAACGATGACTTGTAAACAACTGGGTGGCGCGTGCGATTTAGAATTTAACGCAAACACTTTCGAAGAACTAGCAGCGATCAGTAAAGTGCATGGAATGGAAATGTTTCAGAAGAATGATGCTGTCCATCTTGAGGCTATGAGCAAAATGAAAGAAATCATGCAGACTCCGGATGGATTTGGTAAATGGATGGAAAAAAAAAGAAAGGCTTTTGAAGCCTTGCCTGAGAATGAATAAGGTATTCTTTTATTGAAATGGTGTTAGCTTTTGGAGAACTATGATGTTGGGATTTGAACTGAAATATTTTTTGAAATTCATTGGAGGATTAACTCTGTGTTGCCTGTTTTTAATGCTAGGGTATCCAACGCAGAGTCTCAATGGAGCTGTTTTTTCGAAATATAAACAGTTGTATTCTGAAAGTATCCCAGAGATAACTAAGCCTATCGGAGAGGATTTAACGCTGTTTTTAGCGGAGATGTGTGAATTGGCTTATGCTAGTAGTGATGTCGTTCAGAGAGAGTTGAAGTCGGCGTTTTTCGATGAAGCCTTAACCTATGAAGAGGGTGAGACGTTTGCCTATCTGGCTTTTTCGCGAGAGCATAAACTGGCATTTGTGGTGTTTCGTGGAGAAAATGTTGAGGCTATGAGTGGTTGGAAGTCTGGGCTCGCTCCATTGTCTAAAAGGGCAAATGAGAAGAGCCAGGTGTCGCTTCATTTCTATATGATGATGAAGAACCTCTTAGATAGTGGTATCGCAAATGATTTGCAGTATTATTGTAGGGGCTATCGAGTGATTGCAACTGGACATAGTTCTGGTGGCGCAGCTGCATTGCTGAGCTCGCTGAGTGTACCCGTAGAGGTTGTTGTGACTTTTTCGCAGCCACCAGTTGGGCGTCATTTGGAGCAATATGTTAAAGCGGATTATTTGCGAGTGACTACGGCTGGGGATACTATAAAGAATTTTAATACTAGAGGCGTTAATAACTGGAACCACTTTGGAAGAGAGTATGCTTTGCCTAAGGGTAATTCTGGTATAAGGGATTATGTTTCAGGAATTGGATTAAGTGGAGATCCTGTTATGCAAAGGCTTTTGAGGGAATGTCAGGCTTTGGTTCAACGGAAAGATCTCTCGGCTGATGAAATTATTAAAAATGGAATTAATCCGAGATTGTCTCAAGCGGAGGAACGGGCCAAAACGCTAATCGTAGCCTTAGTAGTAACACCTGCTTATGTTCAAGAAGCACCAGCAATTTTAAAGCAAATACGGGATATGGTCGGAGTGCTTTATGGTCAGAGGATTGAACAGATATTGGCGGATTGTAAATATTGGATTAGGCAAACGGGTTCTTCTCCTGAAAAAATTATTACTAAGGAAGTGCTTCCACGGTATGGACAGGCACAAGCGATTTTAGCGCAAATACACGACCCTGTAGTTATTCAAAGAGCGAAACAATCATTAGAGGGGATCCAGAAAACAGTTGAACCTTTTTATATTGATAAAATGGAGGCTATTTTGATTGATTGTGATTATTGGGTAAAACAACCAGGTCTTTCATATGAAAGAATTCATGAGCACATTGAACCTCGTTTGGAGAAAATAGATGAAATATTTAAACAGTTTCCTGCGTTATTAGAAAGTCAAAGAGGAAGGCAGGTCGGCTATCTTATCGAAAATTTACACGGACTGATTGATCCTAATTTCTTACAGAAAATGGAAGAGGTTTACCAAGCCTGTAATCATTGGGTCGGGCAAACTCGGTTTAGTCGGGCTCAAATATGGAGAGACCAACTTAACCCCCGCTATACTCGCCTGAAGCATCTTGCAGGAAATATTCAGCGACCAGAGCAGTCTAATCGGGCGAATGCGATCCTCCAGGCAGTAGAGGGCTTTAAGTAGTAGCTTGCAGTCTAACAATATGATGCTAAGTGCCGAATGTTTACCAGTAAACCGCTTCTTCCATACCGGTTAATTCGAGTAGGCGATTATTGATAATTTGATCTTTCATTGCTTTTCGCTTTTCAAGTACTTGTTTGAATTTAACGACCTCTTTTTCCATTGTTTCAATTTCAGAGCTTTGAAGTTGAATTTTGATTTCGAAGGTTTGTTCAAGGATTTCCTTTAGCTTGTTTTGTAGTTTGTTCGCCGCTTCAAAATGCTTGCCGCCTTCTTTTGTTAATCGTTGAATGTGGAAACCCACTAAGCGAGCTTGAAGCTCTAGGATTACATTTTTCTTTAATAACTCTACCAGCTTAGGGTTGTGATTTTTTACGTCTTGGTAATGTTCGAATTTATCGAAAAGGAATTCTTCTAGCTCATCTTCTTGATATTCAAATTCATCTTCATTCTGTTCATAAACCTTTTCTAGCTCTTCATAGAGTCGAACTGCTTCAGGTAGGTTTTTCTTATAGAATTTTATGATTTTTCTTTCGTAGCGTTCAAATTCATCGTCGTCGTCATCTTCCCATTCGTCATCATCATCGTCATCATGTTCTCGATGATGACCGCGTCTATAATCATCGTCGTCATCATCTCGATCGCTGTCGGCGTACGAAAGGGATGTGCTGAATGAGAGTGCAATTATGGCTATTAATAGTTGTAGTAGATTTTTTTTATTTATGATTTTTTTCATATTTATATATTAGGAGTTAGTGACGATTTAAGTAGTCTCGGTTGTTGGGAGTTAGTCTATTCGGCAATAGGAGTGTAGTTCGGTAAATATAGGTCTCGCCTTTTCCACTAATAGCCTTAAGCCTACAGTCTAAATCCCTTAACGACATGAGTCGTTACTAGGAGTTCGCATTTAATCTTTGAATTCTTTTGTAATAGGAGGGTCTCCCCGGTTTGTTGTTTGATTTCACTTTGCTTGTTTTCTTTTTAAATGGATGGCGTTGTTTATACGAAGTCATTTGACTTCGAAGGGTTACTCGGCCGGTTATAGACTGATCCCATGCGAGGATGCTTTTTACTATTGGAACACTTGTGTTGATAGGCGGATCAGATGCTGGAAATTGATTAATTACAAGTAGAGTGATGGTAATTAGTAGTGTAGCGCTTCCGAGTAGAAATTTCCAATCATAGAATCCAATCGAATTTGGTTGATTGGTAACCGCTTGTTTTTCAACTTCAGTTAGGATCTCTCGTAAACAGCCTGAACTTAAATTAAATTTTTCTTCCTTAGCTAGTTTTGATAGATTCTTATCAAAGTTAAGGTGACTCTGGCAGTCAGGGCAGTTCCTAATATGATAATCCTGCTCATCAGCTGAATGGTTAGTTGTGAGGTTGGTGAACTCAGTACATTCTTTGCTCATTATTTCAAGTCCTCCTTCTCTTTCCTCATGATTTGAAGGGCTTGTTGTGCTTGCCAAAGAACTGTCCCGATAGGTTTTTTTAGTATTTTTAAAATTTCCTTGTAACTCATCTCTGCATAATAGTGCAGACTGATGACTTCGCGGTATTCTTCTTTTAGCCGCTGAATCATTAACGCTAGTTGGGAATATTGCTCTTTTTTATGAATTTCTTTAACGGGTGTGCTTTCACTTGCTAATTCTGAGATTTCGGAAATGGGCGTATTTGATTCACGGTTTTTTCGGATTGCATCCGTGATTAGATTTCGAGCAACTTTAAATAGCCAACTTTTAACTTTGCTTCGCCAGAGATAATGGGGTGGTTTTTGGCAAAGTTTGATAAAACATTCTTGGCAAATTTCTTCAGCTACTGTTTGTGAGAACACCATTGACTTAATATATCCCAATAATGCCTTTTCATAGCGTTTGATGATTAAGTGAAACGCGTTCTGATCGCCTCGTTTATAAGCTTTGATTAGGTCTTCATCAGAAGTGTCACTGTTGTATGAGGTCGGCATAGTCGAAACCGAACAGGAGTTATTCCATATCCAATCAATATCTATACTATCTAACGTTATGCCCATGAATCAATGTAATCAGTAGGTATAACGTAAAAAACTGAGAATTATTGGTATTATTTTGAAATTTATTAAAAATAAATTCCTGGGCGTTATAAATCCCTAATTGTAAAGGGGAAGGGGGCGTTCTTCGTTTAGAGCCTCGAAGGCACAGGAATCAAAAAATTAAAATATTTAACCACTAATCCGCACTAATCTACACTAATGATGTTGGAATGAGGCAGGGAAATACCCAATGAAAATTATCTCTAAGTTTAAGGTTTTAGGAAAGTGGCTCTATTAGTGAAGATTAGCGCGGATTAGTGGTTAATGGAATCCTCTCCGTTCTTCATTGTTAAACCCCAAAGCATCCGTCGCACCTGCCACCATTTCGTTCTGTGAATTTTGTGCCTTTTGTGGTTCCTAACCCGAAGCATTCCTCGGTTCATGTTTTCTCGATGTGCGAGACTAAAACCTTGCGATTCGTTTCTCTAGAAATTTATGTAGATCGGAATCGGTTTCGTTGGAGACTCTTTCTTTAAAAAAATTGAGGATATCATCTTTGTTTCTTCACAATGAGATTGCATAGCTTTTGGTAGGCTTCCTTTCGAACCCGTGAGTCCACGTCTTTACTTGCGAGTGAAAGGGTTTCGATTTCCAGTTCTGATTGTGCTGGAAGTAAGCGAAGTATGGATAGTTTTCTTTCTGGATCGCTTAGTTTCGGAAATAGAGAAATGGCATAGGGAATTAAGTCAATTTTTGTGCGTTTGTATTTATCACTAAGGTATCTCATCGCCTCAACTGAGACTTCGATGTCATTGTCACTCAGTAGCGATTTTAACTGAAGGGTTGCGTGTTCCCTTAAGTCGTCTTTGAAGGTTTTCCCATGGTAGTATGGGATTGAGAAAAGTTTTAGTTCACGTTGCATCATCGAGAGAGCATTTGAGTCACTTTCACTCGATAGTCGTGAATTCATTGTTTCTGGGTTTTTTGTAATATTGAGTTCCAGATAAAAGGCTGCTGCTCGAACAATACTCGTTTTATCTGAATATCCTAATTGGATAATTTCTGCAATTGGTTCTTTGTATCGACTGAAAGTGAGCGATTCTTTAATTAACCAAGCTCTAGATTCTTCATTCTCAACATTGTTAATTCTGCTGGGTAGTTCGCTTAAGAAGGTTTTTTTGTCTTTTGAGGGTAAACGTGATGCTTGTCTAAAAAGAACTTTCGCAACCGGTTTTGCCCAGCATTGATTGATTGTATTTAGGCACTTTTCGAGATTGGATTTCCTTAAGTCAGTTTCTACGCCATTTTCTAAATAGAGTGACATCCTCGCTCTGCTTCCTTTGAGTGGAGTATTCTTAAGCATGAGGTGCATGCGTTCTCTCCCTTTGGGATCATCGCGTTCGTTTCCAGCCATTACTCTAAACGCCTCTTCTTGTATACTGTATTCAGGGTCGTCATAAGCTAGGGCATTTGTGCTCAATACTTTCTTTGACATAGTGCTTCGTTCAAAGTGGTGAATGACCATTGTTCGGTGGCTGATATCGAGCTCTTTAAATATTTTAATAACCATCTCTAGTTCATCTCTATCTGCGAGAGCTTTGAAGGCATAGAAGCGCAGTGGGGCTTTTGATGATTGGAATATTTCAAATAAACGGTGGTTGCTTTTGCTGTCAGGTGTTGACTCTCCAAGAACTTCGATTGAGGTTTAAATGTGTTCGTTTTGGTAATCAAAGTTAATGGCTTCTAATATTTCCATAGCTAATGCGGGAGACAATGGTGTTGTTGGAACTTTGTATAATTTACTGATACGTCGTTCATTATCACCATTACCCATCTGATTGTAGCTCGTGCTGACCATGATCTTGCGAGGACGTTCTTGTCCGAGAGGATAATCGACTTTTACGCTAATGACTTCTTGGTTTTTAAAGTGGTCGATTTTCGGCGGTTTAGCTCCACCGACTCGATACATGCCATAAGACATTTCGTGGCGCATGAAAATCGTCATTCCATTAGGGTTTATAACGGTGGTTTGATTCTCCTTCACATCGGCTACAATTGTTTTAGTCGTCTGGTCTGGTAGGTTTATGTTGAAAACATGTTCTCCAGGGAAAAGCTCAACCATTGCATGTTTGTAAGGTGGAATAGTTAACGACTCTTCTTCTTTGACAGTGATGTTGATCATTTTATCAAAGCCATTCTGTATAAACACTTGCACCTTTTTAGGTGCTGGGGTTGGTTTGACGGGCAATTCGGCTGCTGCATTGACCTGTTTATCCTTAGTCGTTACGGCGGGAGCGGGATCTTTACTGCATGAGCTAAATGAAGCCGCTAGTAGGATCAGTAGGGTGAACTTGTTCAGGGAATTAGACATTTAATTTTAAGACAAAGGTCTTTTTTAGTTTTCTAATGTGGAAATCTTGTTAAGTGGAATGTCTTTTTGTTTAAAGGAGAGATTCGAATCCTCGTTCTTGTAGAATAAGAAATCTTCAACATTACGCCGTTCCTCTTGGATCATTTGGGTATTTAAGACTTTTGCTTTATAAAGTTCGGCTAATTTCTTTTCGGTGCTGATTGGAGAGCCGAATGATTTAGTCGAGAGGCTGGAATTGCCTTTGAATGCTTTATCGAAAGTTTTCTTATCCTGATTGCTTTTTTCCGCTTTATCCTCAATTGCTTTTTGGATCGCTTCGGTGTTTCGCATTGCAAAGGTTTTGGCGTTTATTGTTTGTTGAACTGATTTTGCTTCACGTGACTTATTTGCCTTTTGTGACTCGTTTAAGTTTTCAAGAGACTGTTCTTTACCTTTTTCAATTAAAGATAGATTCGACTGGGCGTAACTATTGTTGAATGATTCTTCGTTAAGCTTGTTTTCTCCGAAAGCTTTATTTCGAGAATTTTTATCACTCGATTTTAACCGTGATTTTTTTAAGCGTTCGAAAATTGCGGCTTCTTCCTCTTTTGCATTATTTCGTCGATCTGCAATTTTATCACTCGCTAATTCTTTTTGAGCAATGATTTCTTGGCTTCGGTTTTGTGCCGCTTGTTTTTTGTCAACAGTCGCAACATCGTCGTAAAGTTGGGTGAGTTTAACCCCGAGTTCTTCATTGAGCTTCTCCGCGGTATTGATTTTGTTCAAGATCGCCATGATTTGCTGGATCTTGTCGTCTTTCTCTTTCCTGAGTTCGAGAGATAATACCTTAAACTGTTGAGGGGCAGATGCGTTTATAGCGTGATTTGAAAACGCAAGGGTAGAGCTTTCAAAGAAATTCGTAGAACTTACAATGGATTCTGTTTCCTGAGAATTGCGTGATGCCGACTGAAATGACTGTATATCATATAATCGAGCACCATTATCTCGTGAGACTATGGTATTTGTTATCAAAATATGTAAAATAGGGCAGATTGATATGCAATCTGTCCTGTTTTTAGATGTGTGACGCTAAACTGTTTTATCCTTATTTCTCTTGTTATAAGTGGTTTATGTTAATAATGAGGGTCTGTCCAATGATAGACCTTACCTTTAACTGTCGACCGTTTTAGATGAAACTTTAGGAAATAGTTGCATCGGAGGGGCTTTTATAAAATTTTTCATAATTAATTAGGTATGAAGAGTGGAATGGGGTGATTGTTTTTTATACGGTTTAATTGATGTAATATTTGATAAATAGGCTCGCGCAGAGGCGCAAAGGCGCAGAGAATTAGTTGATGAATGAAAATGCAATTGGAACTGCTATTATTGAATCCGAAATAGAAGTTCATGGGGAACTTGGACTAGGTTTACTGGAGTCTGTTTACTAAGTCGTGTTGTCTTACATTCTCGCCAAAAAAGGATTTCCCAATGAACGGCAGGTAGTAATTCCCATAAAATTCAAAGGGATTACATCTGATGAAGGGTTTAGAGCTGATCTTATTGTTTCTAATAAAGTTGTTGTAGAACTGAAGTCCAAATTTAAAGTGAACCTTGTCGATCGTAAATAAATCCAGACTCATTTAAAACAAAAACCTCTATTGGCTATACTTCAAAATGCTTAAAAATAATATAAAACATGCGGCTTGTCGGTGGTGCTATGAGAGTATCGCTCTTAACGATTTTTTAACAGCCTCTGTTGGCATTGGCCTGCAGGGGATCGATTTATTAACTCCAGCGGAATGGAGTCTTGCTCAGGAAAAAGGACTGATTTGTTCTATGGCTACGGATGATGCTTTGTGTATTGAAAAAGGATTCAATGACACCTCTTTACATGATAAGCTTAAAGATGTGTATTCTCAGTTGATTCCTAAAGTCGCAGAAGCGAAGATTCAGAACCTGATTTGCTTTTCTGGTAACCGAAATGGCTTGAGTGAGGAACAGGGGTTTAAGAACTGCGTTAAAGGCCTTTCGCCTGTGGTTAAATTGGCTGAAGCGTATGGAGTCAATATAGTGATGGAATTGTTGAATAGTAAGGTGGACCATCCTGATTATCAGTGTGATCATACTGAATGGGGAATTAAATTATGCGAGGCGCTTGGATCGTCACGATTTGGGTTGCTTTACGATATTTACCATATGCAAATTATGGAAGGCGATGTGATTGCTACGATTCGAAAGCACCATGCTCATATTAAGCATTACCATACAGGAGGTGTTCCGGGCCGTAATGAAATTGATGATTCGCAGGAGTTGTATTATCCTGCGATCATAAAGGCTATCATCGAAACTGGATACAGCGGGTTTGTGGCACAGGAATTTGTTCCAACTGGAGATGAGCCATTAAATGCGTTGGCGAAGGCTGTTGAGATTTGTGATGTGTAGGTTTTTATATATATGCGTCTTGGGGGTAATGCTCTCAACCCCTTTGTTTGGCAGACTATGGATTGATGTTAAAGGACGAGAATTGGATGCAACGTATGTTGGATTAGAGGGCAACAATGTCCAAGTTCGCCGGGCTTCGAATAATAAAATAATTCGAATACCGCTGAAGATGTTATCGGAAAAAGATCGTTCTTATGCGTTAAAGTCTTTTAGCGATTTTAGCGAAACGATTCCTCTTTGGTCGGGTGAAACGGCAAAGCGGTGGTGGAGTGTTTATACTGAACCTAAGCAATGGAATTCTGAAAAGAAAAAAATTATAGATGGATTGCGATTACACTGGGAGAAGGATCAACGTATTCCTACAGGGCAGGAGGAAAGCTTTATTGGGTGGTTCAATTTAGTTAGATGGGTGTCGTTGCATAAGAACTTAAAGCTTAAAGATTCTGACATGGCGTTATACATTCGTCTGAGTCAGGAAGATGCCGTGATTTCAAAATTGTTGAATCAGCTATCTAAGCAGGATGATATTCCTGGCGCTTACAAAGTCTTGTTGTCCTTATATAAAGAATTCCCCAAAAAACTATCTGAATATTCGACACTCGCTGTGGCGATGGCTTTGGTTCATGATAAGCCATTTCCCCGGGACTGGCCTCACCATCAAGTCCGCCCGAAGGATCAAGCGCCACGAGTCGATAGTCCTGCCACCTTGTTTCGTTATTACGTTGAGAAAAATGATAAGCGAAAGTTAGCTTATGATTTAAGAAGACTTGGTTTCATTGAGTTGAAGAATGTTATTAATCATTTGCTACCAGTATCAGAATTAGAGTGGGCGTTTGAAAAAGTTTCTCCACGTCTCGAAACGTTTAATAAAACATTTTCTTCAATTAACTATGATTTTCCGCGGTTAGGTCAGCAGGCTTATGTGTGGCCCTATGAGAATTATCGGTTGTATCGTATTCTCAACTATGGCGGAATATGTGTTGACCAAGCTTATTATGCTGCGATGTCTGGGAAGGCTCACGGTATTCCCACACTATACTTTTCAGGGCAGGGTTCCGGTGGCGGTCACGCTTGGTTTGGTTATTTGAAGTCTGCTGGTAATTGGGATTTAGATTGTGGTCGATACTCTTCGCATAACTATCCTGTTGGAGATGCGAAAGATCCTCAGACTTGGCAAGTGGTGAATTCTGAAGAGTTGGAATTTTTTAGTAAAGGAGAGAAGCGGCAGCGTAGTATGTTGAAATCCAAAATTGAGCTTTCATGGGCTAGGATTCATCGGGATAAAGATTATTATCATCAAGCGATAAAGAATGCTCAAGCGAGTATGCTTTCTTATGTTGAACCCTGGGAAGAGGAAGAGCGATGGTTGAATAAAGCTGATATCTCGAATGAAGAAAAAATCAAATTTTGGAAACGCTGGATTTATAATTTCAAAGATCGAATTGATGTAATGATTAAAGGGCAAGAAGGATTGGCTGATGTGTATTCAGAAATGGGTGATGACCGGTTACTTGCGGATCTTCAAAAAGATATGATGCGTCAGAAACGAAACCAGCGGTTTGACCTAGCGATAGGGGTTGGCGCAGATATTTTACTCGATCACATTGATAAAGAAAAATGGGATGTTGCAGAAGTGGAATTTCAGAAAGTGGTTAAGAAGTTTGATGCGAAAGGTGGCGGGCATTTATGGTATGGTTTAGTTCGACCTTATGTTACGGCGTGCTTGGAAGGAAAACAGAAGGGGCAAGCTCAACGAGCTATGGGCTTTGTGCAAAAAAGTATGGACATTCAGGATGGCTCTATTTTACACGGTGAATTTATTAAACTTGAAGAACATATTCGAAAGGATCCTTGATGACGGGTGCATCTAAAGTGACGAAGAAATATTATCCTTTGATTTTTGAGGTGTGAATTTCGTTGTATTGTTTTTTTAATTTAGCGGGTGAAATGCCGTATATTTTTTTAAAGACTCTAGAGAAATGGTAGGGATCTTCGAATTTCACCTGAAAGGCTATTTCATTTATCCGCATGTCCGTTGATAGTATTAGGTCAGCAGCGTAATTCATTTTTAGTCGACTGAGTAAATTGTAAGCAGATTCTTTGCTATATTTCTTGAATAAGCGGCATATATGAAAAGGTGTTTTTTTTGTGTTTTTGGCGATTTCATTAACAGAGGTCAATTCCAGATGGTTATCTTCGATGTAGCTTCGAAGTGAGACATATTCTTCAAATTGATGATCTTTGGGCTTATCAATTTGCATCATGTTTCTGCTTTTATGGAGAAATATTTCGAGATAAGATTGGCAAATCGCTTGAGTGTTGGGGATCTGATTTCCCTCTTCTATTATTTTGTCCCATAGGTGGATTAAATCGGGGTGAGGGAGTGTATTGATTATTGAGCCTTCTTTTAAATTATGTTTTTGAAGAAGGTCCTTTGCATTGGATCCTGAAAATGTGATGAAATACTTTTGTAGAACTTGTTTCGGGTCAGTGTTCATTTTGTATTTTGTATTTGGACCGTAAATAAACAGTGAACCTGATGTGAGGGTGTGAGTTTCCCCCTCAATCTGAATCGACCCTTTTCCCTGTTTGATCCATTCGATTGAATAAAAATCAAAATTATCTCTTTGAATCGTGTATGTGGGGGTGCATGTTTCTATCCCTCCGAAAACAATTCTTAATTCTTTATTCTTTGAAGCAGATGGGTTTAGAAAGAAATAGTGTCCTGTTTTGACTTCTTTTGATACTAATTCGGATTCTTTCATTTCTTGCAATAATATCCATTAAATGCTCAATGATGTCTATCTCAAATTGAACTAATTGTGTTATACTATTACCTACAATATGTGTTCTCTTGATTGAATGCATAAAGTATTGTGATTTTAGCTAACTATCTCTATTTATCCTTTAAACCTTAATTGAATTATTTAATTAACAAACAACTATATCTATGAGCAACTCAACTGATTCAAAAAAACAAGTTATTCCTAAGGAGTACCTATTACCTTTTATCTTAACGACCTGTTGTTTTTCTCTCTGGGGGTTCGCTAATGATTTTACCAACCCGTTAGTTAAGGTGTTTGAGCAGGTGTTTATTATCACCACTTCTCAAGCCTCTTGGTTACAGTTTGCTTTTTATACAGGCTATTTTTGCATGGCGTTGCCGGCAGTGTTCTTTATTCGTAAGTTTACCTACAAGGCCGCGATTATGCTAGGATTAGCATTATATGCTATTGGAGCTTTATTGGCTATCCCCGCAAGCTTGACAGCAAATTTTGGCCTATTTTGCCTTGTTTCCTATGTTATTACTTATGGGTTAGCTTTTCTTGAAACAGCTTGTAACCCGTATATTCTAGCAATGGGGCCACAGGAAACGGCTACTCAACGTTTAAATCTTGCACAGTCATTTAATCCAATCGGGTCGTTAACAGGAATGGCGGTTGCTTCATTTATCTTGGCACCGAGTTTAGAGGTGACAAAAATTAGTGAGAGCGTGAAGACTGGAGACGCAGAATATGCTCAGTATTTGATTGTTGATGCAGCGGCGTTGCCAAGTGGTGCTACACTTGATGGTGATAATGTGACATTGAAAGATGGAAACCAGGTTAAGTTTTATAAAGATGGAATTCCTGATTTTGAGAAGACATCAGGGGCGCTAGGTGGAGCTCTTCCAAATGTGATGAAAGCTCTTCGGTCTGGAGATCCTGAAAAATTTGCTGAAATTCAACAGACGGATTTAGGCAATGTTCGCACACCTTACTTGGTTATTGCAGGCATTGTTTTTGTGTTTTTAATTATCTACGCTTTCAGTAAAATGCCGTCTTTTAAGAAAGAAGAGCCAGATGCACCATTTTTTGAAATTGTGGGGAGGCTGTTAGGAAAAGCTCATTTCCGTGAAGGAGTATTAGCGCAGTTGTTTTATGTAGGGGCACAGATCATGTGTTGGACATTTGTTGTTCATTACGGCATGTCCGAGGTTGGGCTATCGTTAGGTGAAGCTCAGTCATACAATATTATTGCAATGGTTATCTTTTTGATCAGTCGTTTTATTTGCACGGCTTTACTCCGTTTTATTAGTGCGGGTAAGATGTTAACTGTATTTGCGCTTGGTGGCGTTGCTTTCACTGTAGGTGCAATTCATTTAGAAGGAATTACAGGGCTATACTCGCTTGTTGGAATATCTGCTTGTATGTCATTGATGTTCCCTACGATTTATGGAATTGCCTTGAAAGGGTTAGAATTAGAAGAGGCGAAACTAGGTTCTGCATTCTTGATTATGTCAATTGTTGGAGGCGCGGTATTAACGAAGCTTCAAGGTGGCATGATTACAGACTATGGCGTTAGAACATCGTTTTGGTTGCCTGCTGGTTGTTTTGTTCTAATCGCACTATTTGGACTAAGGACATTTTTGGTTCACGATAAGAAGGCGTAAATTTAAATTTTTATAAATCTAGGCTAATTAGTCTGGATTCGTACCGTTTTTAAGTTGGATCAGGTTGAGTGCTTGATCCGACTTGATGTATATTGAACTACCATTCATTTATGAGTCTTATTACATCTTGTGAGTAACGCCAGAATATCAAAGCGCTCGGTTTTTTCGACTGTTGCAAAAGGTATATTTGGGTTATCCTATCTGTGCTTGATTGGGTATATGTTTATAAGCTCAAACTCAAGCTCTAGTGCCCCTGTTCCGGTTGCTGAGGAGGGAGTCGTTACTCAATTGCCAAAAGTTCCCCAAGTAGATGCTTTAAATATATTAGTTATTCCTAAAGCCGATGGCGGGTTTTGGTCGAATGTTTATGCGGGGTGCAATAAAGCCAAGAACGAAATTAATAGAAACAGGCAAGGTCTTGGAACTATTACTCTTGATTGGCAAGCACCTGAAAGCGAGGAGTATCCTGAAATTCAGAAGCAATTTATGGATGAGTTTGTGACCGCTCATATAAACGGTAGTCGTCGTATTGATGGCATTATATTGGCTCCTCAAAATGAAAAAGTTCTGGTTAAATCTGTTAATAAAGCCGTTGATGCAGGTATCCCGGTTGTATTAATTGATTCTGGCTTGATTGATCAAAGTCGTATTGTGACTATTGTTGCAACGGATAATTATCAAGCAGGTGTTATCGCTGCAAAGCAGATGTATGTGGAGTTAGGAGGAATAGGAAAGGTTGTGTTAGCCGATTTTCAAAAAGGGGCAGCGAGTACCTCTAAACGAGCGAAGGGATTTCGAGATCAAATTTTAAAATACCCAAATAGTAACTACTCACGGCAGTGAGTTCAACAGATCAATAAATTAATTTCCGAAATCGCCATTTTTTAGTTGTACCCTAATTTCGCTGTGTCATACACTTATGAATGCAGGGGCGAAAGGAGAAAAAGAAAGCATTAATAAAACT